>CAYQOQ010000164.1:0-9654 GCA_964419175.1 uncultured Occallatibacter sp. | reverse complement strand
ACACCGATTTTGCAGACGACTACAACGTTCTCTTCCAGAACGACGGGACCGGGGCATTCACCGATGTCAGTTACCAGGCCGGAATCGCCAGATCGTCCATTCCATTTGTCAGCTTTGCCGACGGATTTCTGGATTACGACAATGACGGATGGAAGGATCTGCTTATTGTGAATGGTCATGTGTACCCGCAAGTGGATCAGCACCCGGAGTGGGGGCAAAGCTATGCGGAGCGACCACTGCTCTACCACAACCTGAAGAATGGCAAGTTCGATCTGGTCCCGGCCGTGGAAGGTACAGGTTTGGCTGTAGTCACCGTGGGTCGTGGCGCTGCATTTGGCGACATCTTCAATGACGGCAAGATGGACGTGGTCATCAACAACATGGATGGTGTTCCTGTTCTGCTCCGCAACGTAAGCTCTGATCACCATCACTGGGTGGAGTTGAAGTTGATCGGAGGTCCAAAGGGTCCTCGCGACGCCGTAGGCGCAACCGTCTATCTCAACGCCGCTGGAATGCGGCAACGAGAGGATGTCCTCAGCGGCGGGAGCTATCTCTCGTCGAACGACTTCCGTGCGCACTTTGGTTTGGGCGAAGCAACAGAAGCCGGCTCCGTCGAGATTCACTGGCCCTCCGGGGCCAAGGAAACTCTGAAGCTGCCCGCAGCGGACCGCATCTACACCATCACCGAGGGCAAGGGAATCACCGGCGCGCTGTGCGGTGGCAAGCCATGCGATGCGGCCTTGCCGGCAGCCGGCTTACTTCGTTAATCGCGGCCGCTCCATGCGGGAGCCTGCCGCAGAGTCAAAATATGCACGTAGTACTGTGTATCTCCAACTCTTTGCCAGTCCGCGGAACTGCCAGGAGGGGGCGTCTCTTCCGTTATAACCGCCTTGGCTCCGGCCTTCGCCAAGGCTTCATAGACTTCTGTCTTCTGGCGCGGATCTGATATCTGCCAAAAATCGTCCTCAACTTCGGGAGGTATTTGTGCAACAATTCGAAGGCCTGCCAATCGCGCCAAGATCATTCCGCCTGAACCCTCACCGATAAGTGCAACAGTATCTCCTGGTTGCACACTATCCCTATTCAACCATTTGGCCGCTTGGACATAAGTCGATCCCGCCTTTCGAGGATGAGATCCAGTCAACTGGCTGACCATCTGCGGAAATGGAGAACCCGCCAGGTGGTAGGCGACGAAAAGTGCGGTAAAGACCATCGAAAAGGCCGCAAAACTGACTATAGCTGTAGCGTTTCGTTTGCCAGGGTCGTTTGGCTTCGAGAGAAATATTCCCGGGAAAAGCCCGAGCGAGACCAACACTACAAAAGGTGCAATGTAACGTGGTTGAACGAGCACAAGCACGTACATGGCGAGCCCAGCGGCTCCTGGGACGAACAATGGCCAACTCCTCACAATATGCCGGGAGCGCCTGGGCAAATCCGGACTCAAGAATAAAAGGATGAGCACTCCTCCAGCTAGACACCATATTGGCAAAATGAAGGGGTCAGTCATCAAGTAATCGAAGTTCAGCACAATAAAGCGCAGACGGCTTCTGAGGTCGAACGCTGTGCTAGCGCCGGCCATCCAATATTGGGGATCGCGCCACAGAGGGTATGTCGCATCCGACCCCCCAAAACCAAAAACATCGGGGTGACGGTGCAAGAGAATCAGGGGGTGCTTTAAATAAGTTGGGGGGGCAGAGGTGTAGAAAGGTAAATGCTCCTGCCCCTCTATCTCCCATGCAAGATTCAGGTTCCCTGCTTCACCAAAGCTGGGCCTGCCTACCGTTCGCGAGATTTCGATGAATAGTGGCGCCGCGATTGCGCTGAAAATCAGCACTGTCATCGAGAGAGAAAGCACCGCTTTCTGCCATTTGCCAATCACGAAAAATGCGACGGCCAGAAATACCAGGGCCATTGGGAACAGAATGGCCTTCGCGAGGTAACCCAAGCCAAGAGTGAGCCCGAGCAGCAGACACGTGCGTGATCTCTTGGTGCTCTTGCGGAGCTTGAGCACAAGGCCAGCATCAAGATAGAGGAACGCGGCAACAAGTAGATCAGGGCTTGTTATACGAAGTCCATTGATTAGCACAAATGTGCTCAGTGCAAAGAAACTGTAACCAAGAAGTTGCCACCTCCAGGCCGGTAGCAGCACCAGCGAATCGGAATCTCGCCGCCCGTCGTCCCTTCCCAGATCGCAAATCACCTGGCGCAGGAGAAAGTCGAACGACCCAAGCGCACCCATGAAGATAGCGAAGTTCACGACATGAACGATCGAGAGCTCCCAATACGCCGATGGGCGCGCAATCCATCTTGCTACGCCGATCAGGAATGGATAGAGTGGGCTCCAATGCGGATTGATCAGTAAGTGCCAATTGTGTTTAAGGAGCGCGTCGCTCATGTCGAGGTAGGAGATTCCATCCTCGTTGGTATATTGTCGGCTCGACCAAGCATCAAGCAGCGCCAGCCCAATGCATACGCTCCAGCACACGAGCCTCGCTGATTTGCTTCGTCGGTCTTCTCCTGGAAACGCCGCAGTTTCTTCTTGGCTATCAGAAGACTCGGCTTTCATTAATTCCTCCAAAGGGCCAACGCGCCATTTCTACTCTATTGGAAACGCACTATTTCGTCTCGAGCGCACCCGCAAGCGATCCTTACCTCAAAATCAACCCTAATGCAAATGGCTCAAGCGTGCTCGCTTGAGCATTGTGAAGTTGATTCATGCAGCTGACCTGCGAAATGTCGGCCGGCGGCGACTAGCCGGGTTACCCCAGCAATCAACCATCCGACATAAGAAATGCGTATTGTCCTTCCGAATCTCGCTCTGCCACTCAATGGTCGCAGCGCTGCGCGTGATGTTCTCTTCTTGCATCATCAAGCGTTCAGAGTAACCGCTGAGGCTGGCCTATGAGACCCGGAAATGAGTAGTCTGTGCTAATTTCCAAGCTCTGAATAATACTTCTGAGTTATCTTTCTCCCGGTTGGATCGAAGCGCGGAGTGTGGATGATGCCCCATTTGTGCGCGACGAAGCTGGCCGTGGTGCTGAGCACTCCTAACCCATACTTCACGCTGCGCATAAAATTGATGGAAGATGCCTCTTCAAAGTATTTCGTCGGGCAGGAGATTTCGCCGATCCTGAAGCCGAACATCACGGTCTGCGCTATCATCTGGTTGTCGAATACAAAATCGTCCGAGTCCTCAAGCAACGGAAGAGTTTGCAGCAATTCACGTGAAAAGGCCCGGAATCCAGTGTGATACTCCGACAGTTTCACGCCCAGAAACAGGTTTTGAAATGCTGTCAGTAGACGGTTTGAGACATATTTGTAGAGAGGCATTCCGCCCTTCAGTGCGCCCGCTCCCAGGATGCGCGACCCCAGAACCATGTCATAGACGCCGCTGGCCACCATGCCCGCAATGGCCGGAACCAGCAACGGGGTGTACTGGTAGTCGGGATGAACCATCACCACAATGTCGGCGCCCGCGGCCAGAGCCTCGCGATAGCAGGTCTGCTGGTTGCGGCCATAGCCGTAATTGGCATCGTGGATGAACGTTTGCACGCCAAGTCTGCGGGAGAGAGCCGCAGTTTGGTCCTTGCTGGAGTCGTCGACGAGAATCTTGATGTCCACTACATCGGACAATTCGCGCACAGTTTGTTCCAGCGTCTTCTCGGCGTTGTACGCCGGCATCACAACCGCAATTCGCTTTCCGTTGATCATAGGCTCACCACAAGCATATATCTATTTTCGCGCCAGAGACCGACAATCGGTTTACCGCGAGCCCACGATGATAGCTGCAGATGGTTCAATCCCCACCCGGCTAAATTCGGGAGGATTGACCCAAACGAGAAGACTCTCTGACGGCGCCTTCGCGTGAGCAGGCTGTTTCCACTTTGCACAGACTTTACATGTAATTCTACAAGCACATTCCATCGTCGATTTGAATCAGAAATCATTTCCGCCAACTGCGTCTGAGGGGCATGGGGAAATCTGCCGGCCTTTGCTCCACAGAATGGCTCCTGTTAGCAAAATGCTCCTCTTGGGCCGAGTAAGTTCTTCATGGGAATCTTCCCACCAGCACACCCGCGGCCAATGGCTTTTGCGCGGCTTCAAGTTCTGAAACCTTCAAATTGAATCGTACAGAAAATGCATGCCCGATTTGCCACCGATGATTGTGGCGCAGTTGCCAAAACTTCCTTTAAGCGCCTCGACCAGGGTGGACCGAACGAAAATCAGCAAAGTGGATTTAGGACTAAACCACTCCTCTGGTTATGATACCGACAGGAGTGCTGCTCATGACAGATTCGTTACGCACAGGGAGAACGGAGATACATCGCCTGCCGGCCAGGGGCGCCCATGATCGCGACACCATTCATGCCATCCTCGACGAGGGGATGATCTGCCATATCGGTTTTATCTTTGAAGGATCGCCGTTTGTGATCCCCACAAGTTATGGACGCGAGGGTGAGCGGTTGCTGATTCACGGTTCCGCGGCCAGCCGTATGTTGCGGGCTTTGAGTGCCGGCGCAGAGGCTTGCATTACTGTCTCTCTCATCGATGGGCTGGTACTGGCGCGTTCGGCCTTCCACCATTCAATGAATTATCGTTCGGTGGTTCTGCTCGCCAAGGGCACCCTGATCGAAGAGTACGAGGCTAAGATGGAGGCCTTGCGCGCCATTACCGAGCGTCTGATACCGGGCCGTTGGAATAGTGTTCGGAAACCAACGACTCAGGAGATGAAAGGGACGTCGGTGATCTCATTTCCGATTGCGGAGGCTTCAGCCAAGCTGCGTGTTGGCCCTCCGAAAGACGATGTGGAGGACTATGCCTTGCCGATCTGGGCAGGCGTCCTGCCACTTTCGCTGACGCCCGCTGCACCAATTGCCGACGATCGGAATCTTTCCGGCGTTGAAGTCCCGGACTATATCCGCAATTACAAACGGTAGTCGCGGAAGGAATTCGTTGTTAGTGTATTGAATGCTATGTTGGTATTACATTTTCGTGGGAGAAGACATGAAACGGTTTGTCGTTCTCGCTGCTATTTTGAGCGCGGTAGTCGCTCATGCGCAGAGTTCTTTGTACGGAAAAGCACATTCAGATCCGGCTCGGTTTGCCGCCGTCAGCGGTGTCACCGCCAGCGTGTCAGGCCTTAACCAGCCTGCTACCCCGGCCCCTGCGAAGAAGACCTTTTCGGTGAATGATTACGGCGCCAAAGGCGACGGCACAACGCTCGACACCTCCTCCATCCAGAAGGCTCTCGACGCGGCGGCCGCGGCTGGAGGCACGGTCACTCTGAAGCCAGGGACCTATCTGAGCGGCTCGCTGTTTCTCAAGTCGGGTGTTACTCTCGATGTGCCGGAAGGCGCCACGATCGTCGGTTCAGAAAAACTCGAGGACTACCCGATGCTTCCCACGCGCATCGCCGGTATCGAGATGGCATGGCCCGCTGCCCTCATCAACGTTCGCGACCAGCAGAACGTAACGATTACCGGGAAGGGAACTATAGACGGCGATGGTCCCATCTGGTGGAAATCGTATTGGGACTTGCGCGCCATCTATGAACCGAAGGGACTGCGCTGGGCCTCGGACTACGATGCGCGGCGGCCGCGGCTCATCCTGATTCAGAATTCATCGAGCGTGCAACTTGGCGGCGGCATCCTGCTCAAGCGCTCCGGTTTCTGGACCGTGCAGATTCTCTACTCGCACGACATTCACCTCGACGGCGTCATCATTCGCAACAACGAGGGCGGCAAGGGGCCGAGCACAGACGGCATCGATATCGACTCTTCGCGCAAGGTGCTGGTCGAACACGCGGATATCGACGTGAACGACGATGCTTTGTGCCTCAAGGCTGGCCGCGATTCCGACGGCCTCCGTGTCAACAGGCCAACGGAAGATATTGTGATTCACGATTCGATCATCCGTCACGGAGCCGCGGCCATCACCATCGGCAGCGAGACCTCAGGCGGTTTTCGCAACATTGAGGCGTACAACATTACGGCCCTCAGCGGAGTGCCTTCGGGAGTTCTGTTTAAGTCCGCGCACACGAGAGGAGGGTTTGCCAAGGACATTCGTATTCACGACCTGACTTTGGAAGGCGTGGCCATACCTATTCACATCACAATGAATTGGAACCCGAGCTACAGTTACGCTACCTTGCCGGAGGGGGTAAAAGATGTGCCGCCCTATTGGGTCACGCTCACAACGCGCGTTCCAGATGAGCAGGGATTGCCTCACTTCAGTGATGTGCACATCTGGAATATCAAGGCGACCGGCGCCAAAAAAGCATTCGACGTCAGCGCCTATCCCAATGCGACTCTAGACAACTTCCGCCTCGATCATCTCGACATAAAAGCAGCAGCCGCTGGCACAATAGCCAATGCCAAAAACTGGACCATTACCGAAAGCAATATCCAAACGGCCGATGGCAGCAAGCCTGTGTTCAGCGGCTCGGCAGCGACAGACCCCAACGACATTCCGTTTGGCGACCGTGCTCCGCAATCAGAGCAATAGCCAGCGGCAGATGCAGATGGGATTTCACCAGGCCCGTCCGCAGTCGGTCAAATAACCTTGCAGCGAATTTGCACCTTTAGGCGCATCATAAACATGTGGGAGCCTTGCCCTCGTCAAATCCAACTCGGCACTGGACGAGAAAGACCGTCCGCAGCCGGGCGATTTCGAGCAGACCCCCACCCCCCCTCCCCGTCAATTGCACAAATTATGGTGCACCAAAATAATAACCCATTCATAATCAATAACGTGCAGGTTGCTGTTATTGTTTAAGTAGTAAACATCATGTCGATTTCTGCGCAAATTCAGCGGGATCCTTAGTGAAAATCCCAGTGAAACACCCCTCAAAGCGCCAGAAGACCTCGGAATTGAATTAAGCTTTGCAGGGGCTGAAAGATCTCGTGATGAATCTGGAAATCTGTATCGACTCGGTAGAATCCGCGATTGCCGCCCAGCGTGGAGGCGCGCAACGCGTTGAACTTTGCTCAGACTTGCTTGAAGGCGGAATCACTCCTTCCGCGGGGCTTATCGCCTCTGTCCGCCGACATATTTCCATAGGGCTTTTCGTAATGATTCGTCCTCGCGGCGGCGACTTCTGCTACACGGATCTCGAATTCGAAGTCATGAGAGAGGAGATCGGGCGCGCCCGCAACCTCGGCGCCGACGGCATCGTTCTTGGCTTGTTGGACGAGGACGCCCGCGTCGACGTGCCGCGCACCAGGCAACTGGTGGAGTTAGCCGCTCCGCTTCCCGTCACCTTTCATCGCGCTATCGACATGACGCCCGATCTGGCTGCCGCGCTGGAAGAAGTGATCTCGACCGGCGCGAGCCGAGTCCTCACTTCTGGCGGCGCTCCAGACGCAAGTGCCGGAATGGGACAGATCGCTCAAATGGTAAAGATCGCAGATGCGCGAATCTCCATCATGCCCGGTGGCGGAGTGTCGCCTGAAACCATTGGGTCCATTGCCGAAGCCACGGGTGCCTCAGAGTTCCATTCCAGCGCGAGAACGGCCGTCCCCAGTCCCATGCGATTTCGCAAGCGGGGAATCGCGATGGGCTACGTCCACGATCGCGAATACGAGCACTTTGCCGTGAGTGCGGAGAAAGTTTGCTCACTCGTGCGTGCCCTGGAAAGCATGAAAGCTGAGCGAACTCCTGTCCAACCCTGCTAAACCGCTGTTGCGCGTTGGACTCCATGGAATGAAGTAGAAGCAAAGAAATGTTTGTGCGGCCTATCGAGAAGCAGAGGGTTGCACCGCGCTCATCTTCGCGCGCATACGTTTCTCCGCATCGGCGCTCCAGTACTTGCAATCAAGCAGGATGAAGACTGAACTGTACGGAATCGTCATGTTGGTCTTGAGAACGAGTACATGGAACTGACTGCCGGTCTCACCGATATCGGCGATGATCTTGTTGTGGAGTACAGACTCGACCGTGTAGCCGCGAAGAACATTGCTGATCTGGGTTCGATACGCCGAAGCGCCCGGCGCGTCCTCGTCCGGGACAAAGGGAAGCTCCGCGTCCATATAGATATCGGGCCGGACATGAATCGCCCCGTTGATCATCTTCAGAACAGATTGAACAACATCAATCTGGCTGGCATTCGTTTCGATGGTCTCGACTCCCGGAGAACTTTGCAGCGGATAGGCCGAATCGACAATCAGAATCCAGTTGCGATGGCCGAGCAGCGGCATGGAAGCAGCTACTCTTGCCTTCCAGTTAGCCTGTGCGTTGGCCGGCGCGGCGTACATGGCGGCTGCTGCAAACAACAGGACGAGTACTGCTATAACTCTGCGCATGAATCGGTAAACCTCCGAGTAGACAGGGAGAAGTATAACGCTCTCGTTGGGTGAGAAGAGCGTTATCGAACATTGATGGAAGTCTCTTTACGCCTGTGCAGCTCGTTATTGGATGCGTTCGAAGCGGAACCCGGCCTCGCGTAGTGCGTGGCTGATGGCGGTGATGTGGGTGGCTCCGCGCGTTTCGATTGTCACATCGATTACGGTTTCTCCCAGGCTCACGCCGTAGTAGGCGCGATTGTGGAGGGTTTCGACAATGTTGGCACGCTCGCGGGCCAGTATTTTGGTCAATTGGTGTAGCGCGCCCGGCCGGTCCTGGAGATAGACTCGGATGCGCAACAGGCGTCCATCCTTGACCAGGCCCCGTTCGATAATCTTGGCCAGCAGCGTAACGTCGATGTTGCCGCCGCAGACTAATACCACTGTGCGGCGATGGCGGAGGTTTGTTTTCCCCTGGACGACTGCCGCAAGGGCGGCAGCACCCGCGCCCTCAGCCAGAGTTTTTTCCTGCTCCAGCAACATAAGGATGGCGCTGGCAATCTCCTCGTCGTCGACGGATACAATCTCGTCCACATAACGGGTCACCAACGGTAAGGTGAGGTCGCCGGCTCGCCGAACAGCGATGCCATCGGCGATGGTCGCTTCAGGGGCGATAGTGACTGGAGCGCCGGCCTCGCGCGCCCGCAGCATCGAAGGCAGCTTCTCCGGCTCGACGCCCACTACGCGAATCTTCGGATTGGTTTCTTTGAGGGCGCATGCAATGCCGCCGATCAATCCGCCGCCACCGATCGGCACCACGACGGCTTCTATGTCCGGTACCTGTTCGAGTAATTCAAGGCCGATTGTGCCCTGGCCGGAAATGACCTCGGTGTCATCGAAGGGATGGATGAAAGTTCGGCCTTCTTCCGCCTGACGCCGTAGCGCCTCGTCACAGGCTTCGTCGTAGCTGGCGCCGTGCAGGACGACCTCGGCCCCAAACGAGCGCGTTGCCGCAACCTTGACCAGAGGTGTAGCCAGCGGCATTACGATCTGAGCGCGAATGCCGAGCGCGGCGGCGTGGAAAGCCACCCCTTGTGC
This sequence comes from uncultured Occallatibacter sp., assembly GCA_964419175.1. Taxonomy (GTDB): domain Bacteria; phylum Acidobacteriota; class Terriglobia; order Terriglobales; family Acidobacteriaceae; genus Telmatobacter. Next base: position 277 of record CAYQOQ010000164.1, on the reverse strand, counting down.
ATGGTTGCCTGCGCTGGCTGCAATTACGCCGCGCTTGCGTTCTGTCTCGCTCAGCGTGAGCAGTTTGTTCAGAGCGCCGCGCTCTTTGAAAGAGCCTGTTCGTTGCAGGTTTTCGAGCTTCAGATGCAGGGGCAGGCCCGTGAGTTCAGAGAGATGATGCGACAACTGACAAGGGGAAACATGAATGGCTTCACCGATGCGCGTACGCGCGGCCTGGATGCTGGCTAATCCAACCGGGAGTTCCCCCGGCTTTGCCGGGGTGGCAGTAACAGTTTGA
>CAYQOQ010000163.1:0-9656 GCA_964419175.1 uncultured Occallatibacter sp. | reverse complement strand
CCCATCAAGCCAAACCCTTCGCGCATATAGCAATTAAGATGCGTTTGCCCTGGATTCTTATTGCACCCGCTCGCCGCCGTCTTCATTTGGTGGTCTAATATCTGGTGTTTAGGTTCCATCCGAGGCCGTCGTCGTTTGACCGCCCCTTGTTTCGCTCACGGGGAGGGGGATATGTCCAGATTCGATGAACGCCGTTGGCTGCCTGTCTTGGCCCTGCTCGCCGCCTTCACCATCACGGCCCAGGCCCAGGCCCCGGTCCAGACGCCAACACAACCCGCCGTTCCCCCGCCTCTCACTAGCCCTGCAACCGCCGCGCCAGCCACCCCGCTCACACCCGAGCAAATCGGCGACTCTCTGTCCTCCCATCAGCGCTATCAGGCCGCCATCGCCGCCTACGCGAAAGAAGTCAATCCCACCCCCAGCCTTTGGAACAAGATGGGCATTGCCTACCAAATGATGTTCAACCTCAAAGACGCTACACGCTGCTACAACGCCTCGCTCAAGCTCGATCCCCGCAACGCCCAGGTCCTCAACAACATCGCCACCGTCTATGACTCTCTCAAGCAGTACAAGACTGCCGAGCGTTATTACCACAAGGCCCTCAAAATCGATTCCAAATCCGCCCTCATCCTTCGCAACCTTGGCTCCAATCAACTCAGCCAGCACAAGGACAAGAAGGGCTGGGAGGCATACCAGTCGGCATTGGCCATTGACCCGCAGATCTTTCAGACGCGTTCAGGGGCCAGCGTTGAAAACCCCGCCTCCACCCAGGAACGCGGCGCCATGCATTACTACATGGCCAGGAGCTGCGTCAGCACCGGCAACTCTGAGTGCGCCATCCAGAACCTCCGCCTGGCCCTCAACGAGGGCTACACCAGCCCCAAAAAGATCGCCGAGGACGGCAGCTTCGCCAGCCTCCACGAACTCCCCGCCTTTCAGCAGATGATCGCCGCCCAAAGCGCCCCGCAATAGTCAAAGCGTCCCGACCCTCCCGCCCGGTCGTCTCCCGCCCCACTTCTCTCGTCTATCTCGATAGGGACTCATAGCCCTGCTCCAGGAGCTTCCATGCAAACCCGCCTCTTGTCCGTTGTAATCTTTACGTTGGTTCTCGGTACGGCCGCCTGTGCCCAGGATGCAACCCCCGCTTCCCCCGACCCCCAGGACAACGGAGCCGGCGGTTACGGCCAGCGCGGCGGCCGGGGCGGATTTGGCGGCATGGGCCGGGGCCTCATGGGCGCCGTCACTCAAGTCGCCGCCGACCACTACACCATCAAGACCGAAACCGGCGAAATCTACACCATCAACTTCAGCGTCAACACCCGCATCTTCAGGATGCCCGCCGGCCAGCGTGGCCCCGGCGGCGGTCCTCGAGGCGGCATGGGCGGCGGACAGGGAAGAGGCGGCGATCAAGGCACAGATCGCGGCGGCAATCCCCCTGAACAAATCAAGCCCACCGACATCAAAGTTGGCGATGTCCTTACCGCCATGGGCGAAGTTGACGCCACGGCCAAATCTGTCGGCGCTGTCGCCATTGCGCTCGTTGACCCCGAGCGCGCCAAACAAATGCAGCAGATGCAGGCCAACTACGGCAAGACATGGATCATGGGCAAAGTCATCGCAATGGATGGCGTCAAGGTCACCCTCCTGGGCTCCATCGACAACGCCTCCCATGCCTTCGTCGCCGATGAAAACACCACTTTCCGCAAGCGCCGCGAGCCTATCACCCTCGCCGACATTCAGATCGGCGACATGCTCCGCGCCGAGGGAGCCCTCAAGGACGGAGTCTTCACCGCAACCACGGTCAACGTAATCGGCATGCCCCCAGGAGGAACGCCCAACATCCCCCGCGGCGCACCGCCCCAATAGCCATTGAAGAAATGTACAGAAGCGTCGCCGCAATTCCCGTGCGCTTCACTCGCTCGTTCTGTGCGTCTCAGCTGTGTCTACCACACATGCACGGCGACAATCGAGGGAGCTCCGGTCTTTCCCTCGATCACGCTGAGCTTTAGCACTGCTTCGATATTCCTGTTCGTGAAGTCCTTGCCCGCCTTCTCTCGAAGCATCTCCAGATACTGCGGACTGGTCACAACTTGAGCGGCTGCTTCTGTGCCATTGCGGCCTAGGCCTGCCAATATCAGCACCCAATTGTCAGTCGTTGAATCCCAGAACCGCGCCACCAAAGCATAGTCGTCTGCGCTCGAGTAAGGCACAGATGCGTCGCGCTTCCAGGCCACATCCGGCCGCATACGATCCAGGATCGTGTGATTGGGCTCGCCGAATTCAGGGGAGAAATGGAACCGAAGAGATTCCCCGAGGAGCAGCGTCCAGTGGTTGTTGTAGGCGTTGACCAGAATAACCGGGTGCTCTTGGAATTGCGTCAACGGCGTCGTTGCCGCGAACGCAAACCGGGGCGTTGCTCCTCCACGCTCGATCAGCGTGCTCAACATGGTTACTGAAGACAGGGTGGTGATCGAAAAATAGGGGTAGTCGATGTCTTTCCCGGCAGTGATCACATTCAGCAAGGCGTTCGTAGCATTCGGCGCAAGTACATTGCCTCCAGCGCAAATCAGCACTTGGCCTTTTTCGCGCAGAATCGGCTCCCAGAACGCGGCAAACGCAGGCGACTCCTGCTGCGCACGCTTGACGGAGTGGAGTTGCGTCCATAAAGTCAGGCAGCTCACCGAGAGCGCCACAATCGCCACTGCTGCCAAAATGGCTGCTGCCAGCGCCCAGCGCTGCCGCAGACGCGTAACAAGCGAAGAGGCTGACGAGGATTCTGCAGCCTGTTCACTCAGTGGGGATTCTGCAGCACTTGCTTCCTCCGCCGGGCGATGATGAAAAACAGGCAGATAACTGCCCCGAGGAATCTCCATCACTACCGGCTCGTGTACTCCCTCGCCGTTAAAGTACGCCTCAATCCGCTTGCGCAGATCGCTCACGTTGGTCCGCACTATATTGTCGATGCCGGTGTCGTATGATTCAGGACGCCCAAATACCTTGGTGCCGATCTCTTGCTCGCGCACCTGATCCCGGCCGTCCTTCAGAGCGCTTTGTCCCACATAGAGAAGCAGCTTCTGTAGCCGGCTCGCCCGCTTCAGAGGAGCACTTGCCGCCACCCGATTCAGAAGTTCCCAACACGCCTCGCGATCAAGAAGTTCGTTCTCGTGTGGAACTGGTTCTGTCATCTCTGTCATCCTTGGCTAGGGCCCACAAACCACCCTGCACTTTCAGCGTCCGGCTCTGCGATTCCTGTTTCGTTTCCAATCTAAGGGCTCGCATGCGTGCCAAAGAGCAGGCTTCCAACATTCCCAAACACGCCAATCTCTGATGCGTAGATAATTCTATCCAGTTTGGCAGGTCGCCGTCTCCCCGGCTTCAAATCGTCCTTCGATTGAACCGGATCTTGCCTGGATATTGAAGAACGGAATACCCGTAACTAATTGAGTATTTAAGGAGATTGGAACGTGCCCCCAACCCCATTCTACTGGATGTGTGGTCAATCGGCTCATCCTCTCGCAGACAATGCTTTCTGCACCGAATGACCTCAACGTCCACTGTGGCCACCACCGTGGTCGCCACCGCGAATTGACTTGGCAGCGCTGTTTTCCGAGTGGATGATTGTTGCGGCCTTAAGACAGGCTATTTTATGGCTCTAATCCAGCTCAATTTGTTCGGGCCTATCGGCATGGATGGGTTTCTGCAACTCCACGCGGTTGTCCTGAATCGCAAAAAGGTCTCCGGTCCTCCCGGAGTAGCAGAAACGTTTCCTGGAGGACGGTGACCCAATCGCGCCATCGGTAGTCGCTGGATGCATGGAATCGCAATGGCGGTTCATCTCGCTCAATCAGGTCAAACGGTACATGGGTTATGTGTCGTTGCCTGCCGGGTAAATTCGTGATCCGGGCTAGTAAGGGGTCGCTATGTTGGCGCGGCGCTTTCAACAATCAACATCCAACAACCTTAATTTCGGAGGCAGTATGAAGTTTAGTAATTGGAAATCGACGAGTCTGCGCGTCTTCGCGCTCCTCGCCCTCATCGTTGGCGGCTGTCTAGTCGCCCGCGCGCAGCAGATTACCGGGTCTATCGCCGGCACCGTCAAGGATGAGCAGGGCGCCATGGTCACCACGGCCACCATCAAGGCCACCAACACTGGCACCGGCTTCGCCCGCACCGCCGCGGCCAACGCGGATGGCTCTTATCTCATCCAGTACCTGCCCACCGGCTCCTACACCGTTGAAGTGAATGCTGCCGGATTCAAGAAGTTTGTGCAGCAGAACCTCGTTGTCTCGGTCGATCAGACCATTGCCCTCAACTTGACGCTCGCCGTGGGCGGCCAGACCCAGACCGTCACAGTGACTGAAGCTCCGCCCATGGTTGAGACCAGCACCGCCGAACTCGGACGCACCGTTTCGCCCAACGAGATTATCGGTCTGCCGCTGGTCAACCGTAATGCTTACGCTGAAATCTCTCTCACCGCCGGCGTCATGTCCAACAGTGCCAGCGGACAAAGCAATCCCAACGGCACGCCCAACTTCCAGATTGGCGTCCCCTCCACACAGGTCATCGTTAACGGCGGCATCGACGCCGGCGTCCCCATGGTCAGCTACTACCTCGACGGCGGCATCAATATGACCGGCCTCCGCAACTACGGCAACCCGCTGCCCAATCCGGACGCACTCGAAGAGTTCCGCGTCGAAACCACCAACTTCGCCGCCCAGTACGGACGCATGTCCGGCGCGGTCGTAACCGCCATCACCAAGTCGGGAACCAACTCCTGGCACGGTTCCTTGTTCGAGTTCAACCGCAACACCGCTCTCAACGCCAACAACTGGCAAGCGCTCACCAAGGCGCATTATCGCCGCAACCAGTTCGGTGGCGCCTTCGGTGGTCCTATCAAGCATGACAAGGCCTTCTTCTTCTTCAGCTACGCCGGCCTCCGCCAGGTCGTAGGGCAGCAGTTGACCGGCGCCGTTGTGCCCAGCGCGGCCATGCGCCTCGGCGACTTTACCGGATTAGTGGATAGCAAAGGCGTCCAGGTTCCCGTCTACTTGCCGGGCACCAAGACTCAGGCCCTCGGCACCAACGCAGGGCCAGGTTGTTCGGTCCCGACCCTCAACTGCATGCCAACAGCCCTCCTCGACAAGGCCACCGCCAACCTGATGTCCAAGTACATCCCTCTGCCCAACGTCTCTGGCAACGGATACACGGGCTTCTTCACTGGCCCCACCAACCAGGACGAGTATCTCGGCAAGTACGATGAGTCTGTCTCGGAAAAAGACCACGTCGCAGCCAGCTACTTCAGGCTCAAAACCACTCAAGGCGCCTATGGCGGCGGCAACATTCCCTACCTCACCACGAATTCCTTCGGCACGCAGCAGGAATTGAACCTCAGCGACATCCACACCATCAATGCCACTACCGCCAACCAGGCCTGGTTCACCATCACCCGCGTCGTCGGCGGCCGCGTCAACATCCCAGTCGTGGGCATGGAAGATCTTGGATCGTCCTACACCACCCAGGGGCCCAGGACCTTGCCCCAACTCGGCATCTCCAGTGGCTTCAATGCCGGTGGCGGTCTCGCCGGTCCGGTCAGCAATACAACCTTCTTTTCGCTGCGCGATATGGTCAGCTTGACAAAGGGTAAGCACACCCTCGATGTCGGCGCCGAAGCATCCGCGGAAAAAGACCCCATCGCCGGAAACCTCTATAACTTCGGTATCTTTAACTACTCCACCTCCGCTCCTACCACCACCGGCGCTACCTTGGCTGACTTTGTCACCGGCAACGTCACCACAATGGAGCAGGACACGCCCTACCACACCGTCACTTCCACCTGGTATTACGCTGCTTTCCTTCAGGACACGTACCGCTTCACTCCCCGCCTCACTTTAAATTTGGGATTGCGCTATGACCTGCAGTTGTCGCCAACAGAATCCACGGATCTGACCGCCACATTCAAACCCGGCGTCCAGTCCACCAAGGTTCCCTCTGCGCCACTCGGTATGCTCTTCCCTGGGGATGCCGGTGTGCCGCGCGGCATCGTCAGCAACCAACTCGCTCACTTCTCCCCTCGCCTCGGCCTCTCGTGGGATCCCTTCGGCGACGGAAAAACCGCCATTCGCGCAGGCGCTGGCATGTTCTACGGCAGCGTTGCCGCCAACGAATGGAACCAGCCTGGAAACGCGCAGCCCTTCGCCGTGCGCCAGCCTGGCTTCATCATCAACTCGTTCACAAATGTCTATGCGCCCAAATTGTCCAATGGCGTAGCGTCCTCGTTCCCGAACGGAGACATATTCCCCTACGTTTACAACACAGCCAGCCCACGCTTCCTGTCCAATGCCGCTATTGAAACCATCTCGCAGGACTACAAGTGGCCCCTCGCATACCAACTCAACGCGGCTATTCAACGCCAATTGCCCCTCGGGATCAGCGCCACCGCCGCCTATGTCGGAACGCTCACGCGCCATCTACCGTTCTTCATGGACAAAAACTATGCCCCCTATGCGGCGGGCGCAACCACGGCCAACACCAACTCCCGCCGTCAGTACGACACCAACCCCGCCCTGGGTCCGACCCTCGGCCAGGTCACTTACCTCGAATCCCAGGAGACTGCTTCTTACCATTCGCTCCAGATCTCGGCAAGCAGGCCTCTGGCTCGCAACATCATGGTCAATGGTTTCTACGTCTGGAGCCACAACATTGAGAGCGTCAACCCAGATGGCGACGGACAGGGAACTGCACAGGACTTCCTGAACCTCTGGGAAGAAAAGGGACCCGCCGACAATGATCGCCGCCAGGTGGCCAGCATCTCCGGCATGTGGAAGCTCGAATACTACACCGGCTCCAACCTCCTCATGAAGCAGATCGTCAATGGATGGACCATTTCGCCCATCGTCTCCCTGCAGAGTGGCACACCCTTCACCGTCTCGACAGGCTCCAACAAGAGCTTCGACAGCGCCAATGCCAATCGCCCCAACCTCGTTCCGGGCGTCAACCCCGTCCTCGATCCGCACAGAAGCCGCACCGCCGCCGCTGCTGCCTGGTTCAACACCGCAGCATTTGTTGCCAACGGCCCCGGCCTCGGCATCGGCATCGGCGGAGCAGATGGCAACGCACCCCGTGACTACCTGCGCGCTCCGGGTTACCGCGATGTCGACCTGGGACTCCTCCGCGACTTCCGTTTCGAGAACATGACCCTCCAGATTCGCGGCGAAGCCACCAACGCCTTCAACCTCGTCAGCCTCAACGCTCCCGCGTCCAGCGGTGTCGCCAATACGGTCGGTGGCACTCCAACCTCTTCAACCTTTGGCAAAATCACCTCAGCCGGCACCCCTCGCCTCATCCAGTTGGGCGCACGGTTCACCTTCTAACCAACGCTTCTCGCACCAAAACAAATGGGGCGCCTTTTGGGTGCCCCATTTGTTTCCCATCCCTACCACCCTATTCCAGGTTCTTGATCGTGGTCCCTTCAGGCACATTCACCACAAACTGATCTTCCGGTACCGGCACATTCTTCGTCACCTTCTCCACCTGAAGAACAATCTGCGAGTCCTCGAGCGGACGCTTGATCGTCACCGTTGCCGGGTAGAGCCCTGAACCGAAATCCTGGTAGTCCCGATAGGTGACATGTGTCTCCAGGTTGCCATCGCTGTCGTACAGATCCTGTTCGTAAGGTAGAAGATCCTCGCGATGAAACGTGATCACACGCACTGGCCTGTCCCTGTGGCTACCCGGCATATGCTTCGTTACGCTCAACGTGTATTCCGGCACAAAGTAGAGGTGCTTCTTGGCCGTGTCTTCCAGGGTTTCCGAATCCGACGTCACCGAATAATACTCGTCAGCCTCAAGCCCTCGCACCACCAGCGCGTCAAGAAAAAATCCCGGCCGCATATTTTCGTATTGGTTCGGCGATATCTTGTTCAGCGTCGCGGGCCCCTTGTAGGCGATATTCTTCGATGGTATGTACAGCGTAAAGTTCTTCCCATCGCTGGCCATGTCGAATATCTCTAACCCGATCACCGGAGCCCGGCCCAGCACTCTGAGCTGCTCCGGCTTCCGCATCACAATGATTCCGCCCACGCGGGTGTAGTCCCTCGCCACGCCCTCTTTCGTTTTAAGAACGCTGGTCAGGATCTCCACCTTCGCGGTCATCGTATCCAACGCAGCCCAGCGCTGGTTCAACTCCGCAACAAGATCATCCGGCTTCATCGTTTGGACGATCGCCGGCGCTATGGGAACAGGAAGGTGCCGCGTTGTTGAAATCACAAAGCAGCCGGAAAGCAGCAGCGAAGGCGCCAGCGCGGTCACGCCGGCCAGGCGGCTAAGTGTACACTTCGCCTTCATCATCGCTCGCCTGCCTTCATCATCGCTCGCCTGCCTTATTCAGCGCTCGCCTGTACTCGCCCACCTGCCGGTTGTGCTCCTCCAGCGTGTTTGAAAACAGTGACTGTCCCTGTGCATCGGTTCCCGCAGCCACAAAATAGAAGTAATCCGTCTGCGCCGGCTCCATTGCGGCCCGCAGCGAGCGAACCCCAGGGTTCGCGATCGGGCCCGGCGGCAGCCCGGTGTGCACATAGGTGTTGTAAGCCGTCTCGTGGGCGAGCTCGCTCTTCCCCAGTGCGCCCCGCCACTGGCCTTCCAGTTCCAGCCCATAGATCACGGCCGGGTCGGTCATCAACGCCATATTCTTCCTGAGCCTGTTCTCAAACACGCTGGCCACCAGCGGCCGCTCTCTGTCTACGGCCGTCTCCCGTTCCACCAGCGAGGCCATCGTCACCACTCTGTGCGCATTCTCTTTCAGTCCCAGTTGCCCCGCCACCGCGCGGAAGCGCCGCACCATCGCGGCTGCAATCTCCGCCGGGCGTGTCTTGCGGGCAAAACGATACGTATCCGGAAACAGGTACCCCTCCAAACTTTTTGCCCCAGGGTCCAGGTCGCGCACCAGCCCAACCTCGTCCACCGCGGCGTTCAAAAACTCCTTACGCGTGCCAAAACCATCCTGTTCCACCCGCGCTGCAATGTCGAAAATGTTCGCGCCCTCGGGAACAGTCAGTGTCCTTGTAAACACGTCCCCGCGCGCAATCCGGGCATAAACCTCGGTTACCGGAGCCTTATGGTCAAACCTGTACTCCCCGGCCTTGAGCTTCCCCCGCTTCAAAAACCGCAGCAGATCGAACGCAAACTGGCTCTGCACCACGCCGGCTGTTTCCAGTTGTCGCCCAATCGCCATTGTCGACGACCCTGGCGCCAGCTCAACAAAGGTCTCTGTCTCCGGCCCATAGAGCGTCAAAAGCAGCCAGCCCGCTCCCCCGGCCGCAACCAGGCCAAGCACCAAGATCCCCAGCAGGACTCCCGCCGCGCCGGACGACTGTTTTTTTCTTCTCTTCCGTTTACGGCGCAACATCCAGTTTCTGTTTACCCTTCACACACTTAAGACGCGTAAAATCCTCGAGAGGACTCTATCTTTCATTGTATCGGGTGCCAGGCTGCTTCATTGTGTATTCGGCTGGCCCCCCGCGGTGAGTTCTATCGAACTTCTGACTAAGTCGTTGTTTTGACAGGGCGCGGTTACAGCCCCGCCATAAATGCAGCAAAATCGCCGTGGGCTTTACAGGCTGCGGAAAAACTCCTCCGGGCGGTAGGCCGGGGATTTATCC
>CAYQOQ010000162.1:0-9939 GCA_964419175.1 uncultured Occallatibacter sp. | reverse complement strand
GAGTTGGAAATGATCTTTCATCTGCCGTGCGGTGAGGGCATGCTTGCGCAGGTTCACGCGCTCGGAGACGTAGAAGATGACGAAGAAGGCAGCGGCGAAGATGATGCCGCTGACGGTAGCAATGGACTTGGTGAAGAGGTTGACAACGGCCACGGACAACAGCACCAGGAAGACAGAGAGCAGTCCGATGGGAATCTCAGTGTTGCCGATGCGGATGTTGGGCGGAACTTTCCAGCCGCGTTCGCCATGGTACTTCCAGCGCAATACCAAAATCGCGAGGCTGTTGAAGGTGAACGACCAGATGACGCCGAAGGCATAGGCCTCGCCCAGGGTGATGATATTGCCCCTGCTGACGATGATGGTGGTCATCTGGAGGATGAAGACCAGGTTGATGATGCGGTAGCTGGTGCCGAAGCGTGCGTGGGGCTTGCGGAACCAGTCAGTGAGAACGCCGTCTTCTGCGACGCGCATGAGCACGCCGGTGGAGCCGATCATGGAGGTGTTGATGGCGCCGGAGAGGATGAGGAAGCCGACGAGAACGACGAAGATGCGGAAGGCGATGCGCCAGAACATGGGGCCGACCATGTACATGGCGAGTCCGGCGATGAGATTGTCCTGGTAGATGTGCGTCCGCTCCCAGGTGGGAATCAGCATTGAGGCCAGCAGCGTGGCGCCGCCAGTAAAAATCAGACTATAGATGGCGATGATAATCGCCGCCCGCTTCAGGTTCTTCAGTTTGGGGTGTTGAATCTCTCGATTGACCTGCGCCAGGGTCTCTTCGCCGCTCATGGCGAGGACGGAGTGTCCGAAGGCCATCAGGATGCCGAAGAGACCAAGGATCGGGACGAGCCTGGTTCCCTTGAGAAAGCCCAGTGCATCGGTACTGAATTTGAGGTTGACGACGGTGGGCGGCGGCGGCATGTGAGCGCCGCGCACAAATACCGAGAAAACGCCCCAGATGAGGAGAATGATCACCATGACGGTGGTGATCTCCATGACGCGCAGGGCCTTGCCGCTGGACTCCTCGATGCCCATGATGTTCTGCCACCAGTAATAGATGGTGACAGCGGCCGCAAATACGGCCGAGGTGTAGTTCATGTCGAAGAGGAAGGAGGGAGCGTGGTGCGCGTTCATCAGGGCCGGGGGGAGCCAGTTACTGCTGGCCGCAACGTTCAGCAGCTCATTCATCAAGCCTGTGATGTATTGTCCTGCGGATACGCCAGAGATCGGGCCGGTGAGGATGTAATCGAACATCAGCGCGGAGACGCTGATTTTGGCGAAGGTGCCGCCGAGGGCCTCTTTGACGACGCGGTAGACGCCGCCGCGGGTGAACATGGAACAGCTTTCGACGTAGACAGCGCGCACGGCGAAGCTGAAGAGCATGATGGCGAGGATGAACCAGGGGGCAGCGGCGCCGACAGCCTGCTCGGCGATGCCGCCGGCATAAAAGGCGGAGGAGCCGAGATCGCAGAGAACGATGGCAGCCGCGCGCCAAAAAGAGATAAACGTGAGCATCACGGAGGATGCCACGATGAGCCGGACGCGGTTGGAGGGAGGAGCTAAGGTCGTTCTGGTAGATGCCATCGTGTGGTTGCCGTTACTGGAAGCGGAGGGGCTACTATCATCGTCTGCCCTGCTTGAGTCTATTTCCGAATTAAAGGAGTGTCAATGAAAATGGACTGAGGCCCGGCAACCTCCAGAAAAAGGAAGCCTTAGTCCTTTCCGAACAGCTCTTTTCCGTCTTCGACAAAGCTGATGAGGACCACGACGGCGGAACCGATAAGGCCGAGGAAGAACATCGTTTCCAGCAGCCGCATTCCAAAAATCGCCAAGCTCATAGGGCAATTGTAGCGTGAATGCGGTTTTGGCGGGGAGTGATTTTTGCGGAGAGAGGCGGGGTGGGTTGGGCGGTATCGACCTATACGGGAAGAGTAGAGTGCCGAGAACTGCGGCCCCAAATGAGTTGGTAAAGCTGGTGGGAGAAAAGCGGAAGCAGATCCTTCGACTCACCACCCCCAAGCTGACAAGAAACAAAAATGCAAGTTCAACAAAACGCGATGTCGTCATGAAGTTCTACGGACTCCCACCCATCGGACAAAAACAAAGACGTCCGATGGATGGGGCACAGTTTCATTCCCCGCGGGTCGGTGAAGCCGGTGGACGACTGAAAAGCGCTTGGGGCCCCGTTCACTCAGAATGACAATCGCATTCTTTACCAAGTACTTCTATTGGATGACATCTGGCTTATCGATCAAGCGCTTCCATTCTTCCTATATGTCGATACGGCCTAGGGAAATAGTCTGGGAGGGAAAGGAGGGGCGCCGGTTGAGGTTTCATGTGCGCCTCACCGCGCGAGGCGGCCAATGCATTAAACTCGGCGCAGGATGCAGCGAGCAAGCGAGCAAGCAGATTCATGGAAGTTGTGGGCAGCGGCGGGGTTATCGGCCGGGTTGCTGGAGTTGCCATTTCCGCTGGCGGGGCCGTTGCCAGTGTGGCGATCGGTGTTTGCGTGGTTTGGATTGGCGCCGCTGCTTTGGGCGATTGTGCGGGCTGGAGAAGGCGAGAGGCCGCGTCCGCTGCGCCGTGCGTTCCTGATTTCGTACGTGAGTGGCGTATTGTGGTACGCCGGCAACTGCTACTGGGTTCGCGACACGATGATGCAGTACGGCGATATGCCGCCGCTGGCGCCGACGCTGCTGCTGGCGGGATTCAGCCTGGTGCTGGGACTTTACTTTGGGGTGTTCGGGTTGGCGGTGGCGCTGGTCGGGAAAGCTTCTGGGAGCAAGCGGCTGGCGCTGGGGGTGGCGCCGGTTTTGTGGGTAGGGATGGAGTTGGCGGCGTCGCGGATTACGAGTGTGCCGTGGGACCAGCTTGGCTACTCACAGGTGGATAACGCGCTGGTGAATCAACTGGCTCCGTGGACGGGTGTTTACGGGATCAGTTTTGTGCTGGTTCTGGTGAATGCGCATATCGTGGGCGGTATTGTGCTCGGGCGGCGCACGCAGAGATTGCTGTGGGGCGCGCTTGGATTGGCGCTGGCTGTTGCTGGGGCGGCAGGCATCCTGGTACAGCCGGTGCGGACGGCAGCGACGGCGACGGCGGTGCTGATCCAGCCGAATCTTGATGTGGCTGGCCAGGGGTTGTGGACGGGGACGGGCGAGTGGGACCGGCACGTTGCGGACTTTGCGAAGCTGGCCGGGGAGCAGTGCAAGACGTACATTGCAGGAATTCCGCAGACGGGGGCGGCAACGGGGGAGATTGTTTGCTCGCCTTACGCGACACATCCGGATCTGATCGTGTGGCCGGAGTCGCCGGCGCCGTTCTTTGAGGACGATGCGCGTTTTCAGAAGGCGCTGCTAGAAATTGCGCACGCAAACCAGGCGCCGTTGGTGGTGGGCACTATCGGGATGGATTTTGTGGGCGGCGATGGCGGCTGGAGGGAGTACAACTCGGCGCTGGTGGCGAGCGCGGGCGGGCAGCGCGTGGGACGCTACGACAAGATTCACCTGGTGCCGTTCGGCGAGTACGTGCCGTTCAGCCGGTTGCTGTTTTTTGCGCGCAAGCTGACGGGGAAGGTTTCGCGGTTCGATCGCGGCGAGGACCGGAAAGTCTTCCGGTTGAACGGGCATCGCTATGGGGTTTTCATCTGCTACGAGGCGGTGTTTGCCGACGAGGTGCGGGAGTTTTCTCGGCTGGGCGCGGAGGTGCTGGTGAACATCAGCGACGACGGCTGGTACGGCGATACGAGCGCGCCGTGGCAGCACCTGAACATGGCGCGGATGCGGGCGATTGAAAACCGGCGCTGGATTCTGCGCGATACCAATAACGGCGTAACGGCGGTGATCGACCCAAACGGCGTTGTGCGGCAGAGCATACCGCGGCACCAGGCCGATGCGCTGCCGGCTGGGTATGGCTTCCGCGACGACGTGACCTTCTATAGCGAGCATGGGGACGTGTTTGCGTGGCTTTGTGCCATACTTGGTTTGGGGATTGTTGCCGTGGCCGGGAGGAAGGTTCTTGGCCAGGCGGTCTCCGCAGCTAAAGTCCAAAACAAAGTCAGGTCATAAGAGCAAAGCATGGCATTGAACGATCTCGAATTCGCTTATGCTCCCGTGCGCGATCAGGTTCGCGACCTGCGGGAGTATCTTTGACCCTGCCCGTATCCGCAGGGAACTCGCCGACATAGAAACCAAGCTGGCCGATCCGGCGCTTTGGAACGATCCGAACGCAAGTAAACCTTTGATGCGCGACCGCAAGCGGCTGGAAAAACTTGTGGCCGACGATGAGGAGATGGTGCGCCGATCGGGCGACATTGAAGCCTACTTCGAGCTGGCGCGCGAGGGCGAAGATGTGCTGGCCGACCTGGAGCGCGACATCAAGGCGCTGGCGGAATTTAACGAAGCACTGGAAGCGCGCACGATGCTGAATGGCGAGGCCGATCCGCTGAATGCGATTGTGACGGTGCATCCGGGAGCGGGCGGCACCGAGAGCCAGGACTGGGCCGAGATGCTGATGCGCATGTATCTGCGCTGGGCCGAGCAGCAGGGCTTTAAAACAGAGATCAACGACTACCAGGACGGAGAAGAGGCAGGCATCAAGTCGGCGACGTTCACGATCACTGGGGAGTATGCGTTTGGACAACTGGCTGGGGAAAGCGGCGTGCACAGGCTGGTGCGCATCTCACCGTTCGACTCGGCGAAGCGGCGGCATACTTCGTTTGCGTCGGTGTATGTGTCGCCGGAAATCGACGAGTCGATCCATGTGGATTTGAAGGTGGAGGATTTACGCATCGACACCTACCGCTCGGGCGGCAAGGGCGGCCAGCATGTGAATACGACCGACTCGGCTGTGCGCATGACGCACTTGCCTACGGGCATCGTGGTGCAGTGCCAGAACGAACGCTCGCAGCACAAGAACCGCGACAAGGCGATGAAGATGCTGCGGTCGCGGCTCTACGAATACGAGCTTGAGAAGAAGCGCGCGGTGAGCAGGAAGGTGGAAGACTCGAAGCTTGAGATCAACTTCGGCTCGCAGATTCGCTCGTATGTGCTGCAGCCTTATCGCATTGCCAAGGATCACCGGACCAAGGTGGAAGTGGGTGATGTGGACAAGGTGCTGGACGGGTACCTGGAGCCGTTTCTGCGCGGGTATCTGCTGGCGAAGAGACGCGGGACGGCTGTGGCTCCCGATGCGGACGACGATCTGGACGTGTAAAGACAGTGAACAGTGTGCAGTGAACAGTGGACAGAGACGACAGTGCATTCTTAGTTGAGGGTGTGCGATGGGCAATGATCCGGATGTGATTGGCGAGATGCTGCGCAACGCAAAAGCCATTGCGGTTATGGGCATGAGCGACAAGAGCTGGCGCGCGAGTTACAACATTGGGCGCTATCTGGCGGAGAATGGCTATCGCGTGCTGGCGGTGAATCCGGCGGTCGCGGAGATTCTTGGGCGACCGTGTTATCCGGATCTGGATGCGGCTTATGCGGCTTCGCGTGAGTTGACGGGCGCGGGGATTGATCTGGTGGATGTGTTTCGCGCTTCAGAACATGTGCCGGCGATTGTGGACGATGTGATTCGGCTGAGGATTCCTTACCTGTGGCTTCAAGATGGGGTGATGTATGGGGATGCCGTGGCGCGGGCGCGGGCGGCGGGCGTGAAGTGCGTCGAGAACGATTGCATCTTTCGGGAACATGCGGCGCGGCTGGAGTTGCGATGAAAGAGCTGGCTCTCGCGAAGGTTTACCAATTGCTCGAACCGGGGCCGGTGGTTTTGCTGACGACCGCTCGCAAAGGGCGCGCCAATGTGATGGCGATGTCGTGGCACATGATGGTGGAGTTTGAGCCGCCGCTGATTGCCTGCGTGGTGAGCAATGCCGACTATAGCTTTGCCGCACTTCGGGCGACGAAGGAATGCGTGATCGCGATTCCGGCGCTGAAACTGGCCGAGAAGGTTGTGGCGGTGGGCAACTGCTCGGGCCGGGATGGGAACAAGTTTGAGAGGTGCGGGCTGTCGGCGGTAAAAGCGGAGTGTGTGAGCGCGCCACTGGTGGGTGAGTGTTTTGCGAATCTCGAATGCAAGGTGGTCAATACGGGTCTGGTGAACAAGTACAACCTATTTGTACTTGAAGTGCTCAAGGCGTGGATCGATCCGGCACAGAAGAATCCGAAGACCATTCATCATCGCGGCTATGGCACGTTTGTCGTGGATGGCGAGGCGATCAAGCTGAAATCACGAATGCCATAATTGGTGCGCATTGCGCGTGGCGAGGTTCGCCTTCGGCCGTTTCAAGAACGCAAGGCGCGTCTCTCCAGTAAACTTCCTTCAAGAGGTACTGCCGGTTGTTCAGCTTTGCGCGCATTTTTCGTCCAGTTTTTTTGCCGCTCGTCGCGGTTGCCGCGGGGCTGCCGGCGATGGCTGCGTCCGTCTCCGCGGACGCGCCGCACGTCCATGTGCAACTGGTGTTTCCGGAAGATCAGATCTATCCAGGCGGGAACAATGTGGCGGGGCTCTACTTCAAGCTGGAGACGGGCTGGCATGTGTATTGGAAGAATGCCGGCGATGCGGGCGGCCCGCCGCATATTCAGTGGACACTGCCTGAGGGCGTGACGGCGGAGGCGATGCAGTTTCCCGCGCCGAAGCGGCTGCCGCTGGGGCCTCTGATGGACTTCGGCTACGAAGACGAAGTTCTGTATCCGATGAAGCTGGATGTGGCGCCGACGGCCAAGGACGGCAAGGCTGTTTTGGGTGCGAAGGTCGACTGGCTGGTGTGCCGCGAGGTTTGCATTCCGGGCAAGGCGGAGCTGAGCGCGACGCTGGAACTGGCTGCCGCGAAACCGGCGGTGGTTTCGGGCTCGGGCGCGGATGCGGCGCTGGTGAAGCGGCTGGCGAGTACGCTGCCGAGGGCGCTGCCGGCGGGGTTCAAGGCGGTGTTCGAGCCGACTAAGGATGGATTTCGGCTGGGCGTCGAGACGGGGCAGCGGGAGAAGACGGCGGAGTTTTTCCCGGCGGATCAGGATGTGCTCGATAATCCCGCGCCGCAGAAGGTTTCGCCGACTGCGCGCGGGTTTGTTCTCGATCTGAAGAAGGACGCTAGCCTGACGGCGAATCCGGCGCAGTTGAACGGGGTGCTGGAGCTTGCGGGCGGAAGGGCGTATGAGCTGACGGCGCTGCCGGGAACGGTGGCGGCGCCTGCGCCTTTGCTTTCGTGGGGGCTGCTGGCGAAGACTACGGCGCTGGCGTTTTTGGGCGGGCTGCTGCTGAACCTGATGCCGTGCGTGTTTCCGGTGCTGTTTTTGAAGGGGCTGGCGCTGGTGAACTCTGGCGCCGAGGAAAGGCATACGCTGCGGGCGCATGGGTTTGTGTATGCAGCAGGGATTGTGGTTTCTTTCTGGGTGCTGGTGGGTGCGCTGCTGGGATTGCGCGCGGCGGGGGCGACGCTGGGATGGGGGTTTCAGTTTCAGTCGCCGGTGTTTCTGGCGTTGATGGCGGGGCTGCTGTTCTTTATGGGGCTGTCGCTGGCGGGGCAGTTTGAGATTGGGCTGACGCTGACGAGCGCGGGTGGGGCGCTGGCGGCAAAGCAGGGCTACACGGGCAGCTTTTTTACGGGCGTGCTGGCGGTGGTGGTGGCGACGCCTTGCACGGCGCCGTTTATGGGAGCGGCGATCGGGTATGCGCTGGCGCAATCGGCTGGGGTGACGTTTGCGGTGTTTACGGCGCTGGCGCTGGGGCTGGCCGCGCCGTACGTTGCGCTGACGCTGCAACCGGCGTGGACGCGGGCGCTGCCGAGGCCGGGCGCGTGGATGGAAGTGCTGCGGCAGGCGGTTTCAGTGCCGATTTTTGCTACGGTGATCTGGCTGGCGTGGGTGCTGGCCGGCGGGTACGGGGCTGGGCTGCTGGTGTCGCTGCTTTCGAGTTTTCTGCTGCTGGCGATTGCGGGGTGGTTCCTGGGACGGTGGCCGGCGCAGCGCTGGGCGGCGCTGGTGGCTGGGGCGATTCTGCTTGGCGTGATTGTGGTGAGTGTGGTGGCGCCGGGCAAGTTGGCGGCTGCGCCGGAGAGCTTAGCCGCGCCGGAGACGGGCGGGCTTTGGCAGCCTTGGTCGGCTGAGGCGGTGAGCCGTTCGCTGGGGGCGGGGCAGCCGGTGTTTGTGGACTTTACGGCGAGTTGGTGCCTGAGCTGCCAGGTGAATGAGCGCGTGGCGCTGCGGACGGCGGAGGTGGAGCAAGCGTTTGCGGCACGGAATGTGGTTCTGATGAAGGCCGACTGGACGCGGCACGATGAGGCCATTACGCAGGCGCTGGCGGCGTTGGGACGGAGCGGGGTTCCGGCGTATGCGCTCTACACGCCGGGGCAGAGCGAGCCGGTGATGCTGCCGGAGGTGCTGACGCCGGGGATTGTGATGGATGCGGTGGGGAAGCTGCCGAAAAACAGGGAATAGGGCGATGAGTCTGAAGTTGGTCGAAGGACAAAAGCAGATTCTTCGCTCACCACCCCCGAACTGAAGAACGTTCGGGGCCCCGTTCGCTCAGAATGACAGTTCCTGTTTTGTTAAGGACTTTGGACTCAGGACGCGAGGAATGCGGCATGGTTGAGCTCGCGGCGTTGCGCGGGGGAGATCATGGTGGAGGTTTGGCCTTGTATCCTCTGACAGGGGCTACGCGCAGGGATGGCGATGGGTGCGGCGAAGATACGCGTGGATGTGTTGCTGGTGGAGCGCGGCCTTGTGCCCAGCCGGGAACGGGCGCGGGCGTACATTCTCGCGGGGCGGGTGCTCGTCAACGAACAAAAGATCGATAAGGCGGGCACGATGGTGGCCGGGGATGCGGCGGTGCGGCTGTTGGGCGAGGACATGCCCTATGTGAGCCGTGGCGGGCTGAAACTGGCCGGGGCGCTCGAACACTGGAAGATCGCGGTTGAGGGCAGGGCGTGCCTGGATATTGGCACGTCGACGGGCGGCTTTACGGACTGCCTGCTGCAGCATGGGGCGGCGCAGGTGACGGATGTCGATACCGGCTTTGGCCAGATTGCGATGAAGCTGCGCAACGACGCGCGCGTGCGGTTGATGGAGCGGACCAATGCGCGGCTGCTGGAGCCGGGGGCGCTTACGGCTTCGGAAGGAAACCCCGAACTGACGCTGCTGGTGATGGACGTTTCGTTCATCTCGGCCACGCTGCTGCTGGGGCCGGTGCTAGCGGCGGCGCCGTCGCTTGCCGAGGCTGTTGTGCTGGTGAAGCCGCAGTTTGAGGCGGGGCGCGGGAATGTGGGCAAGGGCGGGATCGTGCGCGATCCGGAGGCGCACCAGTTGGCGGTGAACCGGGTTGCCGAGTGCGTGCGCGGGCTGGGCTGGGAGGTGGTGGAGACGATTCCATCGCCGATCACGGGGGCGGAGGGGAACAAGGAGTTTCTGCTGTATGCGCGGCGGGCGGGACGGTAGTGATGTCTCCGGGGTGTAGTTCGCGGGCCAGCGACCATTCGCCCGTAGCCAGGAAAATGCCTCTGTGCCATGTCAATGAGTGAATAGGGCTGTTGGCAACAGGTGACCGCCTCCGTGCCGAAATGTCGCTGGACGCTAGCCGACTCTCAAGGAACAGCTCCCGTTCCTTTTCATACTGTCTGGTCTAGGGCCTGTCATCTAATTCCCAGGGCGCAGCGCCGGGGCCAGTTTTTCTGAGTTCAAGGAGTGAGGAGTGACGTATACCGGGCGTCTACTAGCGACGATCGACACAGAAATCAGGAAAACTGGCTCCGGCCCGTAGGGTTGCGGAGAAAATCGGGCCATACTTCATTCTCGCCCTTGACAGTGGAACCACCACAGCCTTCGGGCTCGGCTTCGTCTGGCCCGATTTTCTCCACAACGCTGCACTCTGGGAATTAGATGACAGGCCCTAGCCCGGATAATTCGTGAAGCCTGAGTTAGCGAAAGCCTTTTTGTGCTACAA
>CAYQOQ010000161.1:0-9941 GCA_964419175.1 uncultured Occallatibacter sp. | reverse complement strand
TCGACGATGGGGCAGCGGTTGTGGCCGATCTTCTCGCGATACCACATCCACGCTTCAGGATTGATGGGCTCGCCGACGGTGCCGAGGAGGCGGAGCGAGTCAAGCTTGAACTTTTCGACGAACTGGTCGCCCCACTTAATGAAGGCGCGGATGGCGGTGGGCGCGGTGTAGAAGATGGTGACCCTGTGGTCGTCGACGATCTTCCAGAAGCGGGAGAAGTCGGGGAAGTTGGGCGCGCCCTCGTACATGAGGACGGTTGCGCCGTTCTGGAGCGGGCCGTAGACGACGTAGGAGTGGCCGGTGACCCAGCCGATGTCGGCCGTGCACCAGTAGACGTCTTCGTCGCGGAGATCGAAGACGTACTTGGTGGTGAGGTAGGTTTGGACGGAGTAGCCGCCGGTGGTGTGGACCAAGCCTTTGGGTTTGCCGGTGGTTCCGGAGGTGTAGAGGATATAGAGCGGGTCCTCCGAATCAAGATGTTCGGCGGGGCAGTCGGGGGAGGCCGAGGCGACGAGGTCGTGCCACCAGAGGTCGCGGCCTTCAACCATGTTGATGGGGGAACCGGTGCGGCGATAGACGACGACGTGCTTGACCGTGTGGCAGGCGGCCATGGCTTCGTCGACGGTGCGCTTGAGCTGGATCTCGGTGCCGCGGCGGTAGCTTGAGTCCTGGGTGAGAATGGCGACGCAGGAGGAGTCGTTGACGCGGTCGGCGATGGCGTTGGCGGCGAATCCGCCGAAGATGACGGAGTGGACGGCGCCGATGCGGGCGCAGGCGAGCAGGGCGATGGCCAGCTCGGGCGTCATGCCCATGTAGACGGCGACGCGGTCGCCCTTCTGGATGCCGAGAGACTTGAGGGCGTTGGCGAACTTTTGCACTTCGGCGTGCAGCTCGGCGTAGGTGAGGCGGCGGACTTCGCCGGGCTCACCTTCCCAGATGAGAGCGGTTTTGCTGGCACGGGTGCCGAGGGCGTGGCGGTCAACGCAGTTGTAGCAGAGATTGAGCTTGCCGCCGACGAACCACTTGGCCAAGGGAAGATTCCAGTCGAGGACTTTGTCCCAGCGCTTGAACCAGTGCAAGTCTTCGGCGGCTTCGGCCCAGAATTTTTCAGGATCTTCAATCGACTGCTTGTAGAGAGCCTCGTACTGCTCGAGGCTCTTGATGTGCGCCTTGGCGCTGAACTCGGGCGGCGGGGGGAAGAGGCGGTTTTCGCGCAGCGTGGAGTCGATGTCCTGATTGGCGACGGCGTTTACAGGCAAGGAAGACATGCAAAGTCCTTTGGAGAAGAGGAATGAACGCGGTGCGCGGCACTGTTGGGCTGCGCTCGTCCGCAAGATGCCCGTGGGTGACACTTTATCGAGGTAGACGCACAGTCGGCAAGTGGCAGGAGCTGTACGTTCAAGAGTGCATGCGCCCGATTATTGAAGGTCAGGATAGGTTCTGTAGGCGAGCAGCTCGGAGCTGAATGAAGTTCCACTGAGGCGAGTGGTCTTGAGAAGCACTTCGAAGTAGGGGAAACGGGTAGTGTGAAGCGTGGCTTGGAACTTCGCCATCTGCTCTTCTGAGGTAAGAAACTCGGCCGCGGAGTTGGTGGCGTCTGAATCGGTTCCAGCAAGAATGATCGCGCTGCCGGTTCCACTTGGATTGGGCAGATAGGCGATGGAACTGTAGCCGAACAGACTATTGGGCTCGAACGACACGGCATAGGTTGCCAGTTCCCCGGCTTTCGGATGTAGATTTCTAACAAACGCCTGCGAACGCTGGTCGTCGTAGTCGGTTACAAAGTTCACCTTGTCGTCGAAGAGGTGATCCCACGGCACGGCCTTCTTGCCGCCAATCAGCACCACATTGTTGCGCTTGATTTCGTCTGTCGTGTAATACCGTGCGAAGGCGACGTTGTGCGCGTCAGTGGTGGGGATTTCGTCAATGATGCGCTCGGCAGCGCGCACAGCGCCGAAAGTGACCAAGTTGTGATTGAGAATCTGGTAGAGATCGGCTTTTCGATCGGCGCTGCTGTCGGCGGACTGAATCCGCCGCAAATACTCGCGGCTCAGGTAATCCTGGAGCCCGATGGGCTGGCGCGTGATGTCTTCAATCATGCTGGTGGAGTCGTCGGACAGAACAATGTCAGTCTGCTGATTGTTGCGAAGAAATCCGCCCCAAAATGCGCCAAGTGCCGGTTTGTCCTCCCACGGGTGGATTGCCTTGTGCATGGCCCGATTTTGCTGAAAGAGCACTGTGCAAGCGATTGCGAGAAGCAGAGTGGCAATCGCCCAGAGAATATGACCAAGATGCCGGGAGAGGTGGCTGCGCTTTGCGGGCTCCTTGTTGTCGGTCGCGGCAGGGGCAAGCGGAAACTCGTCAACCGATGGGGGCGCCTCAACTGTGCCGGCAGGTTGCCTGCGGCGAAATACGGGCTTGTAGCTTCCGCGCGGAATATCGAGAATGAGCGGTTCGTGTGCGCCGACCGAGGCAAAGTAGGATTCGATGCGCTTTCGTAGTTCCGTCGCATTGACGCGGACAATATTGTCCTGGCTTCGGTCGTAAGACGCGGGTCTGCCAAAGACCTTGTGCCCGATCTCCTGCTCGTGGATCTCCGGGCCGCCGTCTTTAAGCGATTGCCTGCCCACGTAGAGGAGAAAATCGCGCAAGCGCGCAGAGCGGCTGAGTTGCTCGCTGCGCGCAACTCGGTCGATCAGGGCGCGCCTCTCCTCTGCGCTGGGCAGAACCTCTGAGTCTTCTGCCAGGTCTTCAGGAGCCGAATTATCGGAAATGAGAGCCACTTAATATTACCGTTGTACGATTCCAAGTCTAGCGCTCACGGCCCACCATCGGCAATGCGGAAGTTGTGCCTCTCGCAAACAGGTTTCAGCAGCCTTCTAACGGTTTAATAACGGACTTTCACTGTGGATGGTAAACGACAGCTATTGGATGACTTAACTACGGATTAGCGGTAAACGAAAGCCGCCTTCTTCCGGTAAATTAACTTGCCTGCCCTGCTTCGCATCTCGACAATCGAGAACTGGCTTTCTCTTGTGTTTGCGGAAGAGAGGGAAAATGCGCTGCACTCAGGTTGCCCTCAGATTGCACGCCTAAACTGGAGAGAGATAACTAACAAGTTCTGCACACAGCGAATGAGGAGAAATCAGCCAGGTTCTGTTCGCTGGTTTAATGACCCCAAATACCAATAGGTGGGTTCTTACGCTATTGGTCTTGGTCCAAAATCCTGGTAAGGTCAGCAGGTGGCTTTGCCATGCCAACCCAGAGTTTCAAGAGGAAATTTTCGAATGAAAAATTTAGCCAGTTGTTTTACGCGAACAGTGTATTGGTGCCTGATCCTTGTGGGGATCGTGGCGCTGAGTAGTTCACTGCATGCCCAGCGATATCTGGGCGGTATCGGGGGACAAGTCACCGATTCAACAGGAGCCAAGGTGGTAGGCGCAAATGTGACGGCTGTTGAAGCGGCCACGCACTTTGCCACCAGCGTTACTACGGGGGCCGACGGCTCTTACGTAATGCCCGCCCTGCAGCCCGGTACTTACTCAGTCACTGTGGCGGCTGCCGGCTTCCGCAAAGAATCGCGAACCAATGTCGTGCTCACCGCCGGTCAAACCGTCCAGGTGGATACGCTCCTGAAGCCCGGCGCGGTAAGCGAAACGGTCGAAGTCACCTCGGAGACCTCGCTCATCGACACCAGTTCGCCCACCCTAGCCACGACCTTAAGCACCCAAGAGGTTACCGACCTACCCAACGAGGGCCGCAACCCCTACGTGATGGTGGCCCTGGCCGCGGGCGTGAATATGGGCACCGGTAACTATTTCACGGCCAAGTCGAGCCAATACACCAACCCGTACAGCGGCGCGGCCGTGGCGGTGATCGCCGACGGCAACAGCGGCCACAACCGAATCACCATCGACGGTATTCCCGACGATGCGGCTGAGCGGTTCTCGGGCGCGAGCTACACCAACTTCGTGCCTTCACCGGAAGCCGTGCAGGAAGTGAAGATTGAAAACGGCATGTTTGACGCCCAGATCGGCCATGGCAACGGAACCGTGACCAATACCGTGATCCGCACCGGCAACAACAGCGTGCACGGCGCGGCCTATTATGTTTTCCAGAACACGTATCTGGACGCCAATACCTATGAAAAGGCGGCCAACAACCAGCCGCGCAATAACAATCAGGTAAGCCAGACGGGCCTGGTGATCGATGGCCCGGTCGAAATCCCGAAGCTCTATCACGGACGCGACAAGACCTTCTTCATGTTCTCGTTCGAGCGCTACGCTACGCACACGGCGATCAATTACAGCTCGCGCGTGCCCACCCCGGCAGAACTCTCCGGGGACTTTTCCGGCCTCTGCTCCGCGTTTAACGCCAGTGGTCTATGCACCTCGGGCGTTCAGCTCTACGTGCCCAATTCGCCGGTCGACGCCAACGGCAACCGCACGGCGTACTATGCGAACAACAATATCGCGTCGGTCATGAGCACCACTGGCAAGGACTTCGCGTCCTACCTGCCCAACTCCAACGTTGCCAACTCAACGGCTCTGACCAACCCGAACTACATCTCGACGCAGACCTCCTATCCCAGCACCTACCCGTCCTTTATCGCCCGGTTCGACCACAGCTTTGGGCAAAAGAACAAGATCAACTTCATCGGATTCCGGTCTGGGTTGACGCAGAACTATCCGCTGCAAGGGTTCCCCAAGGGCATTGGGCCGACCAACAGCAGTTCAGGTTACGGCTACAACGTCTTCCGCAACAATCGGGGCGGCAGCGTGGACGACGTGCATCAGTTCTCCTCGACCATGGTGCTGGACTCCCGTCTCGGGGTTGTCTACCACCCCTTTGGACTCGTCTATCCGGGCAACTCCAACTTCAACCTGAGCTCCCTGGGCATGACGACAAGTGGCCTTCCCTACAATACGTTTCCTGGCGAATACATGAACAGCGACGGGTATGCCGGCTTGGCCCCTGGCTCCGGCGGCCAGGTCAGCACAGACATGCTGGGCTCGTTCGAAGAGATTCTCTCCAAAGTGTGGGGACGCCATAACGTCCGCTTCGGTTTCGACGGCAACATGAGCCGCTACAATGTGCAGAATCCGCAGAGCGGCTTTGCCACCAACGCCCAAAGCGGCGCGGGATTCGTCTTCGACCGTGCGTTTACGCAGCATAATGTGAATGCCAACGTGGGCTCGGACGCCAGTTCGGGTGATCCTATGGCCTCCATGCTGCTCGGCTACTTCACAACTGCCAACTACAGCATCAACATCGCGTACGCCATGCAGCAGGTTTACATGGCCCCCTATGTGCAGGACGACTGGCGCGTGAACAACAAGCTGACCCTGAACCTGGGCGGCCGCTGGGACTACGAGTCGCCCTTCACTGAACGCTATAACCGCATGATCTCCAGCTTCTGCACCACGTGCTCCAATCCGCTGCAAAGCTCTGTCAGCGGCCTCACACTGAATGGCGGACTTCAATTCGTTAACTCCGGCAATCGCAACCCGTACCCGCGCGACCTGCACAACTGGCAGCCGCGATTGGGTGCGGCGTACTCGGTGAGCCCAACGACGGTGGTACGCGCCGGCTTTGGCATCATGTACTTCAACACCCTGGAAACGCCATACTCGTCCGGCTTCAGCCAGACCACCAGCTACACCTATGCCGCCAACGCCGCCGTGAACGGCGCCAGCGTCAACACCATGACGAATCCTTTCCCGACCGGCATCACGATGCCCACGGGAAACACGCTCGGGCTCGGAACAGCGCTTGGTCAAAGCGTTAACTTCAACGACCCGCACCACGTGCAACCAAGGACCGCGGATTACACCCTCAACGTTCAGCAGCAGTTTCCCGGCAATATTGCCTTGCAGATCAGCTATGTGGGTGCGCGGCCGACGCGCCTCGATGTCAGCCACAACATCAACTTCCTGCCCGCGCAGTATTACAACCTGGGCAGCTCCGAGGTTACCTACCTCAACAACAAAGTCGCCAATCCGATGGCTGGATTGATACCGAACAGCGCCACCCTGAACGCCGCAACGATCCAGCAGTATTTGCTCCTGCAACCTTATCCGGAGTTCGGCTCGGTGACGGAGAACAACTCCTCTATCGGCACGTCGCCCTACAATGCGTTGCAAGTCCAGGTGAGCCGGCCCATGAAGAATCACTTCTCGTTGCAGGGCAACCTAACCTGGGACAAGGTGATGCTGCATACGGCCTATCTCAATGCCTTCGATACCAAGCTGGAATCGGTCCAGGACTCGAACCCGACTATCCTAGCCAATGTTTTTGGTACTGTGGAACTGCCGAAGTTCAGCTCAAAACCGTACGCAGAGAGGCTGGCCCTCGGCGGCTGGAAGTTCAACAGCGTCTTTCGCGCCATCAACGGCCCCCTTCTCTCCGCGCCCGGCAATGTCAACATCATTGGCCAGGTGCAGCAGACCAATCCCACCGATGCCCGCTACATCAATACCTGCTACGAAAACACCAGTGGCGTGACGGTGGCGACAACCGCCTCAGCCCCTGGCTGCGACGCGCTCTCGCCCACCCCGGCTTATCAGCAGCGGCTGTCGTATAGCTCCCAGGCCAACAGCACCGTCATTGGTGTGCGGCAGAGAATTCATCCGCTGATGGACGCATCGCTCTTCAAGAAGTTTCAGGTTCGCGAGAACACCAGCTTCGAGATTCGCGGTGAGTTCTTCAACATTCTTAACACGCCCAACTTTGGTGGTCCGGGCACCAGTGTCGGCAGCTCCACCTTCGGAGTCGTGACGATGACCCAGATCAACGATCCGCGCATTGGTCAAATAACAGCTCGCATCAACTTCTGATGCCTTAACATTTCATCGCCACCTGGCGCGGGCTCCAGACGCGCGCGGGCGGCCGGTGAATCAACCAGGGGCCTCGGCGGGGAAACTCGCCGAGGTCTTTTTTGTCTATCACCGCTTCGCCGGCCAAGGACGGCGGGTGAAAGATCAAGGTCGTATGATGGGGAGTGGCCTGTTGTGCGCAATAATACGACGCCGTTCACAAACAGCGGTGCGATCAATGGAGATGAGAATGCGTTGGCTGTGCAAGACGCTGTGGGCCGCCGGTTCGACCGCGGTGTTGCTGGGAATTTTTATCGCGGTGCTGCTGGGGACATCGAGCGTGGGCTGTTTTGCGCAGACAATGAGCAACGAGCCAGCGGCGTCGGCAGGAGATCAGCCGAGCGACCCAGGGCCGCTCGCCACCGATCTTTCGCCGGCGCTGCACTCGAAGCCAATTCGCGCGGCGATGCGCAAGGTTGCCGACTGGGAGTTGCAGCGCGTGCAGGCGCAACCGCCTAGCCGTGCATGGGACTTCGGCACGCTCGATATTGGACTGATGGCGGCGGCGCGCACGCTACATGAGCCGCGGTATAGCCAGTACGTTGCATCGGTGGGCGACCACTTTGGCTGGAAGCTGGAACGGACAACCGACCCCGCCAACGATTTCGCAATTGCGCAGGCCTTTCTTGAGGTCTATCGCTCTTCGCATAACGAGGCGCAGTTAGCGCCGTTGCGCAGGCAGTTTGACGACGCCGTGGCTTTGCTGAACGATCCGGAAAAGCCGGCATGGGGTTGGTGCGATGCGCTGTTCATGGCTCCGCCGGCAGGGTCGGAGTTGTCCAACATCACCGGCGACCCCACCTACGATGCGTATGTCGATCGCGAATGGGGAAAGACCGGGAAGGTGCTCTACGACCGGCAGAAACATCTGTTTTCGCGCGACGCAGGTTCGCTGAACAAGCGGGAGAAGAACGGAGAAAAGTTTTTCTGGTCGCGCTCCAACGGCCTGGCGATGGCGGGAACGGTGCGCGTGCTGGCCGATTTGCCTTCGGACGATCCGCTGCGGCCGCAGTACATTGAGCTGCTGCGCGAGATGGCGGCCTCGGTTGCCGCGGCGCAGCAGAGCGACGGGCTGTGGCGGCCAGGTTTGCTCGATGCCAAGAGTTATCCGCTGCCCGAGGTGTCGGGTTCGGCGCTCTTCACTTACGCCATTGCGTGGGGCATCAATCACCGCATGTTGGATGCGGAGATTTACTTGCCAGTCGTTGAGAAAGCGTGGGCCGGGATGTTGACGCATGTCTATGCGGATGGGCGGCTGGGAGCGATTCAGCCCATCGGCGAAGCGCAGGCCGAGTACAAGCCGGGGTCGAGCTATAACTTCGGAGTAGGGGCGTTTCTGCTGGCCGGCTCGGAGATGGATGTGCTTTCAGAGCACAAGCACTGGTGAGAGCTGCGACCGGAGCCTGAAGCTAGCGGAGTCGAGCGTTTCGGTTGACGTGCGGTGAATTGTCGCGGTTTCTGTTGCAATAAAAACGCCCTGCTCGATTGAGCAGGGCGTTTTATTTGAGAGCAGTTGAACGGTGTAAGAACTCAGTGCTTGTCGGCGGCCGAGGCGATCTTGGCTTCGGCTTCGGAGATGACGCGGAGGGACTCGGTGTAAGCGTCTTCGCTTTCGCCGGCTTCCTTCCACATCTTGAGGCCGCGGTCCAGTTGCTGCTCGGCGCGGGGCACATCGATCTCCTCGGGCTTGAGGGCATCGGAGGCGAGGATGGTGACGCGGTCGGGAAGCACTTCGACAAAGCCCCAACTGACGTTGTAACGGGATGAGTTGTCAGTGTTGCCGTCTACTATATCGGTGCCGCAATGCACGATCACGTCGCCTGCGCCCAACTCGGCCACCAGCGGCGCATGTCCGTAGAGCACCTCGAAGTACCCGTTCTTCGCCGGCAACTCGACCGCGGTCGCCGCATGTTCGAAGAGCGTGCGCTCGGGAGTGACGAGCCGTACGCGAAGTTGATTTGTCTCGTCTGCCATAAAAATCCTTTCAGGATTTTTAGGGGTCAGGGGTCAGTTCAAGACGACTCATTGGTTCGTGAGCTTTTCTGATCCCTGATCCCTGCCTTTACACGCTCGCCTTGAGCTTCTCGGCGGTTTCGAGCACTTCCTCGATGGCGCCCTTCATGTAGAAAGCCTGTTCGGGGATGTCGTCGTACTTGCCGGCGATGATCTCCTTGAAGCTGCGCACGGTGTCGGCAACCTTCACATAGGCGCCAGGAATTCCGGTAAACGTCTCGGCCACGTGGAAGGGCTGGGACAGGAACTTCTGTACCTTGCGGGCGCGGGCGACGGTGAGCTTGTCTTCTTCAGAAAGCTCGTCGATGCCAAGAATGGCGATGATGTCCTGCAGGTCCTTGTAGCGCTGCAGAATACGCTTGACACCCTGAGCTACGTCGTAGTGCTCCTGGCCGACGATGCGCGCGGAGAGAATGCGCGAGGTGGAGGCCAGCGGGTCGACGGCGGGATAGATGCCAAGCTCGGAAAGAGGGCGGCTCAACACGGTGGTCGCGTCGAGGTGAGCAAAGGTGGTGGCCGGCGCGGGATCGGTCAAATCGTCGGCAGGCACGTAGACGGCCTGCACCGAGGTGACGGAACCCTTGCTGGTAGAAGTGATGCGCTCTTGCAGTTCGCCCATTTCCGTGGCCAGGTTGGGCTGGTAGCCCACGGCCGAAGGCATACGGCCGAGAAGGGTGGAAACCTCGGAGCCGGCCTGCGTAAAGCGGAAGATGTTGTCGATGAAGAGCAGCGTGTCAGAGCCTTCGACGTCGCGGAAGTACTCGGCGACGGTGAGCGCGCTCAAGGCCACGCGCAGGCGCGCTCCGGGCGGCTCGGTCATCTGGCCGTAGACCAGCGCGCACTTCGAGTTGGCCCAGTCGCCCGGCTTGATGACGCCGCTCTCGGTCATCTCCAGCCACAGATCGTTGCCCTCGCGGGTGCGTTCGCCCACGCCGCCGAAGACCGAGTAGCCGCCGTGGTTCTTGGCCACGTTGTTGATGAGTTCCATGATGACGACCGTCTTGCCCACGCCGGCGCCGCCGAAGAGGCCGATCTTGCCGCCCTTCAAGAAGG
>CAYQOQ010000160.1:0-9944 GCA_964419175.1 uncultured Occallatibacter sp. | reverse complement strand
CGATGATGGTCTCGTAGTTGAGCGACTGCTGGAGCTTGACGTACTGCTCGAAGAGGCCGGTAACGCGCTGCATCAACTGCTCGGCGGCCGGCGTCATTTCAAACTGATTTTTACCGGTGCGCACCGTGGCCACAAAAAATCCGTCGCGGTCGCTGACCTCGGTCGACTTGGCGCGCTCGACGCCCTCGACCAGCACCTTGATGTTGCCGTCGGGCATCTTGACGCTCTGCACGATGTTGCAGATGGACCCAACCTGAAAAATGTCCTTGGCCTTGGGCTCGTCGATGGAAGCGTCGTATTGCGTAGCCAGAAAAATCTTGCGGTCGCCGCCGAGAGCCTCTTCGAGGGCGCGCACACTAGACTCGCGGCCGACGACGAAGGGCGTCATCATGTAGGGGAAGATCACCATGTCCCGTATGGGCATCATGGGCAGCTTGCGCGTCTCGCCTTTTTCGCGTTGTTGAGTCATGGTTGCACCTTATTATTAGACGCGCCGATTTGGCTCCGGCTTCAATACTGTTGCCGGTGCTCATGTTGGGATTGTATCGCGGAAACGAAGATGCAGCGAATGTACCAATGTGCATATCGCTCTGCCTGCAGGCGGCCTTATGATGCTGAACAAAGGAGATTTTACAATGGCAGAACCGACAATCGTACAAAAAAGCCCTTATCCGGTAGAAGTGGAAGCAGGCAAAAGTTACTTCTGGTGCGCCTGTGGCCTGAGCGCCAAGCAGCCCTTCTGCGACGGCAGCCACAAAGGCAGCGGCATGACACCGGTGAAGTTTGAAGCCACCGAGACGAAGACTGCGTATCTTTGCGGGTGCAAGCACACCGCGAATCCGCCGTTCTGCGACGGGAGCCATAATAAGCTCTGAGAGGCACGCAAATCTTCGCGGGGCTCGCCATATGGCCTATAATGCCATCATGAGCGCCTATGAAGGCTGAGCTGCTGTTTAGCCAGCGCATCGATTACGACGATGGCGCGATTGTGGAGATGGTGCTCTGGCGAGTCCCGCTGCCGGTTCCGCCGTCAGCCCACCGCTTGAAGTATTCGCTCTTTTATGGCCGTCCAGGCATTCGTGAAATTGGTTACGACAATGAGCGAGGCAAAGGCGATCACCGGCATTTTCAAGGCGTCGAGACCGCCTATCGCTTCAGCACCGTAGAAAAGCTCATGGCCGATTTCTGGCGGGATGTGCGGAGATTGCGAGGAGCCCGATGAGCAGCGTGAAATTTACTGTTGGCGGCGCAATGGAGAATGAGGCGGCGAGCCGGTTTGCCGACGCATGGCATCGCGCAGAGCATGGAGAGACATTCCATGAACGCAATCTGGCTTTCGAGAGCTGGGACGCGCTGGCCCGTGTGCTGACGGGCAAGCGGATGGAGCTATTGCGTTATGTGCGCCGGAACAACGTGACCAGTATCCGGTCTTTGGCCAAGGCGCTCAAGCGCGACTACAGCAACGTCCATGCGGATGTGCAGGCACTTGCGGGCGTGGGTCTCCTGGATACCACGCGCAAAGGAGTGCATGCGGACTATGACGCTATCGAAACGAAGATTGCGATTTGAGGGTCTGGTGGAAACGAAAAGCGAGAACAATAAAAAAATGTAGTTATAGCTATCCCACCTTAACCGCTATAAAACCGAGGTGAAGGTGGGGCACCACGCGTCCTTCGAAATAAAAGCCCCTTCCGCTGTTAGCGGAGGGGCTTTTTGTGGAAACAAACTGAGGTTGCCTCAGCCAGCTTTTTCAAGCAGGCACAGCGACAGATCACGCCGCTCGACCATATCGCTGGTAATCTCGATGTCGCGGACGCGCTTGTTGTTGGGCAGGTGGTACATCAGGTCGAGCATCAGCTCTTCGAGAATCATGCGCAATCCGCGCGCGCCGACCTTGCGGGCCAGGGCCTCGCGGGCGATGGCGGCGCAGGCTTCCGGGGTGAAGTGCAGGCGCACATTTTCAAACTCGAAGAGGCGCTGATACTGCTTCATGATGGCGTTCTTGGGCTTGGTGAGAATCTCAACCAGCGCGGGTTCGTCGAGTTCGTCGAGGATGCCCATCACCGGCAGACGGCCGACAAACTCCGGAATCAATCCGTACTTGATCAGATCCTGAGGCTCGGTGCGGCGGAGCAATTCTGTGTCGCGATGCGAGCGGGAGGTAGCTGCATCGGCCTCGGCGTCCGCAGCCTTGAAGCCGAGCGCCTTTTTGCCCACTCTGCGGCCCACAACACGCTCCAGACCTACAAACGCGCCACCGCAGATGAAGAGGATGTTGGTGGTGTCGACGGCGGTGAACTCCTGGTGCGGGTGCTTGCGTCCACCCTGCGGCGGAACGTTGGCCACAGTGCCTTCCAGAATCTTGAGCAGCGCCTGCTGCACGCCTTCGCCGGAGACATCGCGGGTGATCGAGGGGTTCTCGTCCTTGCGGCCGATCTTGTCGATTTCGTCGATGTAGATGATGCCCTGCTGGGCGCGCGTCACGTCGCCGTCAGCGGCCTGCAGCAGCTTGAGAATGATGTTCTCGACATCTTCGCCGACGTAGCCGGCTTCGGTGAGCGTGGTTGCATCCACAATCGCGAAGGGCACGTCGAGCATTTTGGCCAGCGTGTGCGCCAGCAGCGTCTTGCCCGAGCCGGTGGGACCGATCAGCAGAATGTTGCTCTTGCTCAGTTCCACTTCGTTGTTGCGCAGCTTGTTCATCTGGATGCGCTTGTAGTGGTTATAGACGGCAACCGCGAGCTTTTTCTTGGTCTGATCCTGCCCGATCACGAAGTCGTCGAGGAAGCTCTTCACTTCCTGCGGCTTGGGCAGGTGACCCGCCGCTGCCGCCGGAGCGGCTTCGCCGCGATCGTCCTCGAGAATGGAATTGCACACGGCTACGCACTCGTCGCAGATATAAGCACGGGGGTAGTCGCTGGGCGACGAGATCAACTTGGCAACAGCATCCTGCGATTTATGGCAGAACGAGCAGCGTAATGCTTCTTCAGGACCCGTGCGCGGTTTCATGATGTTGCTCCCTCTTGGTCTTGCCCGTCGATCTAAAACCTGTACGTCTTTGGTCGTTCCTTACGTACGCGGCCGGTCGATGATTTCATCAACGATGCCGTATTCCTTGGACTGCTGAGCGTTCATGATGAAGTCGCGCTCGACGTCGCGCTCGATGCGGTCTAGCGGCTGGCCGGTGTGCTTGGCTATCAGCGTGTTGGTAATCTCGCGGATGCGCAGAATTTCGCGCGCATGAATGTCGATGTCCGTGGCCTGGCCGCTCAATCCGCCCATCGATGGCTGATGAATCAAAATTCTGGAGTTGGGCAACGCAAAGCGCTTGCCCTTGGTGCCGGCCAGCAGCAGAAACGCGCCCATGCTCGCCGCCTGCCCGATGCAGTACGTCACCACGTTGTTCTTGATGAATTGCATGGTGTCGTAGATGGCCAGGCCGGCGGTGATGGAGCCGCCGGGAGAATTGATGTAGAGCGAGACGTCCTTTTCCGGGTCCTCGCCCTGGAGAAAGAGCAACTGCGCCACAATGAGATTGGCCACCTGGTCGTCAATCGGCGTGCCAAGAAAGATGATGTTGTCGCGCAGCAGACGCGAATAGATGTCGTAGGCGCGCTCGCCCCGGCTCGTCTGCTCTACCACCATGGGAACCAATGCCATTGAGTCCTTTTCCCGCTTTCCCGGTTGAGGGCCGCTAGAAGCCCATTTCCTTTGTAACCGCGCATTCCGGCGTTGTCTGTGCCGGATCGCACTCCGCTTTCAGTTGTCCTGCCGCCCTATGCAGGCAGCTTTTCGTACAGCGCGGACGCAGTCTTTTCGCGCCGCAGTTGCTCACGAAGTCTAGCCATCCCGCCGTCCTGCGTCAATCGCACTTTCAGGGTATCCAGCGGCTCGCGCGACTGTAGGGCCGCCATTTGCAGCTCGTTGTCCAGTTCCTCGTCGCTGACGGTAATGTTTTCCTCTTGCGCAATGCGGTCAAGCAGCACGGACGCCTTCACTTCGGCAATGGCGCTATCGCGCTGGGCCGTGCGCAGGCGGGCAAAATCCATCTTCCGCATCTGCTCCGGGTCCATGCCCTGGGCAGCCAGCGCGCGCAATCCACGCTCCAGCCGCGCATCAATCTGCTCCTGCACCAGCGACTCGGGAACCGGAAACGAGTAACGCTCAGTGAGCGCCGCGAACAACCGGTCCTTGGTTTCGCCTTCGACGCTGCGGCGCTTGCGGTCGGCCAGATACTCGCGAATCCGCGCTTCAAGATCGGCAAAGCTCTCATAGGCCCCGATCTCTTTGGCAAAGTCGTCGTTCAGCTCGGGCACGGTACGCTTCTTGATCGCCTTCACTTCCACTTCGTAGGCAACCGTCTTGCCGGCCAGCTTGGGCTCGGCATAGTCGGCCGGATAGATGACCTCGGCCTTCAACTCCTGGCCAGCCTTGGCGCCGCGCAGAGCGCTGGAGAAAGCCTCCACCGTGTCCTTGCCGCCAATCTCCACCAGCGAGTCTTCTCCGGCAACCGGAGCAGCTTCGGTGTCGCCCTCAATCTGGCCCTTGTAGGTAATCTGCGCCCAATCGCCATCCACCAGGGGCCGATCTTCTTCCACCGGCTCAACGGTGGCGCGCGACTCGCGCAATTGCCCGATCTCCTGCTGGTACTCCTCTTCGGTGGTCTCGACCGAGGGCTTGTCGACGGTCACCGTCTGGTAGCCTTCGATGGAGAAATCGGGAATGAACTCGAACACCGCCTTCACATGCAGCGGCGCGCCGTCTTCCACCGTAAGCTCAGTTACCTGCGGCTGCCCGACGGGCTTGATGCCCAGGTCCAGGACGGCCTTGTTGAACCGCTCCGGCAGCAGGCTGTCGATCACTTCCTTGCGAATCTCGGCGGCAAAACGGCGGCGAATCACCGACTCCGGCACCTTGCCGGCGCGGAAGCCAGGAATCTTTGCATACTTGCGGTACTGACCGGAGACGTTTTTGTAGGCCTTTGTGACCTCTTCTGCGGGAATGTCCAGCACCAGTTCGCGGGTGCAGTCCGGGTTCAGGACCGGCCCGTGCTGGTGGCCTTCGTGGTCGTGACCTTCATGGTCGTGGTCTTCGTGGTTATGGTCGTGGCCTTCATGGCTGCCGGCCGCAACGGCCTCAGACGCATCAGGTTGAAGGTTGTCTTCGAGGGTGTCGGTAGAACTCAACGTTTTGCCTTCCAGGCGCATTTCGCGCCGATCAAACTGCCACTCTGGCGGTTACCAGGCCGCAAGCCGTCTGTCTTGCCCGCGTGCCGTCAATTCATCCATTCAGACCGTCGCTCTCGGCTGTGCCGCTCTGGGCGGACACAGCTCCGTGTGGCCGGGGAATCTCTTATCTCATGGTAAGAGGGTTTGCTGGCAGGGTCAAACCGGCCCGGCGCTCCTGGCGGGCAAAAGGACCGCGAAAGGCACGTTACTGTTCAAACACCTGGGGCTTGCGAACGTAAGGAATGAACCGGGGGTGGGCCGCGCCGCAGCACGTGTAGTACTCGCGGGCCTCATCGAGGCTCAACTGGCCATTCACGGTCAGGCGCACATCGGAGGCGTCAACATCCTCCTGCCCATCGTCTTCCCACCAGCAGACCGGGCAGAGCCCCATTGCATTCGGAGCTTCCAGCGTCTTGTATCCGCAGCAAGGACAGCGAAAGAGCGTAGCCACAGTATCCACGTTCGAATGGACGGCAAAAGCGCAGATTTGATTACACGGAAAAACAGCTTTTAGCCTTCAGCCTTCAGCTTTCAGCTTCAACAACACACGTCCGCCTGGAATGAAGACCGGTTTCCGGCCACGGCTGACTGGAAGCGATCTCCTCTGTAAAATATTTAGAATCAATGACTAAATCGATGATCCAGCCCCTGAAAACTGAGGGCTGAAAGCTGAGGGCCGCCTATCAAAAGCGAAACACCAGCCCGGTGCTAAAACGCGCCGGGGTGCTGCCACTGGGCGCTTGCGTTGGGGCCCTGAGGTAGTCTGCCGCCACCCGCCAGGCAAAAAACGGAGCAATCGGCACGTCTAACCCGCCGCCCAGCGCGTAGGCCATGGCGCCGCCAGAGATCGACACCGGCCCGCCACTATTCGCCGAGTGTTCCCCGCCAAGAAGAGCGTGCGCATAGACCTTCGGCCCCAGTGCGCCCAGGGTGAGCCTTGGCCCGACCATGAAGATCGTAGTTCGCGGGACGGAAGAATTCGCACCAATCCCATAATGGGACAGGTCCCCCTCTGCGCCGAGAAAAGGCTTGTGCAGTTTCACGTGCAGCGCGCCTTCCCAGCCGTTGAGGCCGCCCACGTTGGAGTAGAAGGTGTCGTTGCCGGTGCGGCTGAATCCGAGATAAACGTCGCCTTTGGGGACATGCGCCTGCGCTTGCGCCGCCTGCAAATTCAGAAGCGGAATGGACGAAGTCAGAATGAAGAGACATGCAGAAAGATTCCACCTGGAGATGCGCAAAAAAGAACTTCCTTCTGGCCGAAATCTGACCGGCCGCTAACATTGAGGAGCAACACCCGTATGGATAACTGATGGTGGTATGAGCATTGCAGTTGCCTGCTTCGTCTTGCATACGAATCTTCAGGATCAAACTCGTCAGCCCCAGAGTAAAATCGGGCTCCAGGAGGCTTTTCAGCCCCATGCGCGTTTACCTCTCCCGTTTCAGTGACTCCTCAAGCCGAGTCTGGCTACGCCTTCTATCGATTGTGCTGTTTCTTGCCGTGCCTGGGATGTTGACGGCCGAGGCCCCCCTCCGCGTTGCCATCGTCGGCCTGGAGCATGGCCATGTCGAGGGCTTTCTCCGCGCACTCCCGCACCACAGCAATGTCGAATTGGTTGGCATCGCGGACGCCGACCCGGCGCTGTTCGCCAAATACCGCGGCAAGTACCACCTGTCCGACACCCTATTCTTCAAAAGCATGGCCAACATGATCGAGGTGCGCCGCCCTCAGGCCGTACTGGTCTACACTTCCGTGGGCGAACATCGCCACGCCATCGAGATCGCCGCGCAATACGGCGTCTCCGTCATGGTCGAAAAGCCGCTCACGATCTCGCTCGACGACGCGCTCGCCATCCGGCGCACGGCACGCCGCTACCATATACATGTCCTGGTCAATTACGAAACCACATGGTATGCCAGCAACCGCGCCGTCTATGACGAACTTCAGAGCGGCAGCCTGGGCGCTCTGCGCCGCGTGGTTGTCGAGGACGGCCATCAGGGCCCCAAAGAGATCGGCGTCCCTCCTGAATTTCTGGGCTGGCTCACCGACCCCGCGCAGAATGGCGCCGGCGCTCTCTACGACTTCGGCTGCTACGGCGTGGATCTGATGACTTGGCTCATGCACGGCGAAACCCCGCTCACCGTCACCGCCGTCGTGAATCATGACAAGCCCGAAATCTATCGCAATGTAGACGACGACTCGACCATCGTCCTCGGCTACCCGCACGCACAGGCGGTCATCGAGGGCTCGTGGAACTGGCCCTTCAGCCGCAAAGATATGGAAGTCTACGGCTCCACGGGCTACGCCATCGCCGTCGGCCCCGACGAGCTGCGCATCCGCCACGAACACGATAACGACGAGCGCCTGATTGCGGCCACTCCGCTCACTGCGCCGAATAACGACTCACTCACGTATCTCGATGCCGTGCTCAGCGGCCGCGTCCTTTCCAGGGGCGACCTCTCGGCGCTCGACACCAATATCGTGGTGATGCAAATCCTGGACGCTGCGCGCGAATCCGCCCGCACCGGCAAAACCGTCCGGCTAAGCAAGCTGACGGAATAAGGCTGCATTGCCCGTTTGGCCCAGTGTGCTGTCTCTAAAATTTGTTCACAATACTGTCTGTGATCCTGAAGAAAGTAGGTCGCGTTTTCTGCGACCTGCGCAGTCGAAAGACCTGCTGTAGGGGAACTTAGGTGAATTTTAAAAAAGAACAGATAACTGATTTGTTTACTATGCGTTGACTGAGGACCAAGTACGCCACAAGTACAGGCGAAGTGTGAGCGCGGCACTAAATATAATGAGTTGAATTAGATAGCTATGGTGCCGGGAGGGGGGGTCGAACCTTAGCCGGTGTTCGAAACACGTAAGTTACTGATTCCAGAATCGGCAGAATCGCTCAAATCGCCAGAACCGACAATCTCAGGCACAAACTGGGCACAAATTCCATATCAGAGAGCAGACTCGCCCACCTGGAAGCGACCTGCACTGACGATGACCTCTTCCATGCCATGGAGAATCAACAACTTACGGCACAGACGGCAAAGGAGTTATGAACCGGTATAGCCGTCAAAACCGGCACAGTCGGCGCTAATTGGCACCAAATTGACACCAAACTCTCAACTACATTGGGCTTGATGGCGGGCTGACACGTGGCGGGTCAGCTCGGACCATTCACCCGGCGGTCGTCCGTCCACCGACGGGGGGTAAATTTGTTTTGAAACAGTTGAGAGTGATGGGATGAACAAGCAAGCGGCCGAGAAGATGTCTCGCGACCTCATTGGGAAAAGCATCGGGGGTTGGGGAATCCAGAGTTACATCAATCACGGCAAGTCCGCCGTGGTTTTTTGGGCGGAAAAGGCTGGCCAGCAGGCCGCGCTCAAGGTCTTTGACCCAGACATCGTGGAGCGATATGGCCGAGATAATCAGCTCAAGCGCATCGAACGTGAGCGCAGTCTGATTGGAAAAAGCCACCCAAACTTGATCTCTATTTACGGCGGCGGGGAAGATAACGGCCTGCTTTACATCGCGATGGAGTATTTTCGAGGAGCGAACCTTGAAGAAAAGCTCCTGGAAATTCCTAAATCGGAGATACGATCACTGACAGCCCAGATCGCCTCAGCAGCAAAGTTCTTGGAAGAGTGTTCCTTTGCACATCGGGATATAAAGCCGGCGAACATCGGCATATCAGACGATTTGAAGTTCGCCAAGCTCCTTGATTTTGGGGTAATCCGTCCATTTGACCTTAGCAATGTCACGGACGAAGGTGAACAGCACTTCTTTGTTGCTACGCTTCGATATAGCCCACCAGAACTGCTCTTTAGGGAGGAAAAGCAAACGTTGGAGGCGTGGCGAGCAGTCACTTTCTATCAACTCGGGGCGGTTGTGCACGACCTGTTGATGCGAAAGCCGCTGTTCAGCGAGGTCACTGAGCCGTATGGACGCCTTGTGCGTGCGGTTGAAAGAGAGATCCCAATCGTCAATTCGCCCGATGCGGACGCTGACTTGCGGCTGTTGGCCCAGAACTGCTTGGCCAAAGATCCCACACATCGGCTCAGCACCGTCGAGTGGTCAGATTTTAATCGTCCAAAGGTTACAGACCCATTGGAGTCCGCCCGCCGGCGCATTGCGCAACATAGGGTCGCCTCCGCTCAATCCGAATCGGTCAATTCACAGCCCCCGCAGGACAACTTTGCTATTCAGAACTACGAAATGCGCACCGCTATTCACTCCTGCGTGATCGCAGCAATAAAGGCGGAAGGATTGCCTCGGTATTCCCAAGAAGAAGTTTCCACTGAGGATCCTTATCTTTTTCGGGTCATCTTTGAACCGTCTCCATCTGATGGATCGAATCACCTCTTGTGCTTCTACTGCAGCGGAAAAGTTATAGACGTGTCGCCCGAATCGAAGGAACTGCAGTTCTGGGCATGTGTCGCGAGCTCACGGCACGCAATACCCTCGCGACCCGATGAAAATGCGCCCACGTTCACCATCAAGGGTGCATTGATTGATCAGGATATACGGAGCGGCATTCAACAACGTTTACTTCTGGCCTACGCCGAGAGTTTGGATTCGCCCTCATCAAGCGAATCCGCTAGTTGGCTGAACATTGGGGGAGCCTTATGAGCTGGTGGCTCGATATCGCCGACCTTGACGACGATCAAAAGTGTCCGCCCGGGCAACACCATGGTTGACGGGTTTGGGTAGCCGGGGATAGGTTA
>CAYQOQ010000159.1:0-9949 GCA_964419175.1 uncultured Occallatibacter sp. | reverse complement strand
TTACCCATAAACATATTCTAAAAGCGGATATGGGAAAATCCGCCCCCGAGGGGGGCGGATCAATCTATCCCCGACAGACTCCTAGAATCTCCAGAAGGTATCTGAAATGACGAAACTCAGCGTAGTCGTTCATACAGGGGCCCTCCGTGAAATGCTCAACCTGAGGGGCACCGACGAGGGGCACGACACCTGCCCTATACTTCTTTTGCATCTATCCCTTGCCCGAGGCAATCAACAAAAATCCAAAATGAACGCGTGTAATCGAACGCGAAAAGCCCTCAAGGGAATGACAGTGTAGCAAGTTTCGAGATGCTTTTCCACACCTGTTCAAAACTTTTTCTACGGTACTTTCGGAACAGCAGAACGCTCATGTCAAAGCGCTCCCATGAAATGCTCTCTTAACAGTATTCGGCTGCGAAGGGAACTTCCGTCTCGGTACTGGCCAGCCATGGCCATGAAGCACTGCTTCGACTCTGATGACAGGGTCCATCCACGCGACAGATTGCAGTTCGTTGAGAACTATTTACGCCGCTGTCGCGAAGCAGACAAAGGCACGTGGACCAAACACGAATTAATCGCGGCCGTTGTCGAGAGCGTCATTCTGTCATCCAACACAACGGAATGCGGCACCGGCAGCTGACCGCACCTCCTATGACTTTGTTTAGCTTAGCTATGGGGCCTCCACAGATGCCTAGCGTCAGGGCACGAATGCAGATAGAACTCCCAATCGAAATCGCGGCTCGATGAATGGGTGTCAGCCCACATCCGTGCGCAACCTAAGACTCACGCGTTTCGGTGGGCTCTAGGAGCACTAATGTCGGCGCGAGTTGTAGCAGTCCCTCGACCGCAATTCACCATGATCGTAATATTCGTGTTCCTTCGCATCAGGTCTGGCCAAGTCCACTTGCACACATCCCGACTTCGACCTGAATCGGCACAGCTTGATGCGCCAGCAGCATATTCGCAACTAAAGGCCATTCACAAACTGACCAGTTCCCAAAGAGTCCGATTTCTGCCGTTGTTTGAGATTCGGATCTTCTTCCCAGTGTTTCCGGCGGTCAAGGAAGAAGTTGACTGAACCGAGGATCTGCCGCTATAATACGCTCACTTTTAATCTGAGACTAATGTAAGGGGGCAAAATTGACCGCCGATGCTGCCAACGGCCTGCGGTCCCCTGTGCATGGCTTCCTGAATACCCTTCGATGGTCTTTTGGTTGGATCCCGCGTGCATTTCGCTTTCTATCGACAAAGGACACCTTAGAACGAATCAAGTACGGAACTCAAATTCTAGTAATGCTATCTGTGGCGGTTTGCGTATCCGGGTTGGGTCGCTGTCGCCTCAGGCATTTCGAGTGACTTTCTTTAACTTGGCGGCTGGCGCTTTCTTCGGAGGCTGATCGTTCAGGAGTTGTTCCATGAGCCAGAGAACGGCTGGCTTGGAATTGCCCCACGCCAGAGCCATGTTGTCGAGACACAGAATCGCCTCTTGTTCGCTGCCCGGCGAATACATATCGGGCATTTCCTTGGGGAGATTCTTCTGCCCGGTCATAAATAGTTCCACGAAGGAGTTTGCCTTGCGTGCTTTCTTCAGCGCGGCAGCGGCTCGCGGCCGATCGCCGGAGAGGAAGCGCTCCAGTACGCGGCCCCAGGCAAAGTTGGCCGATGCGTCCTCTTTATAGGCTTGTAGTAGCTTGCCGGCTTCGTCCAGGCTGCCCAGCGCCAGATACAGCCCAAGCAGCGGATCGCGCACGCCTTGATTGTCGTTTGGATTGAGAGCAAGCATGTTCTCGTAGTGCTTGATTGCGTCCAGGTTGAGCCCCTCGGCGCGCAACAGAGAGGCCAGTTGCTCCAGGGCGCGCATATACGGACGCGTGTCAAGGAGTCCCCAGAAGTCGCCCTTGTTTTTCTTGATGAACGTGGCACCCAAGGACCGCTCGCCGGCGGCCACGGCCTTTTGCAGGGCCTCGATCATCTTCCTCGGCGAATCCGACTCGATGCCGCCGAGCACTACCAGGGCATCCACGCAGTCTGGATCTTTGGCCAGTGCGCGCTTGGCCAGCTTGCGCGCCTGCGCCTCGGTCTCTGCTTCCATGGCTTCAAAGGCGATCTGCTGCGCCTCGTCCCTGGCGTCTGCCTCCTCATCGCTCAGCCCGTCCGTCGCGGACGGACCGTGCAGCGAGGTTAGCAGCGCATCCAGATCGCCTTGCGTTATCACATCGTCGCCCGCCAGCAGCTTTTCCATCTGTCGCATTGCCGCTGCGATTTCGGCATTTGGGGCAGACTTCTTCTTCGAAGGAGATTTCTTCGCCGCCTTCTTAATCATTGCTGTCCTCGCTTTCCGGCCGCCTTCCGGGCAGCGCTCTTCTTCGATGATTCCACACGTCCGGCGCGAATGCGTTCGAGCAATACGGATGCGGGCTCGTCGGTTGGGTCTTGGGGGACTAGTTAGCCGGTGAAGGCATGTTGAAGGATTCCAGACCGAGCGCGGACTGCCTTCGCAGTCTGCTGCTGAACACTGGACTCTGTTGCAGCGGCTATCTTCTGGATAGTTTCCTCGGACGTCGCCGAGAACTCTGAGGTTTGCTGTATGGTCATAGCTTTGCGGCCGGGCCTTACTCGCTCGATTTGGCAGCCTTCGCGTTCTGCTTGGTCTTGGCCTTGGAGTTGGATAGCGTCACACTAACCGTGTTGGGCGTTGTGTTGAGCAGTTCAGCGATGATTCGTCTGTCGAAACCCGCTGCTGCAAGGAGCTGGATTGCAGCCCCTTGCTTGAGGCCAGTTGTCATTTGCAGAGCCGCAAGCCGGAGCAGTTGATCCAGCTTCGACTCAATCCGTTGAAATACGTCGTCACTGCTAATCATTGGTGCCATTACTACTCCGTTTCCCCTTTTTCTTAGCTTCGGGAAGCCTCATGAGCCGTTTGTATTTCGGCGTGGTGTCGCCACCGACATTTAGGATGATGCCCGCATCCAGCCACGCTTGCAGTGTCGTGGACATTGCTGGTTGTGTCACTCCTGCAATGGCAGCCAATTGCGTTCCTGGCTTGGATCCGTCCAGGGCGTTGTAAGCGGTTACGTATCCAGCTGGGTTTCGCTTGCCACTTGTGACAATGGCTTCGATTCTCTCGGGGGTCCAGACAAGTCGCGCAAGCAGGCTGATAATGATCTCATTTTGCTGCTGGATACCATTCAGAAGCTCTTCGGTGGTCATAGCCGTTCGCCCTCCGCCTCACTGCGCCTTTACTACGCGGGGTTTCGCACCTTGCCTCCCGCGCTTCTTTCTGGAAGCGCAGAACAGCTGGTCTAGCACGAGAGTGAACTGCACATTGCCCCCGTGATTAACCATCGTCGAGGAAGAGCTTAGCAAAAATGTAGGACGAAGTCAAATGCAAATTGATAGTTAGAGGATTTGTATTAATCCACGAGGTTCTAAACGTTAGTGCTTATGTACCGAAGATTGTGCGACGTGAAAGGATGAGGCTTTGGAGCTGGGGTGCAGTCAGTTTCTCAGCGTTGATCCGATTCCGCTTGAATCGGCCCCTGGCACTGGAGCTCCGAGTGCCTCCTTAAGCCGCGTGCGGTCACCCGCCTTCCAAGCTTCAATCAGGAGTCTGCCCTTTTCGCTGATATTCATCGCGTACGTGACAATTTGCCAATTGTTGTTTGATTTCTGCTCCATCGTCACAAGTCCTGCGGCTATCAACCTGGCGAAATGAAGAAGGCCGTCCCCCGTGACAACGAGGAAGTCTTGGCTAAGCGGACTGAGGAACAGTAACTTATCTATTGCTTCAAGATCGAATGCTCGACCGATTGCAACCAACATCGCTTTGTAGGTGTAGATCGACTCGGCGCGTATGTTTCCGCGATGGTACAGAGCGTGGCAGGTGGGGCACAACGCAATTAGGTTGGAGGGATCGTCTCCGCCACCGCCGGAAACCTCCCAGATGTGATGCATATCCAACGCGAGGATTCCGCGGCAGGTCGGGACCGCACATCGGTATCCGGACTCTGTAAGCACTGCAGTCCGGATTTCCACGGAGAGGTTCTTACGTTCGATTGGATTGGCACGTCTCTTTTTCCCAGCCAAAGCAGCCCTCCAGAACAAACAGCCGTCGGGCCTTGCTCCACCGTTGCGGGTATACCTGCCGATGGAGCTAGGTGTTCAATATTTGCTTGATCGCCTTCTTGGGGAGCCGTTTGAAGAGATTACTCCATACAAAGGTCTGCGTGCCCGCGTCATCAAGGTACTGTCGAATCAGATCAGCTTCGCGCAGTGGAGTAAGGTGATAGTCTAGCGCCTGCGCGCTCGCAAAGCGGAATTTCGCAATAAGCTTCTCCCGCGTCTGCGGAGCTTCGCACTCCTTCATAATTAGCTTGCCCTTGGCAGTCGTGAGGTGTTCCTTAACAAAGGCCTCAACCACCGTCTTATTGGATATGCTGGCGATTGTCTCAAGCGCACCCAACCGCTCCTTAATTTCTATCAATTCCGTCTTCAGTTGATCGGACGAAACTTCAAGCTGATCCTTCTTAGCTTGCTTGCTATTCATCTCATCTTCCGCACTTCTGGCTGCCCGTCTCCGCTCATCAAACCGAAGTCGTTGAGGTCAAAGAGTCTGACACGCTTTTTGTCGCCTC
Source organism: uncultured Occallatibacter sp. (assembly GCA_964419175.1). Lineage (GTDB taxonomy): Bacteria > Acidobacteriota > Terriglobia > Terriglobales > Acidobacteriaceae > Telmatobacter. The sequence continues at coordinate 5,315 of CAYQOQ010000159.1, read as the reverse complement.
TTGACTCCATCAATCCCATCGCTGTGCACCGCTGGGCTAGTGCGACAACACCATTCGGGCTCATCTTGCATGCAACGCAGATCTGCTTGACAGTAGCGATGCCGTCTAGCATTTGGTATGTCTCTCGCGATTTGCTGTCTGGGAGAGCCGCCTCAAGAAGGGATTTGACGGAGCCGAACGATGCTGCTCGGACCCAATTGCGTATTTCAAGCAAGACAGTTAGAGCGGCCTCATCACTCATCCGTGGTCTCCGTTTCGAAGAAGTCAGCAGGAATTGGGATTGCAAGTCTTGGCTTCTTTCCATCTCCGGAAAGAAGCTTATCTGCGCTCAACTTTTTGACGAGGGTGCTCAGGTCACCCTGATTTACTCCCGTCTCGCGCAGTATTTCCGCCTGCGTTCGCCCCCCATCCATTAACAGAACGGAATTCGCCTTTGAGACGCTCTTCCCTACGAGGCGCCGCAGCTCACTCCGCTGTTTTCGGTCGCGCTCGGCAATTGCGGGCTCGGCAATGATGCGGAGAAGATCGCGTATCTCCCGCAGCAGTTCGGTTTGGTCGTCTTGAGCCAAAATTGATCAGTGAAGCTTCTGAATTGCTTTAAAACTATGACCGAAACCCTTCAGTGTCAACAAGTAAGGAGGAAAGACCGCTTTATCGTCTCCATCATCGGATAAGTTTCCTACACTGGTCTTCAGTCAGACTCAGGAACGCCCCACCCCTGCCCATTGCGGTCCCCTGTTCCAGCATCAGTCGGCTCGCCGATGCTAGGATTTAATCTCATGAATCGCGGCGGACGCGCTCGCAGAATACCCGCATATTGAGCCTGAAGGCCTCGACCGCTACAAAATCGTCTACATTGGATTTTTCTGCGGGACAGAAATTGCTGTAAGTTATTGAAAATATTGGTCGGGGAGAGAGGATTTGAACCTCCGACCCCCTGGTCCCGAACCAGGTGCTCTACCAGGCTGAGCCACTCCCCGAACATGGGTTGCAGATGCGTATCGTTGGGGCGCGGCCTGGCGCGTTTTACCCCTTGATTGCGCTTGAATAAGTGTAGCAGAATTCGGGGCGTTGTTCCTGTGGTCCGGCTGACCGCACTCGGGCATTTGCCGGCAGAGGCCGGATTGAAAAGAAAACCGCCTTGATTGCGACTACAGCGGTTTCGATTCTGCTCTTTACCGAAACGTAGACGCAAAGGGTCATTTTTCACAAGAAAATGACCCCTCGCATGATCTTCAAAGGGCAGCACTTGAATCGAAACCGCCCTAGCCGAACCTGAGCACAGGCTGAGCCTCAGTTGCTATTCGCGGAGTTCTTATCAAGGCCTACCGGCAAATCCAGGGCTACCATGGCGAACCGGGTCTGGCCGTCCTTGGGGCTCTCGAATCCAACGATGTGCTGGTGGCGCTTGGAACCCGCCTTCAACTCTAGAGAACCTTTGCCTAGACTGTAGTCCCCTTGGTCTATCTGCACCTTGGAGCTCTTGTCTTCATCGCAGGTCAGGCCTTCTGAGGTTTTGAGAGGAGTGCCTACCGGCGAATTGCCCTGACAGGTGATCACGTCGCCATAACGGCCGAGGGCCTTCTTATAGAAGGCGAGTACCTGATCCTGTTTGTCGGGGGTGGCGTACGAAACGGCGCGCACGCGCAACTCCCACTCGCCGAAGCCCAGGTGCACGTCGGCGGACTTGTGGTTGTCGTTGTCGGTAACGGGCTGGGCGCCGGGATAAACCGGAAGGCCCAGATCGGCGGCGGTGGTCTGGTTGGTGTTGACGTGGACGCCGCCAAAGGGGGTGTCCACCTTGACGTTCTTGTCCTCGCCGTTGGCGCCCTTATCTACCTGCACCCTGCATCCAGCAATCACGGCGAGCAACGCCAGGCCGGCGAACAAACCGGTAGCCTTACCTATCCTGTTCAGTGTCGAAATCCGAAACGGGTTCCGTATCATGGCAGTCGCCCTCTTGACCTTGTTATACGCCGACTGCCGCTGGAAGGTTCCAGAAATCGAAGTGAAAATCAGTGGGCTGAGTGACCGTCTTCTTTGGTACTGGCGCCGAACAGGATCGCGACAGCGAAGACAGCAATAATCACGGGGACGACGAAGAATGGGGAAGCAAAGTTCATCGCGCAGGCTCCTTAACTGCTCTCAGAGTACCAAAAATGCTTTGACGGGAGAAACGAATCCTGCAGGTGCTAAAGCCCATGTTGATTCTTTGCCGTTGCGGTTCTCCATAATTGCATGGCCCAGATAACTGGGCACCACCGCGCCCGAGGAACTGTTGCGGTATAGTCGCGCCTCCGGGTCCGTCTCGGATGATCGGCTGGAATCCGCTGCTCCATCGTCACGTAACTGAACTCGCCGCCTGCTGCCTGTCTTCTCCGCGCGTACCAACTTCTTAAATCCAATCCCCGTGGAGAAAAAGTCCCCACAAGTGGATTCTTTCATCAAGCTGTGAAGTCGTGCCCTGCTACAAAGCCTTCAGGTTTTGCGCTCAGAACGAGTTTTTCAGCAGCCCTTGAAGCCTGTACCCTTCACCTGAAGGCCGCACACTTCGGGTTAGGCCCGTATGCTTCACATGAAACCCACACCCTTCCAAGGTAAGCTGGGCCGCAGCGGCGCGGTGGTTTGGCCTGAACAATCGCCCCCTAAGCTGCTAACATCAAAAGCCAATGAAACAGCCTGAACCCAACGATCACGAAGCAGGTGCTTTGCAACCGGCGGCACTGGTGCGCACCGAAGCCGCGGCTCTTGAGGCTCTGGCCGTGCGCCTGGAAGGGCCGATGGCGGAGCCGTTTGCGCGCGCCGTCGAGATGATTCTGAACTGCGGCCAGGGCAATGGGCGCGTGGTGGTCACCGGCATGGGCAAGAGCGGGATTATTGCGCAGAAGATTGCCGCCACGCTCAGCTCGACCGGCTCACCGGCGCTCTTTCTGCATCCGGCCGAGGCGGTGCATGGCGACCTGGGCGTACTGATGGCGGGCGATGTGGTGGTGGCACTTTCCGCCAGCGGCGAGACGGAGGAGATTCTGCGGCTGCTCACCGTCCTGAAGCGCAAGGGCGATGCGCTGGTCAGCTTCTGCTGCCGGATGGATTCGACGCTGGCGATGGCAAGCGATGTGGCTCTCGATTGTTGCGTGGAGCGCGAGGCCTGCGGGCTGAATCTGGCGCCGACGGCCTCGACCACCGCCATGCTGGCGCTGGGCGATGCGCTGGCCATTGCGGTGAGCCTGCGCAAGGGCTTCCGGGCGGAGGATTTTGCCGAACTGCATCCGGGCGGCAAGCTGGGCAAGCGGCTGGCCAAGGTGCGCGATCTGATGCACGCAGGCGATGAGATTCCGGTGGTGGCGCCCTCGACGCCGATGACCGATGTGATCTATGAGATGTCATCGAAGAAGCTGGGGATGACGACGGTGCAGGTGGAGGGGCGGCTGCGCGGGGTGATCAGCGACGGCGATCTGCGCCGTCTGCTGGAGCGCGAGGGCGGCGCGGCGCTGGGACGAAATGCGGGCGAAGCCATGAATGCACGACCGCGGACGATTCATGCGGATGAATTGGCTGCAAAGGCGCTGGCAATTCTGGAAGAGAGGAAGATTACTTCGCTGGTTGTGGTGGGGGCGGAAGACAAGGTCGAGGGCGTGTTGCATCTGCATGATCTTTGGGGTGTGGAACTGATTTAGGAACAGGGAATAGTACGGTTCGAGGAGGATCAATGCCCATCGAATTCAAGAAGAAAATCGACTATAAGAAGGATCTCAACAGCCGCCAACAAGAGGCCTACAACTTTCAAAAAGTCTCCGCAGTGTTGGCCGATTTCGGCTTTGTAACCATTCGCCTGAGTAACGATTGGAACGGAGCCGATTTCATTGTGCAGGACCGTGACGGCAAAACATTCCACAAGGTGCAGCTCAAAAGTCGGTTGACCTTCGACCAAAAATACGAAGATAAGGACCTATACATCTGCTTCAGAGATGGCGAACACGGTTCCTGGTATATGTACAATCACGCCGACTTGCTGAAGAAGGTCCTACCTCGAATAGAGGGAACAAAGACCGTCCTTGCTGGCAAGCCATACCACTATCCAGTTCTCTCAGAAGGTATGAAGGAACTGCTGAAGCAATATCTCATTCCAGAGTAGGCATTCGCCCTCCGCGTGCGATCTTCATGGCAATATGCTGCCGCAACCTCCGATTCGCGGTATGATTTCAACAGGAGTTGCCCCATGACGACCCGCATCGTTCGCGTCGGAAATACACTGACGGTCGAGATTCCCGAGGACTTGGTTGCGCAGGCCTCATTGCCTGTGGGCGAACCTGTCGAGTGGGTTGCAAACGGGAACGGCACGATCTCGCTGGTTTCGCCCAATAGCGAGGAACACAGGCACATTCGCGCCGGCCTGGCCGAGTTGGAAGCCGGGAAGAAAATCTCGAATGAGCGCGTGACGGAATGGCTCGATAGTTGGGGCACTGAAAACGAGTTGCCCGCGCCCAAATGAAGATTCAGTGGTCCCCCACGGCGATTGCCGACATGGAATCGATCCGCGCCTACATTGCCAGCGACAGTCCCAGGGCCGCGAACGGCGTATCGAAACGAATCAAAGAGGCCATTCTTCGACTGCAGGACTTCCCGTTTTCCGGAAGAACCGGGCGCGTGCCTGAGACACGCGAATTGGTCGTTCCAGGAACCGCCTATATCGCCGCATACATCGTCAAGGACGACGAAATCCAGATTGCCGCCGTGCTCCATGGACAGCGGGATTGGCCAGAGTCGTTCGAAGGACGAACTGAAAGCAACCCGTAACAGAAACTCTTCTGACCACGCCGCTCCCCCTTAACATTTAGAATGGATGCTGTCGATAAATTGTCTTGCGTCCGCCGCGGCGGACGGGAAAGTTTGCAATCCTTCTATGCATCGCTGGTCAAAACTGTTTATTCCCACTCTTCGCGAGGCCCCGGCAGACGCCGAAGTGGCCAGCCACCGCTTTCTCGTCCGCGCCGGCTACATCCGGCAGCTCGGCGCTGGCATCTATAACTATCTCTTCCTCGGGCAGCGATCGATCAACAAGATCATCGGCATTGTGCGCGGGGAGATGGACCAGATCGCGCAGGAGTTTTTTCTGCCCAGCATTTTGCCGCGGGAGCCGTGGGAGCAGAGCGGGCGCTGGGCCGGCATGGGCGACAACATGTTTCGTCTGAAGGACCGCAAGGGCGCGGACCTTTGCCTGGGCATGACGCACGAAGAGATCATGACCACGATTGCGAAAAACGAATTGCGCAGCTACAAGCAGTTGCCGCAGATCTGGTACCAGATTCAGACCA
>CAYQOQ010000158.1:0-9973 GCA_964419175.1 uncultured Occallatibacter sp. | reverse complement strand
CGCCGCCAGCGTTGATTCTGAGCCAGGATCAAACTCTCGTTTGAAACCTGTTGTCTCGCCTTCCCCGACGGAGGTCGGTTCCGGTTCGACGGTGTTCGCGCTCGAAAGCAGCGAACACTCTTACCTTGTGAGAATGATCAAGCCAAAACCTGATTCCTTCTCACGACTGGCATGTTCAACCAATTTGTCAAAGATCCTTTCGAGTATCCGCCTAAGCGGGCTCGTTGGATCGAGGCCCAGACTCGCGTCGGGGTGTCCTCGAACTTGTCTGCGCTCGCTGCGTTATGCAATTTCTTGCACTCCTCAGCGTTTTTGCGCGAACCCTTTAAACATATCGAACTTTGCTCTTCGTGTCAAGCCTTAATCTTGATTCGTCCGAGGCCAGTCAAACTCGTTGTTGACGGCGTATTCTCGATAACTCATCCAGATCGGCCGGGAAGATGAAGTCCCATGCAGAAAGGTTGCGCTGCGCAAAATATCAAAGAACGGCCAGCAATCTATGCTCGAACCACTAGGGCTCGCAGGAGATAAACTCCTGGGTCATGCAATGGCTTGTTCTCTGTGGGATTCCCTACAGGGGCTCAGGGGCGCTTGCCTCACCTGACCCAACGAACTAGTTCCATTACCAGGCTTCCCACTTCCCTCAATTGGGGCAGGCCATCAGGCCACCGGGAGGCTTACTGCTGCATCTTGTTCCGTCTGCAACTTTCAAAGAGTAGCACAGGCCACTCCTTATTGCAACCCTTGCGCACACTGAACGTGTTTGCTTGCTGCAACTTTTCGAGAATAGCAAGCCCTCGCCCTCAATGCAAGGGCCAGCCCTGTGGAAAGCCTACAGAATCTGTGGGAAACCGGCCGCAGGCACCGTAAAAGCTCCCCTACGCACACGCAGCATCACGGCTTCTCTCTTCGCCGTAGAAAATCGTAGACGTACCCGGCTTCGGGGACGGCCCATCGCGGCCCCTGCGCGGTTAAGTCGTCGCCGGCAAAGGCGCTTTGTACGAAGTCAAAACTCAGCGGATCTTCGACGCGATCCGTATTCCATCCCAGCAGCAATCTCCCCCCGGGCTTCAAGATGCTTTTCATCGCCTTGAGCGCCGCCAACTGGGCGGGGCGCGCATTTACGCCAAATCCAAAAACTCCATTGCAAAGCACGGTATCGAACGATCCGGCGGCGATGAGCCGGTCGATCGATACCAGATCCCAGGTGAAATGACGGCCCCTTTCGCCCCATTTGGCGTGCGCAAGCTCGATGTCGAGGGTCCAGCATTCGCCGCCGTTTCGCTCGAGCAGCGGGCCGTACTCCTTCGTATAGCGGCGGCAGCCGACCCAAAGAATGCGCCCGCCGCAGGCGGCGTAAGCCGGAAGAATTTCATGCACGAGCACGATGCGGCCGGGATTTCTCCTCACGCGCCGGGCATTCAAAATATCCTTCGCCCATAAGCGAACGGGGCGAGGCACGAGCCTTTTCGCGATGGGACGTACGGCGGTTTGCACGATCTTCATGGGCATTTCGACTCAAGAGAACCAACCTCGGGGTTGCCGGGGCTTTTAGAAAACCAGCGCTCAATGCTTTGGAATCAGACCGAGGTCCGTGAAGCCGTTGACGAAGTACTGCATGGCCAGCGCCACCAGCAGCAGGCCCATTACGCGGACCAGGATACGGATGCCGGTTTCGCCCATAAACTGTCGCACCTGGCCAGCGCTGGCAAGAACCCAATAGCTGACCAGCGCGGTAATCGCGATGGCGCCAAGAATCGCGCCCATCTCCCAATGCCAGAGCGAGGGCACCTGGCCCACAAGCACCATCACGGACGAGATGGAGCCGGGGCCGGCGAGCATCGGTATGCCCAGCGGCACAATGCCCGCGTCTTCTTTGGCCGCGGCTTCTTCGGCGTCGCCGGTGGTCTCCTGCGTGGGCGAGCGGCGGGCTTCGAGCATGTCCAGGCCGATGAGCAACAGAATCAGGCCACCGGCAATTTCAAAGGCCGGCAGCGTAATGCCGAACATTCTGAAGATGAGCTGGCCGGCGACGGCGAAACTGGTAAGCACGATGAAGGCGGTCAGCGCACCCTTGCGCGCCATGCGCTTGCGGCGGCGCGGATCGGCGCTCTCCGTAATGGCCAGAAACGAGGGGATGGCGGCGAAGGGATCGACCAGAAAGAAGATCGAACTCAGCGCCAGCAGCGAGAAGCGCACGATCGGCGCCTGGCTCAGTTCATTCAATGCCGCCGCGGCTGGGTTGGTCCAAAGCACGTCTTGAGGCTAGAACATTTCCCCGAAAGCCGCCAGGCTTCGGATCCTAATCTCCAGCATGAACCCCACACGCCGGATCGAGTGCAACCCGGCATGATAGCGTTATGGACCAAGAGCAGGTTCACATGGCGTTCGGTTACGAATACTGGATGGTCAACCTTTCGGACTTTGATCCCAACTCATTTCTGCTGTTCGTACGCAATCCAAAGGGTCAAACCAAACTCCGAAATTACGTCACAGGTGTTGAGCGAGTCGTCGGACAGCCATCCTCGCAGGAAGTTTTTGGCGGCACAGAAAAGAAACAGATGTGCTTCCAAGTCGATCCACACAACACGGCCGACCACGCTTACTGGCACAAGGCGACTCTGGATTTCAATGCCCGCTATCTGCCGTCCAGAAGCGGCATTGTTTCTTCAATCGTGACCAGCGATTTGCCGGCGCGCGATCGCAAGCAGCCGCGCTGTGTCCATGGTCAGGCGCGCCGGGGCAGCCAAAAGCAGTTACAGGACTACGTCAATCAGCACGAAGCATCCATCACCGCCGCTGTGATGGATGCGCTCCCCGCCGCGATTCGGGAAATGAACGCCTCCCTGACCTGGGTATCGCCCCTTGCACGACACGACTACGTGGAGTATCGCGACGGGGATTTTCTGGATGCCGTGGGACTCGACAACTGCCGCAATCACCTTGCGCGCTTCTGGCCGCCGGGCGGGCCGTCGTGGGACGCGCTGGCTATTGTTTCCTTTGCAAACACCGCAATGACTCCCGGCGTGATTCTCGTCGAGGCCAAGAGCCATATCTCCGAGATTTACGGAGGCGGCTGTCAGGCAGGACCAAGACCACGCTCCACAATTGAAAACGCGCTCGACGCTGCAAAACAGTGGTGCGGGGCAAGCAGAGATACCGATTGGATGGGTCCGCTTTACCAATCAGCCAACCGGCTTGCGCATCTGTATTTTTTGCGCGAACGTCTTCATCGTCCCGCATGGCTCGTGAACCTCTTCTTCCTCGATGACCCAATCGGACCAGCGGATCGTGCGGCATGGTTGGCGGAACTGCGGAAAGTGCAAACCGCCCTCGGACTCACCTCCAGTGTGCCGTTCGCTCTCGATGTGTTCCTTCCCGCGCTGCCCCCAACAACAGAGGTCTGTCCCTTTGAAAAGGACGATTGTTACGGGAATCGCGATACTAGCCAGTATCTCTCAGAGCAAGAAACAGCAAGAACGCCTGGATTCGGACGTTCGACGCAGGGCCGGGAAGTGGACAAAACCTCGTGGACCAATCCGGTCGTCGCGTGGGCTGAGCGATGGATGGCCCATGCCAGGCATTCCGGTAAAACGAATTTCGGCATCGAAGATCGAATCGAACAGATCGCTGCTCAATGGCGGGAACCTGTTCCCGGGATTTGGGAGCGAGATGTGGACGCCCGCTTGCTTCTGAAACGCTATCAGCGCGGAGACTGCAACGCGCCCCATCCCGGAGAACACACCATCGAACACGATATTCTCTGCCGCCATTTCGAGTCCATCTCCTGCTATGGAGAAAAGCTCCTCGATGGTGTCAATGCACTCCCTCTAGTCCACAATGAAATGGGCGGACGCAATGGCAATGTAGAAGCTGATTTGCTCCTCCTTGCGCAAAACGCTCAGGGCTACCGCATGTTTCTCTGCGAAGTGAAGAGCGCCAGCAACGATGCCTGGCATGCCGCCGTCGAGAATCTGAGACAGTTGAAACTTCTGCTCTCCGGCACCGATCCTCTCCGCCTTTTTACGAAGCGAAATCCATCCTTGCCCCTGCCATCTCAGATCCTGATTACCGCTCTGGTTCTTGCTCCACCTTCGTTCTATTCCTCTGGTGGGCGAAAAGGAAATGCGATGTGTCCGGCAATCAAGTTACTCACGCGATTCAACGCAGAATTCGGGGTTGATGCCCGGCTGGCGGTATGGGACTCCCATCGGCTCCAGATTCGAGACTGGACCGCTCCTATGGGCTAATGGCAAATTGAGCCCGAACGTAGGGCCTGTCATCTAATTCCCAGCGTGCAGCGTTGCGAGCGAAAATTGGGCCAGACGAAGCCGAGCCCGAAGGCTGTGGTGGTTCCACTGTCAAGGGCGAGAATGAAGTATGGCCCGATTTTCTCCGCAACCCTACGGGCCGGAGCCAGTTTTCCTGATTTCTGTGTCGATCGTCGCTAGTAGACGCCCGGTATACGTCACTCCTCACTCCTTGAACTCAGAAAAACTGGCCCCGGCGCTGCGCCCTGGGAATTAGATGACAGGCCCTGGTACACGCACAGTTGCCCTCAACCAAACAGCCAGCCTCCGCGCTTTACAATCGTACCTTGCCAACTGACCTCCAACGCGACCGCCTCGACGTGGTGCTAGTTTCGCCGCGCAACCCTCTCAATATAGGAGCGGCGGCGCGGGCTATGGCGAACTTCGGCTTCTCGCGCCTGTCTGTCGTTGCCCCCTATGCGCCGCACTGGCGCGAGGCTCGTTCGGCGGTCGGCGCGCCGGAACTTCTCCTGAATGCGAATGAAACCGCGTCGCTCGCCGAGGCAGTTGCCAACTGCACCCTGGTGATTGGAACCGGCACGCTGACCTATCGCAAGCCGGAACAGAAGGTGGTGCTGCTGCCCGATCTGGCGCCGCTGGTGCGGGGCGCGATGAAGCAGGGCGGGCGCATGGCGCTGGTCTTCGGGCCGGAAAAGCACGGACTTACACGCGAGGACCTCTCCCACTGCCATCTACTGGTCGAGATTCCAACCGACGCCCGCCAGCCTTCCATGAATCTTGGACAGGCGGTCGCGGTTTGCCTGTACGAACTGGCGGCGCGGGCATTTGCCACGGACGGCGGCCCAACAGAAAAGGCCGCAGCCGGCTTGGCGGCCGCGCCCACTTCAGGCAGGCTCGAGCTGCTGGCCAGCCTCGTTGAACTGGCCATGGTGAGGGCGGACTACTCGCCCCTCGCCATGCGCGAGGCGAACCGGCACGATCTGCGGCTGCTGCTGCGCAGGCTGGCGCCGTCAGAGAAAGATGTGCGGCGAATTCTGGGGCTGTTTCGGCGGATTCTCTGGCGGCTCGAGCGCTGAACTCGATCCGACCGACCCATTGATTCAGCCATTCTCGATGCGGCCGGCGTTATAACCCAGAGGCGCAGCGCGAAATTCCTTTCGACTTCTGAAACGAAATGCTGTTAGAGTGGCGCTCAAAGGTCCCTATGATCTCATCCAGTCTTCGCGATCTTTCCCTGTCTTCCGCACGATTCCGGCCGATGCCCGTCGCATTGCCAGTCGTGCTGGCTTTGGCGTTCGGTCTTTGCGCGCTGGCGCAAGAGCCTGTTCCCGCAAATACGGCCACGCCGCCCGCGCTGCAAGACACAGCACAGCAGCAGCCTGCGACGGCGCTTCGTGTGGACGCGCCCGGCGGCATCACTGAAGACCAGTTGAAACATCTGCTGGTGGGCAAGGATCTCTATTTGCGGGGCGGCTATCTGGGCGATGCCATCGCCTATAACGAACACGGGCGGCTGAACGGGCACGCGGCCTTTGGGTCTTACACACTGTGCGCGGTCAGGATTGACAAGGTGCGGCTGACCAAACACAAGGTCGAGCTTGTGGGGGCGCGCTACGGGCTGCACTTTCTGGGGGCGCTGCCCTATGAGGACCCCACCGGAGCCATCGACCGGGTGAAGATCACGCCAAAGAAGAAAGTGCTGAAGCTCACCATCGACCGGGAAGTGGTGGTGAAAGCGAAAAAGGAGAAAGCGGCCAAGCCCACGAAAGGAACGCCGGCCAAGGCGGAACCTGCGGCCGCAGACAAAACCGCGGCGGGCGCCCCTGAGCCGGAGGAGATGAGCGAGGCCAGCCAGTTGAAGGCGTCGATTGCCGCGGCGCCCGCCGAAGAGCGCCCCGTGGATCCTGCGAGCGTGACCACGACGACCTCTCCCGCGCACGCGGCAAAAGTTCTTGAGGGGGCGCTGAACAGCGTCTTTGCCACCAGTCTCGACGAGCGGATGCTGGCCGCGATGCCGGCCTTCTGGAAACTCTACTATCAGGCCGCGGCGGCCCGCAGCGATTACAAACCTGCGGACGCGGCCGTGCTCCGCCAGAGTACGGTCGACCGGAAGGCTAGGCTGGTGTCGACCTTCGAGCCAAGGTCGAACGAATTCGCGCAGGCCGCCGGTGTGGCGGGGATGGCACTCTATCACGTCGTCGTCGGCGTGGATGGCAAGCCTGGGGAGATCGCCGTGGCCCGGCCTATCGGTTTTGGCCTCGATGAGAGTGCGGTCGAGTCGATTGAGAAGGCCAGTTTCGAGCCTGCCCGCAAGGACGGCAAGCCGGTGCCCGTGCTGCTGGACCTGGTAGTGCAATTCCGGATTTACTCCAAGCGGACAGCCGTAACGGGAATACCGGAGACAACCGATAAGCCAGTTGCGCCAGTACTGCCGGGGCCATATAGCGTTCAGCGCCCGTAGGGCTCTGTAAGACGCCGTAAGACATGGATTTTGGACGGTGAGACGCGCGTCTTGCGGACGTCTTACTTTTGTCTTACGCACGCAAGGCAGCGTACGACAAGACCGCTTCGCTGTAAGACACTGCGTAAGACCGTAAGACAAAACCACATTCAGACCGTCCTACGCTGTCTCACACGGCTCCTGCGGCCAAAATTGCCCCTGCCCCGTGCCCTCATCCTGCCCGCCCCGATGCGCACCCAAACCCGCTCCAGACTTCCCCAACACCAGCTCCCGATCAAAAGCCCCACGGTCTGAGAATGTGGAAGTTCCCCATTCAAGCCCCATACCCAAACGCCCGAACCGCTCCCCGCCGCTCTTGCCGAAAATTACCCGCCATGAGCGCACAATGAACAGATGAGAAGTTCCATCCAAATCCTCCCACCCCGCCTCCGCAGCCTTTCTGATCCCTGACCCCTGACCCTACCCCTCCCCCTCTTTTCCCGTGAAACTGTGACATCCGTCTTAATCAACAGAAAATAAACCCCTTACGCGCACAGAGCCCGTTACCATCTGTTCACTAGCGACCGCCCCGACTCAAGACATAATTAGCGCAAAACAAAAGACTTGTAAGCAAATCAAGCCCTTTTCCCAATCGCGGATTTTCGAGGATTTATGCCCAAAAAATGAACCTCATCGCCCCTTTTCCGGGGATAAATTCGCCGTTTGCGAAGCGCTGCGCCCCGCAACTCAGACGGTCCGATCGATCCGCCTGGCGGCTGCTCTAATCGTCCTGTCGAAGAACCTCTTCGAGTTTGGGTTTGTGCTTGGCGGCGCGGCCGGTGCGCGGTTCGGTCGAGAGAACGCGCCCTGGCTTCGGCTGGCCCACGCGCTCGCGGGCGTTGGCTTTCACTGCCTTGGTGGCGGAAAATGGGGTTGGCTTGCGTTTCGTCATGGCAAGGTCGAGTATGGAAGACATTGAGCCGAAATGGAAGAGCCTGGCTCGTGGACAACTTATGGAAGAACGCGAATTTTTCAATGAAACCACGGAGCAGCGGACACACACGTTGATCTGCCCCAAGTGCGGCCAGACTGCGGACTACAAAGTGACCTGGGTAGTGCGGCGCAAGCGCGCGCAACTGCCGCGCGGAGCCGATGAGCGGGACCGCGCGCGGTTCGCCAAGGCGCAGTCATACATGGTAAGACGCGACGACAAATTGTCTTGCGCGAATATCCGCTGCCGCAAACCGTTCGAGATTACGCAACTGCAGTCGCTGGCGTTTCTGCCCGAGTAGCGGGCCTGACTGCCGTTACCTCGTACACACGCTCGATTGCAGTGGTTCCTTCCCCTTGTTTCGCACACCCTCGGAGGCAGGCGTGCCCAGCCTTGTTTCTTCGAGGAGAAGCCATGCACATTTCGGTTCGTTTCCATCGTCTAGCGATTCTGCCGGTTCTTGTGTGCCTGCTGTGGGCGGCGGCCGCTGTGGGGCAGCAGGCGACGATCCAGTTGCCTAAGCCGCGGATGACTGGCGGCATGCCGCTGATGGAGGCGCTTGCGAAACGCCAGACCACGCGCGCCTTCGCGGACAAACCGCTTCCGCCGCAAATGTTGTCGAACCTGTTGTGGGCGGCGTTTGGCGTGAACCGGCAGCGCGAGGTAAAGCCCGGCCTGGGCAGGACCGCGCCCTCGGCCATGAACAAGCAGGAGGTTGAGCTGGATGTGGTGCTGGCTGACGGAGTCTACATCTACGAGGCAGAGCAGAATAGGCTGCGTCCGGTTCTGGCCGGGGACGTTCGCGGAAAGATCGGTACCGGTGCCGCGGCTCACGCAGCTGTAACGATCGTTTACGTTGCCGACGCCAAGCTGGATTATGCGCAGGTGGATACAGGCTTCATCGGTCAGAATGTGTACCTGTATGCGGCCTCCGAGGGACTGAACGCATGGCTCTACGCCTTGCACACGCCGGATGTCGCGGCTACGTTGAAACTGGCGGAAGGGCGCAAGCCGCTTTATGGGCAGTCGGTCGGCTATCCGGAGAAGTAGCGCGTTGTTCAGATTGAGAGTGGCCTGCCTTTCGCGGTTCTGCGGCCGGAACAAGCGGAAGGCCGGGCCGCTCGGATCGACTGGCGCAGCAGGCGCGGCATGTGATTGAATCGAGTATGAAAGCGTGCAGGCCTGGAGGCCGGAAGCAAGGCCTGCGCAATGAATTGGAGAGAACGACAATGGCGAATACCCTTCTTCCCCCCGAAGAGCGCAACCTGACTCCCGACCAGGTGGAGGCGCTGGATAAGCGGCGCGACCTGGGTCATACATTCCTGGTAATTGCCGGGCAGTTTGCGGTAATCGCAACGATTCTGCTGTTGTGGGTTGGGCAGGATCTTTCCTACTCGCCGGGCTGGGCGCACCCGATGGCGTATTACTTCTTTTTCGCGGTGGCGATTATCGTGGCCTTCGGGATCACGGGCATCGTGCTGCGCAAAGGTACGCCGCGGATCGACTAAGGACCGCTGACGTCCCAGGGGCCCGTTATCCGGGGCACTGAGTTTTTTGCTGAAATGCTGGGCAAGGCCTCGCTACGCACAGGAGGCTGAAACGGTATAGCCTTGTAGCTGCCGATGGCTGTTACTTCCCTTTCCGCTCTTACGTCCGCGCATCCCGAACCACGGCTGACCGATAGCCACGGCCGGGTGATTCATGATCTGCGCGTCTCCATCACCGACCGCTGCAACTACAAATGCATTTATTGCCGCACAGGCGAGGTGGGGGCGCAGTATCCCGAGTTGGGGATCGACGAATACCTGCGCCTGATCGAGCTGTTTGTAGGGCTGGGTATCACCAAGGTTCGGCTCACCGGCGGCGAGCCTCTGTTGCGCCGCGGACTTGTGGACCTGGTGAAGGAGTTGGCGGCCATGCGGACGCTCGAAGGCGCACCGCTGGAACTGGCGCTGACTACCAACGGGCACCTGCTGGAGGATCTGGCCGCGCCGCTCAAGGCCGCGGGACTCGACCGCGTAACGGTCAGCATGGATGCCGTGGATGCTGCGGTCTTTGAACGGATCACGCGCATCCCGGGCAGCTTCGAAACAGTCCTGAAAGGCGTGCGCGCGGCGCGAGCCGCGGGATTGACGCCGCTCAAGATCAACTGCGTCCTGCTGCGCGGCTTCAACGACGACCAGATCGAGGGCTTTGCGCGGTTTGCGCGCGAAGAGGGCGTGGTGGTGCGGTTCATCGAGTTCATGCCGCTGGAAGAAGGGCGGCTGTGGA
>CAYQOQ010000157.1:0-10200 GCA_964419175.1 uncultured Occallatibacter sp. | reverse complement strand
TTTGCCAGCGATTTAACAGCGATTCAATGTCAGCCATGGCAGTTGGCAAACATTAAAGCACATTCCGGTGAAGGCGCGTGAAAACATCTATCATCGTGAAGTATGCGGTTTGAGATCGTCACCATCTTTCCGGATTTTTTTGCCGGGTTCTTCGAGAACGGAATTGTGCGCCGCGCGCTGGCTGAGGAGCTGGTGACCGTGGGCGTGCACGACCTGCGCGTTTTTACGCACGACCGGCACCGGACCGTGGATGACCGGCCCTTTGGCGGCGGCGCGGGCATGGTGCTGAAAGCCCAGCCGCTGGCCGAAGCGCTGGCTTCGCTGGGCATAGCGCCAAAAGTAGAACAATCCTCCTCCGCTGAGCGGATTGCGGATGTAGCAGCCTCCGTGAAGGGTACGAGCTTTAGCCCGTACATCCAACCAGCCTTGGAAGCTGGGGCTTTAGCCCCCGAGGGAAAGCCCCAGCGCCCCACCGTGATTCTGCTCTCCGCGCAAGGCCGCCGGTTTACGCAGGCGGTGGCGCGCGAGCTGGCCACGCTCGACCGTGTGGTGCTGATTTGCGGCCGCTACGAGGGCGTCGACGAGCGCATCAGCCAGCTCTACTGCGACATGGAACTCTCGATCGGCGACTACGTGCTGAGCGGAGGAGAGTTGGCTGCTGCCGTCGTGATGGACGCGGCGGTACGCCTGATTCCCGGCGCACTTGGCAACGAAGCCTCTAGCGAATTTGAAAGCTTTGGCGTGGCCGATGCGCAGATTACTACGGACACCGAGGGAGTGCCGCGCTCGCAGCATGGGGCAGGCGGCTTGCTCGATTATCCGCACTATACGCGGCCGGCGGAGTTTGGCGGACTGCGCACTCCTGAGGTGCTGATGAACGGCGATCACCACCAGATTCGCCTATGGCGGCGCGAGCAGCAGTTGCGCAAGACACTGGCCAACCGGCCCGATCTGCTGGAGGGCGCCTCGCTGAGCGCCGAAGACCGGCGGCTGCTGGAAGAGATCCGGCGCGAACAACGCTGACGGCTGACACGATGCGGCTTCAAGTGATTTACTGATGCGGGAGCAATGCCATGAAAAACTCTGTTATTAAAACTGCCACTTCGAATCCGAGCCGGCGTACCTTTTTACGCACCGCCTCCGTTGCCGCCGCTGCCGGCTTTACACTCGCTGACTCAAGCCTGTTCGCCGCAACGGCCGCGGGCCACGCCACGGAGACTCCGGCCACATTCCAACTGTTCACCGATGCCGCCCTTCAGGAAGACGTGAAGGCGTTGCAGGCGGCTCCCGGAACCAGGAGCCTCGTGGACGGAAAGATCTTCACGGCGGTTGTGACCGTGGAGACGGCCAAGAGCGCCAAGGAGTTCGAGTGGCACGAAGGCCGCGACCACATCCTGCAGATTCTCGACGGCGCCACGGTTTACGAGGTGGGCGGAAAGCCGAAGAACGGGCGCAACACCAAGCCCGGCGAGTGGCTTGCGCCGGAGGCAGAGGGCGCCACCACGCTCACGCTGAAGAAGGGCGATATGCTCACAATTCCTCGTGAAACGCTGCACAAGCGGAGTACTGCAGGCACTGTAACCCTTATGCTGATCTCGACCATGGGCACAGTAAAGGCGTAATGCTCCTCATTCCGTGCGGGCCGGCGACGCAGGGGGCAAATTAAAAACAGGCGTCCTGGGAACCTTTTCGAGTTGCGCGGGGTCCAAAGCAATAGTGTTTTCCCTGCGAGAACCTGAAGCCGGTTTGTTCTTTGGTTCGGGGACCTTCCTGCTTTGTGACCTCGGCCCCGTGATCTCAGGAGGATCTATGCGCCGCGTGTTCGCCTTGTTTTGTCTTGCCGCCTTCACCGTTGTGCTTGCCGCGCAATCTCCCACGGCCCCAGCAGCCAAAACCGCAACGGCCAAGGCGCCGGCACTCGCCGCGGCCAGCACTCTGGGAGTGATTAAAGATCTGCCTGTGCGCAAGGTTGTGCTTTACAAGAATGGCGTGGGCTACTTTGAGCACGCCGGGACCGTGAGCGGCAATCAGCGCGTGGCTATCGACTTTACCTCGCCGCAGTTGAACGACGTGTTGCAGTCGCTGACCGTGCTCGACGAGGGCGGCGGAAGAATTGCGGGGGTCAACTACAACTCGACCACGCCGCTGGCCGAGCAACTGAAGTCGCTCTCGCTGGGAATGAGCGACGATCCGACTTCGACCGAGCTTTTCCAGGCGCTGCGCGGGCAGCGGGTCGAGGTGATGGGTGCACCGGGCGGCACGATCACCGGCAGGCTGATGGCGATTGAGTCGCGCACCGTGAAATCCGCAACAGACAGCGACTCGCCCGCGAACCCGGTGATTGACAAGTTCTATTTGACATTGGTGGCCTCCTCTGGCGCAGTGCGCGTGATCGAGCTGACGCCGGCGTTGAGCGTGCGTCCGCTGGACGTGAACCTGCAAGGGCAGCTCGACCGTTATCTGGAGTTACTTAGTTCGACCCACTCGACCGGGCTGCGGCATCTGACGCTCGATGCATTGGGGCAGGGGCAGCGCGAGCTGCGCGTGAGCTACATCAGCGAGGTTCCAGTGTGGAAGTCGACCTACCGCATGGTGTTTCCGCGCGTGGCCAACGGGTCGGCCACTGTGCAGGGCTGGGCGGTGGTGGATAACACCGTTGGCGCGGACTGGGACAACGTGCTGTTGTCGCTGGTGGCCGGCGCGCCGCAGAGTTTTATTCAACCGTTGTCGCAGCCGCTCTACACGCGACGGCCGGAGATTCCGATTGCAACCGAGGCGCAGTTGACGCCGCAAACGCATGAGGCGGCGGAGACCGTCACGGTGCAATCGGAGATGATGAACAACCAGCTCACGGCTCCGTCCCGGGTTCCGCAGAACTTCGCGCTGGCCGCTAAGAGAGCGGCTCCGGCCAGCCATGGCGTGGCTGGAATGGAAGGAATGGGATCGGGTTCAGGCGGCGGCTTGGGCAGTGGCTATGGCGGCGGCGTCTACCGCGCTTCTGATGCCATGCAGCAGGGCGACGTCTCCACCAACGCCTTCGACGATTACTTCGAGTACGCGCTGACCCAGCCCGTCACGATTCACAAGAACGAGTCGGCGATGGTGCCGATTCTGCAGCAGGAGCTTCCGGCCGAGCACGTGACGCTCTGGAGCGAGCGCGAAAGCACGCCGCTCAGGGCCGTGTGGCTTGAGAACAAGTCGAAGCTGACGCTGGACTCGGGCAGCTTTTCCATCTTTGAGAGCGGCGAATTTGCAGGCGAGGGACTGCTCGATCCCATCCATCCGGGCGAAAAGCGGCTGCTCTCGTATGCAGCCGACCAGGCGGTGCGCGTGAAGGTGACGGCACGCGACAACCAGCGCACGCTGCACCACGTGGAGGTCCACAAGGGCGTCATCATCGAGACGCACATGGATGTCACTTCGGTGACCTATTCGGCAACCAATCACGCGGAAGTGGATCGCGTGGTACTGCTCGAACATGCGCGGCGCACCAACGGCTGGTCGCTGGACGAGGGGCTGAAGGCCGACGAGACTTCGCCAAACCTGTACCGGTTCCGGCTGCCGGTGGCCGCGCACTCGACCGCAACGCTTGAAGTGCGGGAGCACGGGCCTGAGCTGCGGCGCGTGGACCTGGGTTCGAATCAGGATCAGACAGCGTACCTGCTCGACCTGGTCAAGCGAGTTCCAGATGCACTGGACAAGTTAAAGCCAGTGATCGATGTGCAGACCGCGGTGGCAAAGCTGAATTGGAACATTGCCGAATCTAAGAAGACCGAAGAGACAGCGGCTGCGGACGAGGCTCGTGACCGGGACAACTTGACCGCGCTGAAGGGCAACGACGCTGCCAAGCGCTTTGTGGACGAGTTGAACCGTGCAGAGGACCTGTTGCAGGCTACCCGCAAGCAGACCGCTGACCTGGAACAGCAAAAGCAGGCAGCGGTAGAAAAGCTGAATGGGCTGATTGCCGGACTCAGCTTCGATTGGGACGTGGAACAAACGGGGATCCGCAAATAGCAACCAGGGAACAGAATCAAAACCCTGTTCCCTACTCCTTGTTCCCCGTCTCTCGCTCTCCGTTCATCGCTTGAAGAATCACGCGCGCCGTCGCGTCTTCATCCTCGCGCGAAGAGATCATCAGATCGTAGAGATGCAGGTTGCACCAGCTCTTGCCGTAATACTGTTGCATGTATTTAGCACGTTCCCCATCCACAATGCGGATGCGCTGCTCGACATCAACGCCGTTCTTCAGGCGCTTGCGCAGACGCAGAATGCGGTCGCGCAGCGGCGCGTAGACAAAAACGTGGAAGACATCGGGCTTGTGCTGAAGAACGCATTGGGCACCGCGGCCCACAATCACGCAGTTGCCCTCGGTACAGGCCTGCTCGATAATCTTCTGCGAAATCTTCACCATCTCGTCGGCATCGAAGACCGAGCTGTCGCCGAGTTCCAGACCGGCTGCCAGCGCCGCTCCACGCATGGCCTGCTGATTGATGCGGCGAAGCCACGAGTCCACGTGCTCGTCGTAATGTTGGACCACGTTGGTATCGACGTGCGCGGCGTAGGCTATGGCGTCGATAATATCGCGGTCCAGCAGCTTCCAGCCGAGCCAACCCGCAATGGTTTGCGCAATGCGCCCGCCGCCGCTTCCGAACTCCCTGTTCACCGTCAATACACGGTATTTCACGTTCTCCCCCTCTACAGGTTGACTCTAGGGTACTCCTCGCACACTGGCCGATCCAAATCGGCATACGCGCAAGATACTTTCAAGTCGTGAACTTCAAGAGACTTGCGCCGGAGCAATTCTAACGTACACTGGAGCCGTGCGGACCCGCTCCGGCGTTCCGGGGCCGCGTGAGCGGAGGGCAAGACGGCATGAAGACGATCGGCGTTCTGTTCGGCATCGAGAACAGTTTTCCCAGCGCGCTGGTGGAGCAGATCAATGCGCGCAACATTGAGGGCATCCGCGCGGAGTTTGTGCTGACGGGCGCAGTCGAGCTCGACAGTGCGCCACACTACGCAGTGATCGTCGACCGCATCTCCCACGGCATTCCTTTCTATCGCGCCTTTCTCAAACATGCCGCCCTCAACGGAACCGTGGTCATCAACAATCCGTTCTGGTGGTCGGCAGACGACAAGTTTTTCAACTACACGCTGGCCAAACGTTTGGGCGTGGCCGTGCCTCCCACGGTGATTTTGCCGCACAAACACTCTCCCGAGGGAGCCACGGAACGATCGATGCGCAACCTCGAGTATCCGCTGGATTGGGACGCCGTGTTTGCGTATGTGGGCGAACACGGTTTCCTCAAGCCGATCGACGGTGGCGGATGGCGCGACGTCTACCACGTGCACAATCGCGAGGAGTTTTTCAGAGCCTACGATCAGTCGCGCGACCTGTGCATGATGTACCAGAAGGCCGTCGATTTCACGGAGTACTTCCGCTGCTACGTGGTGGGGCAAAAGAAGGTGCGCATTATGCCCTACGATCCACGCAGGCCGCACGCCGAGCGCTACGTGAAGAATCCGCATAAGTCGAGCCGGCTGTTGCGGTGGCGCATGGAGCAGGACGCGCTGAAACTTTGCAGCGCTCTCGGCTACGACCTGAACACCGTCGAGTTCGCCGTCGAGAACGGCATTCCCTATGCGATCGACTTCATGAATCCCGTGCCGGATGCGGATCTGAATTCTGTGGGAGAGGCAAACTTCGCGTGGATTGTGCGCGCAGTTGCCGACATGGCCATCGCCAAGGCCAAGTCTGCTCCGCATGTGCCGGAGTTGCGCTGGTCTGCGTTTCTGGGTGCTAATGTGACCCCGCGCAAAGCCGCAAGAAAGAATCCCGCATCAAACAGAGGAGTAAACAGGAAAGCAGCGAAAGCGGTGGGAACAATGGCGAAAAAGAATAGCAAGCTCGTAGTGGATGAGGAAGAGATGGCGGCAGAGGCGGAACCGATGGGTAGCGTTGCTGCCGCGGTGGCTCGCGATCAGGGGTCTTCGGAGGCGCTAGCGAAGAACGCTGCTGCGTCGAAGCCGCAAGAAAAAGGCCCGCTGGAAAAGAAAGACTAAAGCGACCAAGCTCAAGGCGGGAAAATGCAGCAGGATTTTCGAAGGGGTAGAACGGACAGAGACCGGAGAACGAGCAGAAGCCGCCGAGAAGGTGACTCCCGCCCGATCCGAATAGCAGGCCAACCGGCCCGCGCTGGAGCCGGTGCTGCTGGGCACATTACAGGTTAGCGATTTTCTCCCGCTTTGTGGCCACGTCCATCCCGGTCTTCATTTCCTTTGAATTGCTCCGGGCCTCTTCGCTGTGCGGCCGGCTTTTCGCCAACCTTCGGCAATTGGCCGTTATAGCCGTGCTGCGGATCGAACGTGTTGTCGACCTTGCCATGGAAGTCTTTGGAACCGTGGAACCAAGGGCCAACACCAATGAAAGCGCCGCCGTTGAACCACTCTGCGCCGTAGTAGCCGTCAGGAACACAGTTATACGGAGCGTAGTCGTAGTAGCCATACGGACAATCGGGGGCGACTCCGATGTTGACGGTTACCTGGGCCTGGGATTTGGGTGCAGTTGCCGCTATGAACATTCCAGCAACAGCAACAGCTAACACAATGGACTTGATTCCGCGCATAGATTCTCCTCAATACTGCCGGGACCGTTATCGACCTATTCCGACATTTTTGACTGTAGCTAGCGGAATCATCCGAGTCTGAGCAATATGAAGCACTGCGCGAAACCAGCCAAAGCTAAGACAGGCACGATCCACACCGCAAACGCGGGAGAACGTGCCTGTCTCAACTCCATTCGTTGGTAATTCTG
The DNA here is from genome assembly GCA_964419175.1 of uncultured Occallatibacter sp. Lineage (GTDB taxonomy): Bacteria > Acidobacteriota > Terriglobia > Terriglobales > Acidobacteriaceae > Telmatobacter. The sequence goes on along the minus strand of CAYQOQ010000157.1, from coordinate 3,389 downwards.
TCGTGCTAGACGATTGATGGGCTCAGCTTCCTCTTACGCTAGTGTCACCTTCAGCGTAATGCCAATGTCGGAGAGTTTCTCCGCGGGCATCTCGACCTTCAATGCGGCGTCGTCCTGCTTCCAGTTCACGTCGCCTTTGTTGCCGAGCAACTCGACTTTGAGAATCTTTCCGGGCTGCTGCGGACTGGCCAGGCCGAGCGCCTGGACCACGGCCTCCTTCTCAGGCCGTCCCTGCACGAAGGCGTAAACAGTGGAGCCCTTGGCAGTGAAGCGGACATCTTCCGATGTCAGGTCGCTCTGCTTGTCTTCGTTGAAGTTGCCGCTCACGAGTTTAGTCTTAGTCGAAGGACCTTCGCCGTAAATCTTCCATGGGCGCGTCGAGTAGATGCCTTCGCTGTTCACCTGCATCCATGCAGTGATTCCTTCCAATACTTCCTTCTCTTCGAAATCCAGTTCGCCAGAGTTGGGCAGCGGGAAGTTGAGCAGCAGGTTGCCGTTCTTGCTCACAATATCGGTGAGCAGATCGATGACCTTCTTGGGCGTCTTGTACTTCTGGCCGCGCTTGTAATGCCACTGCCCGATGCACGTATCGGTCTGCCATGGGTTGGCCGCGATGCCGTCAGAGACGCCGCGCTCGTGATCGAGCAGGCAGGTGCCGATGGCGCAGTCCGTGCCTTCTTTGCTTGTGTACACCGCCTCCGTTGCGCCGCCATGCAACTGCGCGCTCACGTTGTAAAGGTGCGCAACCATCTTCAGACCAATATCCTCGAAGGGCAGGTGACCGTCGGTGTACAGCAGATCGGGCTGATACTTGTCGATCAGGTCGGTCATGCGGTCAAGATAGTGACGCTTCCACGATTCGGGAATATCGTCGTCGTTCCAATCGAGCTTGTCGGCAAGCCGGGCACAATCGGCATCATGATAGAGATCCTCGAATTTTGGATCGGCGCCGTCATACTTTACGCCAGCCATGGGCCCAGTCTTATCGGCACCGTGACTTACAGCCCACCACTTGTAACTGATCCATAAGTGCTCGCTCACTCCGAACCTAAGTCCATGGTTGCGCGCAGCCTTCTGCCACAGGCCGACAACATCTTTTTTCGGCCCCATATTCACGGAGTTCCAGCGCGTGTACTTCGAATTCCATAAGTCGAAGTTATCGTGATGGACGCCCATGCTGAAGAAGTACTTTGCGCCGGCCTTCTTGTAGAGGCCCATCAGGTGATCGGGGTCCCACTTCGCGGCCTTCCAGTTATCCACGAGGTCTTTGTAGCCGACCTTCGAGGGATGGCCGTAGGTCTCCACATGGTACCGGTACTGTTCCGATCCCTGCATATACATGTTGCGGGCGTACCAGTCACCCTCTTCGATGGCCGATTGCGGACCCCAATGCGACCAAATGCCGAACTTGGCATCGCGAAACCAGTTGGGAATCTGGTAGGACTGCAGGGACTCACGGGTTCCGGCGAAGCTCCTGGCCTGGGCTTTCACATACTTTGAGAGAGCAAGGGCGGAACACGCACCGCCCAAGGACTTAAGCAAATCGCGCCTGTTCAAAGCCATTGCGGTAACTTTCCTTTCCTGATGCCGTTTGCTTGGGAATACGGAGTTCTGTTCTATTTCGAACCCGATGCCGCTATTGCCTGGCGCAGACGCTGTTCCGCATCCGCGTTCCAGTAGCCGCAATCAAGTTCGAAGAAGACAGAAGTGTAAGGGATGGTCATGTCGGTTTTGATGATGAGGACGCGGAAGACCTGAGCCGATTGATCGAGCTTGGCAATGACCTGGTCGTGCGGAATGTAGTTGACGCGTGCGGAACTCAGCAAGGTGTGGAGTCCTTTGCGATAGTCGTCTATGCCGGGCGCATCGATTTCAGGAACGAAGGCGAGTTCCCTGTCTGCATAGATGTTGGCGCGGATATGGCCTGCCGAGTGAATCGCGTCAAAAACATGCCGCACCACTTCAAGCTGATCCTCGCCGGAGACGATGGTTTCAATGCCGTCCTTCGATTGCAGCGGATAAGCCGAATCCGCAACCACAATCCAATTGCGATGACCATAGAGCGGAAGCAGGCTGCTAAGTCTGGTTTTCCAGCCGGCCACAGTGGAAGTTATAGAGTTAGTCATTTGCTCGTTCCTCCTGTTACCGGTTACTTCAGCTCTTCATCCTGACAGGCGGCAACTTTGCCGCACTTGCCCGAGGCCATCAGCGCATAGGCGTCGGCTGCCTTGTCCAGGGCGAAGCGGTGCGTGACGATGTCGGCCGGATGCAGGTTCCAGCGGACGAGACGCTCAACCAGCTCTTCCATGAGCCAGGTCGAGGTGACCCACGAACCGTAGATTGTTTTCTGATCGTGAATGATGTCGGGCGAAGGGTTGAATTCGACCGTGCCGCCTTCGCCGAGGAAGACGATCTTTCCCCACTTACGCGTGGCGCGGATCGCCGTCGCACGCGCGACATTGTTGGCTGAGCAATCCACGGCGCGTTCGACGCCCATGCCGCCGGTCAGTTCCTTCACCTGGGCAACATTGTCCGGGCCTGAGGCGAGAACCGCATCGCAGAGGCCAAGGTCGAGTGCGATCTTCATGCGCTCGGGAACGACGTCGATGCCGATGATTTTGTTGGCGCCGAGCTTGCGGCAAAGCGCGCCCGTGGCCAGGCCCACCGGACCTAGGCCGGTAATGAGCACGGCGTGATTGCCGTCGATGCCTATCTTTTCCAGTCCCTCGTAGACAGTGCCGAATCCGCAGGCAACCTGCGCGCCGTCAGCATAAGAGAGCGCATCGGGCAAAGCGATGAGATCTTTTTCTTCGGCGATCATGTACTCGGCCATGCCGCCGTCGCGCTGCCATCCGTAGGCGCGGCGATACTTCTCGCTGGTGCAGGAGATCATGTAGCCGCGGCGGCAATCGTTGCACACGCCGCAGCCGGAGATGTGATAGACGATGACGCGATCCCCGGTTTTGAAGCGGCGGCAGCCCGGGCCTTCCGCGACAATCTGGCCGCAGGGTTCGTGGCCGGCGATGACGCCCTGGTAGCCCTCAGGGCCTTTGCCCAGATGCTCGTGATAGATGCAGCGGATGTCGGAGCCGCAGATGGTAGAAGCCTTGACGCGCAACAAAACTTCGCCGTGGCCGGGAACAGGCACGGGCACGGTGCGCATTTCGACGGTCGAGTTACCGGGCAGATAAGCCGCGGTCATGGTATCTTTCATACTTTCCTTTCGGTGCATTCATGCTTCCAACTAGAGCGGTTTCGATTCAAGTGCTGCCACTTGAAGATCATGCGAGGGGTCATTTTCTTGAGAAAAATGACCCTTGGCGCCTACGTTTCTGTAAAGTCTCCCACCGGCTTCACCGACCCGCGGGGAATGAAACTGTGCCCCATCC
>CAYQOQ010000156.1:0-10233 GCA_964419175.1 uncultured Occallatibacter sp. | reverse complement strand
TTTGTCTTGCCTCCGCCCATGGCTGGCTTCTTCGAATTCTCAATGATGCGCCTGGGCAACGGATACGATCAGAAACTGCTGGCCGAGCTGTTTTACCAGTACCTAAACGTGGAAGAGGATTTTGTGAAGAACCTCTTTACCGGGGGCGAAACGCAGCTGGGCCGCGTCTTTGTTAATGAGAAGGCTCTGACTACGGACCAAACGTTGACGGTGATGGACTACGAACGAGCCAGCGAGGTGATCCACACGGCCTCGCATATGGGAGTTGGAGCCTGCTACTGCCGGCATAAAATGCAACACATTGGGAAATCCTGCGATGCCCCCATGGACATTTGCATGACCTTCAGCGGAACGGCCCAGTCGCTGATCAAGCACGGCATTGCGCGCAAGGTTGATGCAAAAGAAGGCATGGACCTGCTGGACGAGGCTCTGGCGCACAATCTCGTGCAGTGCGGTGAAAACGTACAGCAGAAGGTGGCGTTTATCTGCAACTGCTGTGGATGCTGTTGCGAGGCTATGCTCGCCGCCAAACGCTTCGCCGTCCTAAACCCCATCGCCACCACGAACTTCCTGCCGGAAGTCAGTGCGGATTCTTGCAACGGCTGTGGCAAATGCGTAACGGCCTGTCCAGTGGAGGCCATGGGACTCGTGTCTGCAGGCGACCCTCATAAGCCCACGCGCAGAAAGGCGCGGATCGACGAGTCCCTCTGTCTGGGTTGCGGCGTCTGCGTACGGACGTGTCCCAACCGCGGCATCAGTCTCAGATTCCGGAAGATGCGCGTGATCACTCCGGTCACCACTGCCCATCGCGCCGTGCTTATGGCCATTGAGCGGGGAAAACTTCAGAACCTTATCTTCGATAATCAGGCGTGTTGGAATCATCGCGCCATGGCTGCCATTCTGGGAGTAATTCTGAAACTCCCCCCTATCAAGCAAATCATGGCGAGCAAGCAAATGAAGTCCCGGTACCTTGAACAACTGATGCGGCCCAGAGATTTTGTCCATCGAGAGCATTGAGAGAGACGGCTCGAAAATCCCGGCCTGGCACCTGCTTCAGCAACCGACGGGGCACCAGCTTGAGCCTGACTCCTCGATGACCTGCAATCTGGACTGAATGCTTTGGTGTGCCCGTACGGCGACCGAAAGACAACAGCAGATGCTACGACGCCTCTCTGCCCCAGCGACGAAGGCTGGTCGCTGGGGACGCCGGGCACTGCGCATCGCTCAGCATGACAAGACTTTTTGGGAGTTCCGGGAGTCTGCCCGCCCCCAACTGTCCCACCACCTTCTATTGAGCTTTCTGCGTCACAACCTTGGCGTCTTTCACCTGCTGCGTCTCTACGCTGAAGCGCTTGTAGTCGTAGTCGCGCTCTACAAAATGCTGGCGGAGATTCTTGACCATCAGCAGCCGCGCCTGCATGGAGCCTTCAGCGCCGGTGGGCAGCCAGAGGCCGTCGCTGACCGGGGTCCCCGACGACGGGTCTTTGTCGTTGGGGTGATTCACTGCCGATTGGTCAAAGCGCAGGTTCGAGCCCTTCTGTATGTTGGCGAAGAGGCCTCCCGCTACGCGGAAGTTGTCGTTGAAGCGCACTTCCATGTGCGCCACCTGGCGGTCCGCCTCGTCGATCCAGAGAGTTCCCTCCAGCTTTTTCGAGATGTCTTCCAGCATGCCGTGCGTCTTGGCGTCCTTGCGGCCGATGAAGTCGAAGACGATGGTCGAGCGCCCGTGAAACTTGTCGCGCCGCGGGTTACGGACATCCATGATTTCAAGAACGCGGCTGATGCTGATCGTCTGTCCCTGGAGCGGCTGATCGGAAGGCGTCTTCTCCGCTTTTTCAACCAGCCTGGTTACGCGCTCGGTTTCCTTGTCCTGGTCGTGACCGCTCAGCGGCTGGCCGTTCTTCTTCACTGTCCGCTCAATTACGTGGCCGTTGACGAAAAAGTCTTCGCCCTCGACGGACTCTGTCTTTGTCACCTTGCCATACTGGTCGATGTCCTGGGTGGTCTGGAGCGAGTTGTAGGTGTAGTTCTCGCGCACCTTCTCAAGCTGCTTCTGGTGGGCCTGCACCTCGGTCATTAGCTGCCGGATGTCGGGCAGAGGCGGATTGGCCTGCTGAGCGAGAGCGGTGGGGACTACGATCAGCGGCGCCAACAGGGCTGCCAGCACGGTTCTGCGTTTAGAAATCAAGCCCGTTCCTTTGGGGTGAGTTGAAGATGCGGCGCAGTACGCATGGAGTGCCGCGGCGGCATCTTCTGCTGTCTCTTGTTGGACCCCGCGCCACGGGAAAGGTGGCAGCTTTGTGAAAAATCGGCGCCAATCCTTGCTGACGATGCTATACGGTAGAGCCAGGGGCCGCATTCAACGGCAGAAGGCGGCCTAAGCTCTTGGGCCCATGCCGCACTGAGGAAAAGATCATGGCACTGCTGCTGCAATGGGTGTTGAGCGCGATTGCGCTGCTAATTGTTTCCAAGATCGTCCCGGGCTTTGATGTGCATGGCCTATTGCCTGCGCTGATCGCCGCGTTGGTCATTGGGCTGCTGAACGCCACCGTTGGCTTCCTGCTGAAGATCATCACGTTTCCGCTCAGCATCCTCACGTTGGGCATCTTCCTGCTCGTGATCAACGGGCTAATGATCCTGCTGGCATCGAAGATCGTGGTGGGCTTTCAGGTACACGGCTTCGCCCCGGCGTTCTGGGGAGCCGTGGTGCTGGCGCTGCTGGGCATGGTAATCAAGGCGGTTACGAAGAACGCTTGATAGAACCGCCATGGCACGGACTCTACTTCACCGCGGACACGGCAGGTGCTGCCGAAACCTTATGGGCCGCCTGCGTCTGGCTGTGTATCGCGGGCGTAATCGGCGCGGAAACTTTCTTCAGCGGCTTGGTCTGCGCGGGTTGAGCAATCACGGGTTGCGCAACGAACGGCTGCGTAAGCATGGGACCATTGAGCGTCTCCGGCGTGCGCATGGCGCCGGCGTTTGAAAATCCGCCGGCTGCGCCAACGTGCGGCGGCATCGTGATTACTCTCGCCGGTTGCCCCGGCTGCACGTGCGTGTAGATTCCCCAACCGCCGCCAGCGACTACAAACACAATGGCCGCCGCAGCCGCGCCGCGCATCCAGCTAGTGGCGGGCTGCAGCACCGCCGGCCAATGGAGAACGCGCGCGGCACGCGGAGCCGTTTTTAGACCGGCCATCACGCGGTCTTCAAGGCCCTCGGGCGCGGGAATCCGCGCAATCAGGCGCAGAGTCACTTCTGCCGAACCGGAAGCAGCCTCACGCTCAACACCGGAAATCGAATTGTGCGAGAAAACATTCTGAGCGGGTGAATTCATTGCTGACTCCTTGAATGATCGAGCAGGCTCGCCATCAGGTTGCGGGCGCGAAACAGCCGCGAGCGCACGCTCGATTCCGTGATGCCGAGAACCTCGGCGATCTCTACGCTGTTGAGCTCTTCGAAGGCGGATAGGTGCAGTACCTCGCGCTCCTTCGACGGCAGCTTGTTGACGCAGGACAGCACATGAGCATGGTGTTGCGCGGCGGAGGCGATCTGCTCGGCGGATAAACCGCCGCAAGGCAGAACGCGCGCCAGTTCCGCTACGTCATCGGTCTCGGGCCTGGTCTTGGCGCGGCGCTTGCGGTCGAGGACGATGTTCCAAACGATGCGGATGAGCCACACGCGCTGGTCGCGAACCTCGCCAAGTGTGTCGCGATGGCGCAGCACACGCAGAAACGCCTCCTGCACGGCATCTTCGGCGTCGGCTGCATTGCGCAGGACAGAGTAAGCGACGCGATAGAGCGTACCAGCGTACTGGCTGACCAGGGCCGCAAGAGTCTCTTCTTCCGCACGAGTGCGTGCCAGTTCGTCCACTGCGCTGTTTGGAATCTCCATCCAACCTGCGTAAATTGCCTGGCTGGTGCTCATACCTCACCAGACGCAGGCGGAGTGAATAATGCTCGAATGCGCGGCGCTATTCCCGGAGGCGCCGCAAAAGAAAAACTCGCGGAACCGTCAGTTCCGCGAGTCGGTATTGACTGCCTGGCGCGCGCCTTACCGCCCGGCGCCGAGCTTTTGCGCGGCGATGGAGCCGGCTGCTCCATCCTTGTCCGCGTCCTTGATATGCGCCCAGAGAGCGCGGGCCTGGTCCTGCTTGCCTTCGGCCACATAAACGTCGGCCAGATCAAGCTGGGCCACCGCGGCCGAGACTGTTTCCGACGGCTTGGCGACAATCCCGTTGTAGATCTCGATGGCCTGGGCGTCGCGCGCCGTCTGGCGATAGAGACCGGCCAAAGCGAGCTTGGCCAGGTTGGCGAGATTCCGGTCCCATGCGCCGGCGGCGATCTTCAGCTCAGTTTCCGCGGAGGCATTCTGGCCCAGTTCCTGGTATGTGATGCCGGTGAAATAATGCGCCTTCTTGCCCTGGGACATCCAGCCGTACTGATTCGCCACATCGACAAACTGCTGGTTGGCGGCTTTAGACCGGTCGGCGGCGGTCGTGTAAACACCGTTGCCAGACGGCAGTCCGGGCTGGGCCAGAGGGGCGTTGTAGGTGTCCATGGCAGCGCCCAGAGCCGTGTCGGCCGCGGACGAGCGGATGGTCCAGAAAAGGAACCCACCGATAATCAGAATTAGAGCCACTACGCCAACGATGACCCAGCGCAGAACGCCGGAACGGTGGCCGCTAACCCAATTGGCGCTCGACGCTGCAGCCTGGGCTAATTTGTCATTTTTGAGGGCGTGACGGGTTTGAGTATCCACGGAGTCTTCTTGTCCTTCTCTTGTCTGTCTCTTGTCAGTCCGTTGTCAATATTGACGTGACTTGCAGGCGAGTCCGAACCGAAGGAGGCGCTGCGACAGCAACCCTATTAGTCTATCAGCGCACGAAGAGCAGCGTCCACCGGGCGGCAGACGCTGAAGAGCATAAATCGACAGGTAACTGTCTGTTACTTGCCGCTAAGTGCCGCCTCGCGAAGAGCGCGAATCCGCTGCATGGCGGTATCGAGCACCGGACGCCCCACGGCCGCACTCATCCCCTTGTCGATAAGTGACTCAACGTATTCAACAACTGAGAGACCCTGAGTTCCCGCTTCGCGGACAATGGCATCGGGGACTGTGACTGTGACCTGCATGATTGACATCTCCTGATGGGTTCATCGGCAGCAGGGCGCGGTGGAACAGAGGCCGGCCCTGTGAATAAATGCAGCGCAGGTGCGAGGCCGATGTGGGCAGCGAGAGCAAAGAAGTCTGCTCGATCCACTTGCCCTTCTTGACCCGCAACGATAGGCTTATTGCATGTATGAAGACTTCCACGTAACCGATCGCTGGAGCGGCGAGGATCTGCACTGCCGCTGGAAGGGCACCATGGTCGCCATCGCCACGCGCCACGCCGATGCTGTGGATGTGCGTTTCGACGTCAACGGCCGGCCCATGTGGATTGCCCTGCCCTGCACGGCCTGGGTGGAACAGAAAAAGCGCACCGGGAAGGTGATCACCGACCAGATTGCCGCGCAGATCGCCGGGCTGCATCTGAAGCAGTTGATTGAAGAAGGCTACGACGCGCAGCGCGAGATCTACACCATGACCGTCGCCGAAGTGCTGGCGCTGCTGGACGTAGTCGTCGCCGAAGCCAAGGCCCTGGGCGAAATGCCAACGCTGCCGGTGCTGGCGTAAGACAGCTTTCAGCTCTTAGCTCTCAGCCTTTAGCTTCTGCACTCCGGTCGCGTTTTTCATGCGCTGTGCCCCATCCATCGGACGTCTCTGTTTTTGTCCGATGGGTGGGAGTCCGTAGAACTCCACGACATCATGCTTTGTTGAACTAGCCTTTTTGTTTTTCCTAGATATAGTTTTATGTGCTATAGTTCATAGTGTTAGGCGGAGCCATGCGCGCATTCAAGACGAAATGGTTCGCGAGGTTTGCCCGACAGGAGCGAATCACGGACTCCAGTTTGCGGGAAGCAATCGCGCGGGCCGAACGCGGCCTGATTGACGCCGACCTTGGCGGCGGGCTCATCAAGCAGCGTGTCGCCCGGCAAGGACAGGGACGATCGGGCGGCTATCGCGTGATTGTTGCCTATCGAATCAAGGGACGGGCTGTTTTTCTTTTCGGGTTCGCGAAGAACGAGAAGGAGAACATCAGCCAGGATGAACTGGAGTTTTTCCGCGAACTCGCGGAGAACTGGCTTGCGGCAGGCCCCGGCCTGATTCGCGTGGAGGTTGAAGCCGGCAACTTACAGGAGGTCGAAGATGACGAAGAAAATTAGCAAGGTGTCCGAGGCAATTCTTGAGATGGCTGGCGACCAATATCGAAGCGGCCTGATGGACAAGGCCGCTCACGAAAAGATCACCGTTCGCCTGCTTGGGGCGCAGACGCTTCCCACGGCCACGCCCATCAGCGGCGAAGAGATTCGCAGCATGAGAGAACGCGCGAATATGAGCCAGGCGGCATTCGCCCGGTCGTTGAATTTGAGCGTCGGCTACATCTCGCAGTTGGAGCGCGGCGCAAAGGAGCCGAAGGGCCCGGCGTTGGCGCTGCTCAATGTGATTCGCCGGAAGGGGTTTGCGGCGATACTGTAGCCAGTATTTCCAAACAGGGGAGGCTCCCAAGATGAACGTTGCCCTCTTGATTTCCCAGGTCTCAAAGCGAGACCTGCGGCACCCGGCCCACCTGCCCGCGCGCGGTGGGTATCTAGGCAGGTTCGGCGGAGACGCGATTTGTTCGCGGCGCTCGATTGCGATTTAAAGTTGATGGGAAACCATGAGTAACTTCAAGCTGAAGCCAACGCATGCCCCGGTCAAGGCCTACTACGAGACGCTGGCGAAGTGCGCGGCAGGCAAATTCGACAACGAGGGCAATCTCAGGCGGGCTTTTGAATCGCTGTTGGAGAAGTGCGCCCGTTCGTTCGAGTGGTTTGTGGTGGGCGAATATCAGATTGCTCGCCCCGGCAAAAGCCCGCTGCGCGTGGATGCGGCCGTCCTCGACGCCTTCAACCTGCCCCGCGGCTACTGGGAGGCCAAGGACGAGAAGGACGACCTGAAGGCGGAGGTGAACAAGAAGTTCGCCGCCGGATACCCGCAAACGAACATCCTGTTTCAGGCGCCGACGCAGGCAATCCTGGTTCAGAACGGGCGGATTACCTTCAATGAAGACATATCCGACCCCGAAAAACTGGTCGACGTGCTTCGGCTGTTCTTCGAGTGGCAGCAGCCGCACCAGGAGGATTGGGATCGCGCCGTGCGCGAGTTCTCCGAGCGCATTCCGGAGATTGCCAAAGGCGCATTGACCCTGATCGAGGGCGAGCGGAAGAGCAACCCGGCGTTTGTCGAGCGCTTCACTGCCTTTGCCGAGTTATGCCGCGAATCCATCAATCCCGACCTCAAGGACGAGGCCGTCGAAGAGATGCTGGTGCAGCATCTGCTCACCGAGCGCATCTTTCGGCGCATCTTCGACAACCCGGAGTTTACGCGCCGCAACGTGATCGCCGCCGAAATCGAAAAGGTCATTGACTCGCTGACCAAGAAGCATTTCAGCCGCGACAGCTTTCTGCGCGATCTGGACCCGTTCTACAAGGCCATCGAGGAGACAGCCTCGATGGCCAGCAGCTACTCCGAAAAGCAGGCCTTTCTCAACAAGGTCTACGAGCGGTTCTTCCAGGGCTTCAACAAAAAGCAGGCGGATACGCACGGAATCGTGTACACGCCGCAGCCGATTGTGGACTTCATGGTGCGCAGCGTGGAAGAGGTCTTGAAGTCGGAGTTTGGCCGCAGCCTCAGCGACAAGGGCGTGCACATCCTCGACCCGTTTGTGGGGACAGGGAACTTTATCACGCGCGTGATGAAGGAAATCAAAACCAGCAGCCTGCCGCAGAAGTACAAGGAAGAGTTGCACTGCAACGAGATCATGCTGTTGCCCTACTACATCGCCAGCATGAATATCGAGCACGCGTATATGGATCGAGTGGACGAGTACGAGCCGTTCGAAGGCATTTGTTTGGTGGATACGTTCGAACTGGCGGAGCCGAGACAGGCCGGTTTCGAGTTCATGACTGAAGGGAATACCGAACGCATTCGGAAGCAGAAGAAAGCGCCGATCTTTGTGGTGATTGGGAATCCTCCTTACAACACCAACCAATCCAATGAGAACGATCAGAACAAGAATCGCAAGTACAAGCACATGGACGCGCGGGTGAGAGAGACCTACACAAAGGCGTCCAAGGCTATCCTGCGCAACAAGCTGAGCGACCCGTATGTAAAAGCATTTCGGCTGGCGAGCGACCGCATTCGGGCTGGTGGTGTTGTGGCATTCGTCAGCAATAGCGGTTTTGTCGATCAGGTTGCATTTGATGGGATGAGGGAATATCTCCAGAACGATTTCGACAAGATATACGTCGTCGACCTCGGCGGAGATGTGCGGAGGAATCCGAAGCTCTCGGGAACAACGCATAATGTCTTCGGAATTCAGGTGGGTGTTGCGATCACGGTGCTGGTGAAAAAGGCCGACCATGAGCTTGGGTCTCGTGGGCAAATCCTGTATGCGTCCGTCGCGGCGGATTGGAAGAAGGGCCAGAAATACCAGCAACTGAGTGACTGGGGGGAGATTTCTGGCGTTGATTGGCGGAGGCTCGAGCCGGACGACAAGAATGCTTGGCTGCATGAGGAAGAGGCACCTGACTTCAAGGACTACATTCCCGTTTCCGTCAAAGGGCATAGCGTCAGTGAAGGGGTCGGCACCCTGTTCCGCGTAAGCAGTTTGGGAGTCGCAACCAATCGGGACGCTTATGTTTTTAACCACAACGCGGATGCTCTTGCGCGCAACGTTGGGAAATCAATCGGGGCCTACAATTCCAGCGTTGCGCAATACATCGCAAAGGGGCGGCCGACAAAGGAAATCGACCGCTTTGCGGACGTGAACGACCGGTTGATCAAGTGGACGCGACAGACTAAGGCATCTCTGTCCGCTGGTAAGCTCGACCAATTCAAAGCTGCGGACATCAGATCGTCGATGTACAGGCCGTTTACAACGGAGCATCTCTATTTTTCCAGCTTTTGGAATGAAGAGCAGTATAAGCTCAAACTGATGTTTCCGACTGAGACGACCGAGAACGTTGCGATCTGCGTGGTGAATGAGGCACAAATTGATTTCTCGGCCCAAGTCACATCGAGCCTAATATCGCTCCACTTTGGCGGTCGGCAAACAAAATGCTTCTCCTTCTATAGTTACGACGAAGACGGCACCAATCGCCGCGAGAACATTACCGACTGGGCACTTGGGGAGTTTCGGAAGCATTACGGAGATAACTCAATAACTAAGTGGGATATCTTTCACTACACTTATGGCCTGTTACATCATCCCGAGTACCGGACGCGCTATGCGGCGAATCTGAAGCGGGAGTTACCCCGGATTCCGATGGCCCCCGAGTTTCGGCGCTTTGCCGAGACCGGCGCGGCGCTGATGAAGCTGCACATCGACTACGAACAGCAGGCGGAGTATCCGCTCGAACGCACAGAGACCGGCAAGCTGAACTGGCGTGTCGAAAAGATGACGCTCTCGAAGGACAAGACGCAACTCCGATACAACGACTTCCTGAGCTTGAGCGGGATTCCGCCCGAGGTCTATGAGTACCGGCTGGGCAACCGCAGCGCTCTGGAGTGGGTGGTGGACCAGTACCGCGTTTCGACCGATGCGCGCTCGGGCATTGTCAACGATCCAAACCGCGAGGATGATCCTGAATATATTGTCCGGCTCGTTGGCCAGGTGGTTACCGTATCGGTGGAGACGGTGCGCTTGGTTGGTAAACTTGCCGCCTTGCCGATCGATCAGGCTTGAGGCGCAGTTCGGGCGCGGCGAAAAACCAGACCCGAAGAATAAGTATCCTCCGGCAAAGCCAGAGGCTTTATGGTTGGCGGTCCCTCAAAGGGGCCTGGATAAAATCGCTCCATGCCGGCAGCGGCTCATCACCCACGCCGTAGGCGCAATGGTTGTTAGCCCCGCGCTTCACGGGGTCCCCAAGAAACGGTTCTTGTTTCTTGGGGTGGTAGCGTGGGGGCGGCAGTCCAACAAGAGCCTGCCGGAGTCCCGTAGGGACGGTGCCCATGCCCCGCAACCCTCCAACGCTTTTACGAGAAAAAGGCAAAAACGCAAACCTGGAGCGAATCCCGGAAATGTCAAATGGCTATTGTCACCCCGGCAGTGGGGTGCCAGACCGAAGGTCTGGACAATAAGGCAAGGAACAAAGG
>CAYQOQ010000155.1:0-10247 GCA_964419175.1 uncultured Occallatibacter sp. | reverse complement strand
GGTCTTCAATGAAGTCGCCGAGGTGCGAATCTTCCTCTTCGCCGATGGGGGTTTCAAGCGAGATGGGCTCCTGCGCGATCTTGAGGACCTTGCGGACCTTGGCGACAGGAATGTCCATTCGGCGCGCTATTTCTTCGCTCGACGGCTCGCGGCCGAGCTCCTGAACAAGCTGACGGCTGGTGCGGATGAGCTTGTTGATGGTCTCGATCATGTGCACCGGGATGCGGATGGTGCGGGCCTGGTCCGCGATGGCGCGGGTGATGGCCTGACGAATCCACCAGGTGGCATAGGTCGAGAACTTGTAGCCGCGGCGGTACTCGAACTTGTCCACCGCCTTCATGAGGCCGATGTTGCCCTCCTGAATGAGGTCGAGGAACTGAAGGCCGCGGTTGGTGTACTTTTTGGCGATGGATACAACCAACCGAAGATTGGCTTCGATCAGCTCTCTCTTGGCCTGCTCGGCATCCATGTCGCCCTGAATCATTTCGCGCTGCGTGCGCTTGAGTTCGGCAATGGAGACGCCGGCGTCGCCTTCGATTTTTTCCAGATCCACCTTGCAGTTTTTCTGCTGGCGGCGGTACTCCTTCTTGAGCTCCTCGCTCTTGGAGGCGTCAAACTTCTGGTCGAGCGAGCGAATCTGCCGCTCGAGCGTGCGCATGGTGTCGACGGTCTTGTTGACCCTGTCGAGCAGGCGCTTGCGCTCCATGGCGGTGTATTTGAGTTCGCGCACGATGCGGGAGATGTAGACCTTTTCGCGGGCAATCATCCAGCGCAGGCGGCGCGCTTCCTTGACCTTGGCCTTGGTGGCCGAAGCAGTGATCGCAACCTGCTTCTCTTCAAAGGCGGCAATCTTTTTCTGGTGTTTGACCAGCGTTTCAATGCGGGCCACGGTGGCCTTGACGCGGGTCAGCACCACATCTTCGGTGAGCTCCTCTTCGTCGAAGACCACCACTTCTTTTACGTTGCGCACGCCGCGCTTGAGGTCTTCGCCCAGCGCCGCAATCTCGCGGATGACGATAGGCGAGCGGGAGATGGCTTTGAGTACGCGCAACTGGCCTCGCTCGATGCGCTTGGCGATTTCGACTTCGCCCTCGCGCGTGAGCAACGGCACGGTGCCCATCTCGCGCAGATACATGCGGACGGGGTCGTTGGTTTTTTCCAAAGTGCCAGGCGTGAGGTCGAGTTCGACATCCTCGCCTTCTTCGAGCTCGAAGTCCTTGTCGCCGGGAAACTTGGGAGCGTCGATGAGATCGATGCCCTGGGTGCCGATGGTTGTAATCAGATCGTCGAGATCGTCGCCTGAGCCGATCTCATCCGGCAGCATGTCATTCACGTCGCCGTAGGTGAGATAGCCCTTCTCTTTGCCTACTTCAACGATGTTGTCGATGTCGTGTTCAAATTTGTCGTCAATCGCCAAAATTTTCCTTCTCTCCAGCGCAGTAGATATTCAGCACCGCATTGCGCGACGGTGCGTGGTCCTATCCCGGCATGCAAAAAAGATTTCCGCGAGGAAATCTCCGCAGGCATGTGGACGCGGATTTGCGGTCACCCGCAAAAAAAGAAGCGGTTTCAGGTAGTTGCTCGGAACAGGATGACAGCGCTTCAGGTTTCGCCTGGAATAGCCCGCGAGCCGTAGCTCATGTGTGGGGCAGAGGGGCGCGCATCCTCACAGAGATCAATAGATTACCACAATCTGCCGCGTCGTCTCCAGCAAAAAACCGGGGGCAAGAGAACAGCGGCGGAGTGTTGTCAATCCAGGCCGGGAAGACGTGTCTCCCAACCACTCCTGCTTCTATTTAGTTAGACGCCGACAGGGGGGATTTCGACGCAGTATTCGCCTGTTTTAGGGCAGTTTTCGGACCTGCTGCCGGGTACGGCCGGACCGGCATCTACCGCATTTTTCCTGATGGTATAGAGGAAAAAGCATTCCCTCAGGGGCTAAAGCCCCGCAGATTTTTGCGGTCTTTGCGTCACCCTTCGACTTCGCTCAGGGCAGGCTTTGAAGCCGTGCCCTTTCAAAACCACTCCACACCAACTGCGAATTTGCTCTACTGCTGCGGGGGCCTGTGATTGTGCAACTGGCGCAAGGCCCTGTCAAGCTCCAACTTTTGCTGCGACAGGAGGGCCAATTCGGCAAAATCTCCGCGGCGCTCGGCCTCGGCGATCAACGAACGGAGTTCGCGCTGGCGGTTCTCCATGGTGCGTTCCTGGATCTCCTGGACGGCGCTCTGCACTTCGCCGGGCTCGGGCGGCTTGACTTCAGCCAGCAGCGCTTCGGCCAGCAAGGCACGTTGGGCAGGGTCCTCGACCACATCCATGGGGTCGCGGGCCTGGCGGCTGGCCAGTGCCTGCAGCGCCTTGTACGTGCCAAGATGCTCAAACCACGTGGGTTGCTCGGCAAGCGCCTGAATGGCCAGCCGCCGCGCCGACTCGTTTTCCGGGTCGTCGATGGCCAGCGCCCGCATCAGCACCCGCTCGACTTCTGTCAGCGTCGTGGCCTTGGTCTCGACGTGGTCGCGTCGCTTGAGTGCTGCCTGGCGCAGCTCCTCGCGCAGCACGGCTGAATCGATGCCGAGCTTTTGCGCGGCGTCCGCTGCAAACTGCTCGCGGGACAGCTTTTCCGGCAGGCGGCGGATGTGCGGCAGCAAGTAGTTCATCGCTTTGACCTTCTGCTCGCCGCTGGCGCCGGGAAACATTTGGCGGGCGCGCTCGATCAGGTAGTCGGACTGGCGGCGCGCGCCGCGGATTGCAGCCGTGTAGGCCTCGACGCCGCGCTCGCGGATGTAGCGGTCCGGATCGAGGCCGCCGTCGAGAGTGACGATCTTGATGGTGAAGCCCTCCTCAGTGAGCAGGGCGATGGACTTCTCGGCGGCGTTGCTGCCAGCCGCGTCGGGGTCGAAGTTGACGACGACATTGGAGGTGTGGCGGCGCAGAATCGCCACCTGCTGCTCGGTGAAGGCCGTTCCGCTGGTGGCGATGACGGCCTGAATCCCGCGCAGAAAGACCGAGATACAGTCCATCTGGCCCTCGACCAGGAGGGCAAACTCGAACTGGCGAATCGCCGTCTTGGCCTTGTCCAGATTGAAGAGCACCTGGCCCTTGGAGTAGAGGGGCGTCTCCGGTGAATTGAGGTACTTGGGGCCGGCTTTCTCGCCCGTTTCGAGGGTGCGCGCGGTGAAGGCAATCACGCGGCCGCTCTCGTTGGCGATGGGGAACATGATGCGCTTGCGGAAGCGGTCGTAGATGGTCCCCATTGTGCCGTCGCCCTGCTCCTTTGAGCTAAAGAGGCCGCTGGCGCGCAAGGTTTCGTCGTCGGCCATGCCTTTGAGCCGGTCGCGGAGGGAGTTGAAACTGTCGGGCGAGTAGCCGATGCGGAATTTGGCAATGCCCTCGGGCGTCAGTCCGCGACCGGCGAGATATTCGCGCGCCACAGCGCCTTCCGGGCCGCGCAACTGCTCTTCGAAAAAGGCGGTTGCGGTCTCGTGCAGATCAAAGAGTCTGGCGCGCATGCGGGCGCCTGCGGCCTCTTCCGGCGACGAAAACTCGCGCTTGGGCAGAGGAATGCCTACCTTTTGCGCCACAATGCGAACGGCTTCGGGAAAGCCCACGTTCTCGATCTTGCCGACAAAGCTGAAGACGTCGCCCGAGGCCTGGCAGCCGAAGCAGTGATAGAACTGGCGCACGGCGTGGACGGAGAAGGATGGGGATTTTTCCTTGTGGAAGGGGCAGAGGCCGGAGTAGTTCTGCGCCCCGGCCTTGCGCAGGCGGATGTAGCCTTCGATCACCTTGACGATGTCGGCCTGTTGCTTGACGGTTTGGGCGAAGTCGGACACGGGGTCTCTCTTGAGGATACGGCGGCGCGGGGGCAGGGGCATTGTGGAATGGGTGGATAACGAGGCGAACTTCGGGTTACTCGACGATGCGCTCAGAACTGGAGCGGAAGCGGGCATGCCGCAGAGGATGCCGGGTTTCCAGCGGGGCAATTAGCTGGCCGTGAGCCAGGCGGTAAAATCGCTGCGAGGAATTGGCGCTGACATCCACGAAGTGTCCGGCGCTGGAAGGCGCAGTGCTTTCTCCACGCTTAACCAGCCATTCTTCAAGGGCATCGAACTCCTTGTGCCCTTGCGCGTGGTCCATTGAAGGCTGTGGCGCTGCTCGCCGGCTTGCGCTATCTGCAGTGCAACTCGCACGTCCTGCGCAACATATTCCAGGACCGTCTTGAATTGGCCCTGCGCCCAAAGTCTGGGCGCCTTGTCGCCACTCATGCCGGCGGGCTTTCCAGGCAAACCCATGCCTTGCGCGGCCTTTTCTAGCCCAATCGGGTAGCCCAGAGAACAAAACGCATGAAACATCATGTCCACATGGCCGAGTGCGCACTCCTTACAGGCGGCGGGATTGGAGGACTCTTCCGCAAGGATGTCGAAATCAAACCCCAGCCCGTTCCAGGTGAGGATGGTGTATCCCTCAGACGCCATTTGCACCAAATAATGGACGAGTTCCTGCGCGTCTTCGCGACTCATTTGCGCAGCAGGCGATCCGTCAGGCGTCTTACCGTGCCAGAGAACTGTCTGGTCCGTATCGCTGGCCAATGTGGCCGCGCAGGCTATGCCAAGCGGCCGATGGGGACGCCAGATGAAATCTTCGCCAGGAATGTCTTTTGCGGTTTCGATGTCAAACGCCAGATACCGTGGTTCCATTTTGTCCTTTGCTTTTGGTGCGAAGCTTTATGGGGCACCTCGGCCAGCTTCACAATTGGGAGCGATCCAAGGCTGTGCTGCCCCATGCTTGTGTTTCAAATAATCAGCAATCTTATCAGGTAGTTGAATCTCCCGGTTAATGCGCTGGTCCGTGCCGTGCTCATACCGAAGGAATAGTCGTTGCAACGAATATCTCGCGCCCGCATCCAATAGTTGTACGCGCGAGTCAGTCCCCAGGAGGTCTACCATGTCGCTTCGTGCAGTGAAACAGATACTTCAAACCCAACCCACCCTCGAAGGCGCAGGCGTCAAGCTGCAGCGTGCGTTCGGCTTCGGCAAAACAGCCGAGTTCGATCCGTTCCTGCTGCTCGACGATTTTCGCAACGAAAATCCCGCGGATTACATTGCCGGCTTCCCCTGGCATCCCCACCGCGGCATTGAGACCATCACGTATGTGCTGGCCGGGGAGGTAGCGCATGGCGACAGCCTGGGCAACAAGGGCCGCATGACCGCGGGCGACGTGCAGTGGATGACGGCCGGCAGCGGCATTCTGCACCAGGAGATGCCGAAGGGCGACGCGAACGGCCGCATGCACGGCTTTCAGTTGTGGGCGAACCTGCCCGCGCATCTGAAGATGACCGACCCGCGCTACCAGGACATTCCGTCGAGCGCCATTCCGGAGGTCACCGAAGACGATGGAACCAAAGCGCGCATTATCTGCGGGGACTTCTGGGGCAAACGAGGGCCTGTGGAGGGCGTGGCGACTGAATCAATGTCGGTTGATGCGCGCTACGTGGATATTTCCGTTCCGCCGGGTAAGAAGAAGCGCATCCAGGTGGAGACGACTCGGAATGCGTTTGCGTATGTCTTTGCCGGGGCGGGAACCTTCCGCGATGCTTCGGCCCCGCAGGCTGTGCTGACGGAGTCGGCTGTCGATCCAAATGCAACGCCGGTGTACGACGCGAAAAACCATTCGCTCGTGCTGTTCGATCGCGGGGATGAAATCGTGGTCCAGGCGGGGCCGGAGGGGATTCGCTTCCTGCTGGTCTCCGGCAAGCCGCTGGAAGAGCCGGTGGCGTGGCGTGGGCCGATCGTTATGAACACGCAGGCCCAGCTGCAGCAGGCCATGGTCGAGTTGCAGTTGGGGACGTTTATCAAACACGCGTAAGCATTGGGATGCGTGAAGGTCGGGTATGCGGATGCAAAATGCGCCGCGCCGCCGCGAGAACATCGCGGCGGCGCGATGCTTCTGTTTGATAAGGCCTTTTAGCGCAGTTTCAGAAATGGTATAGAGGGATAATCATTCCCTCAGGGGCTAAAGCCCAACTCATTTTGCGGGGTTTATGTACGGGCTAAAGCCCGTACCCTTCAAAGCTGCTCTACATCAATGGTGAAAATGCTCTAGCCCTTGAGCGTCAGGCGAAGGCCCGTGGCTTTGGGAACGGTGACAGTGTATTTGCCGCCCTTTGCGTGGCCGGGTTTTGCGGAGCGCGTGATGTGCGCCTCGCGGCTATCGAGTGCGGGGGCGTGCAGCGTTTCCGTTTCCACCTCACCTGCCTTGCCGGCTCCGAAGTCCACAGTCAGTTCGAGAGCCTTATCCGCATCCTTGTTGAGGATGATGACAGAGGTTTGCCCGCTTGCCAGCTTGACGGCGTAGGCGCTGGCGTCGACGCCTGTTGCTTGAATTTTTGCGGTGAGATCGGCGAGGAGAAACGTTGCTCCAGCAAACGATCCGGCAAACTTCAAGCCGTAGGCAACAGGCTCCAGCATGTAGTCCGCGCCGAAGGTCGCAATCGGCGTGTAGAACGGGTGCGGATGCGTCGCGATCTGCTCTGCGGTCTCACCCTTTTCCTTGAGCAGCACATCGCCCGGCAAAGCGCCGCCGACGGAGTTCGCGACCGACTGGCCGGTACCCCCGTGCAGGTTGATGCCGGAGTAGTTGTTGCTGGCCAGCAGTAGCGAATAGTCTGCGGCCCAGAGCGCCGCGGCGAACACGTCGGACACTCCCGGCTTGCCGCCTCGATAGCAGGTGTTGCCTTCCGTCATGCGGACGCGCGCGCCCACTTTCTTGGCTGCGGCGGTCGCGGTGTCGGCAGTCTTCTGCACCTTGGCCATTGTGGCTGGCTTCAGCAGGTTGGGGATGTTGACTTCCGGATTGGTGGCAGGGCCGCCGAAGTAGTGATGGTGCGTCAGCGTGGTGACGTGCGGCGGATTCTCGACGGCAGGCCAGAGATCGGCGATCTCGGTGAGCCAGGCCACATTCGCAGCCACATCGGGCAAGCCGAATTTGGCATCGGGCACGCGGGCGGTGATGGCGCGGGCAAGGGTGAGCCACTCGGCTAGATAGGTCTTCGCGGACCAGGTTTTGGGATCGCGCAGGTGGCGGTCGAACATGTCCACCTCGTTACCGATCTGGAAATACTGCAAACTCGCGCCGAGAGTCTTGGCCACGAACTCAGCTTCCGCCGCGGCGCGCTCGGGGACGTTGGTTCCCATGCCGATGCCGTAGAGGCAGGTCCATCCGGTAGCTTTCAGGAATGCGGCCAGGTTGCGCACGGCCTCTTCCGTAACGGAGTAGTAGTTTGGTTTGGGCTCGCCGACCACCTCGCGGGTCTTGGGATGCTCGGGCTCCGGCGCGCTAAGCGTGGGCTGCCAATAGGCGAACTCGCTGGTGTTGCCGCCGAGCCGCAACACGCCATGCGCCGACAGCGCCTTGAACTCGCGAATGAGGCCGGTGTTCTTCAGCGAAAAGAAACTCGGGTCGTTGAGCTGCTGCACTTCATAGGACAAGCCCACGAAGTCGGCAGGCATGTGCGGGCCTGTTGCCTCGGCCGGAAGGGTGAGCGTGAGCTGGGCTGCCGTCTGGCTCTGTGCGCCCAGGCGGGTGGCAACCGCGGTAGCTGCGGCGGCGGCGATAAAATTGCGGCGACTGATTGTAGTCATAATTATTCCTCTGAGTTGGAACCGGAATACGGCTCGTTTCCACCCCTGGTAAGTATAGGAGCCAGCCGTTGGGTTGTCGCTTGGAGGCAGCCGGCGCGGTTTTCACCGCGTGAAAAGCGCGTCGAGGACCTATCCTATTGTCGCCAGATGTGGCGGCGCAAAGGTGGTGCGGAACGATGGTTGTGAACAGAAATTGGAATAGACGGCAGTTTTTAAACGGCGCGGCAGCTTCAGCGGGATGTCTCACGCTGGCGGCGGCTCAGAAGAATGCATTCGCAGCAGGGTCGAACTCCTCCGGGCTGCGCGGACGATTTCTGACGCACGTTTCGGTCGTGCGCGTAAACCAGATTGAGGTCACCCGGACTCGCTCCATTGGTGAGGATGAAGCGGCAGACAACCGACCGGAACGTATCCGCGCGCGGCGGGAAGCCTTCGAGCGCGGCTGCCCGGGTGGCCGGATGACCTGGGCGATCAGTTGGCTGGCGTTGCAGGACAGCCGTCCGGAATACAAGGAAGCCAGGCGGCTGCTGGCCTCCTATCATGACCGCTACGGCGACGAGATCACGTTCATTCCGGGCGGCTACTGCGCGCCCATGTATAACACGCGCGCGGAAACCCGCAAGACCATTCACGACGCGTTGCAGTTGATCACCACGATGGTGGGTGGCGGGTATCGTCCGGAGTCCCTGGTGGCCGGCTATATGGATGCGGAGAACCAGAGATTTCTTGCAACCGAAGAGGGCATCCATGTGTGCCAGGGCCAGATCTGGAGTCAGCATGGAATTGATTACGGCGATGGCGATGGTGGCGTCTGCTATCCCTACTATCCTAGCCGCGAACATTACCTGAAGCCCGCACAAAGCGCTGCAGATTTTATTGACTGCGTATGCCTGGATGGGTGGACCTGCGACTTTCTCTCCGCTCGGCGGGAAGGCTTCGAGGGCGGATTCAACAGCAGGATGGGCGTAGGCCCCATCGAGACAGTGGGCAATCCAAAACTGGGAATCGCCGGCGGGCGCAAAGAGATGCTGGATACAACGGCGATGCACTTTGACCGGGGCCTCGCGCTGAATGGCTTTGGCTGGGTGACGGGCATTTGGGAGGTATCGATCGGCCACGATGAGGATTTGACGTATTGGCTGCAAGCGGTGCGCGAGAGATGGCCGGACACGAAGGTGATGACCGAAGGCGCGTTTGGCCTGGAGTGGCGGAAGCACACGCCGAATAACAACTCGCTCAACTACCGGTTTGATGCGAAAGGAACGGGAGCGCCGGGCTCTGAAAAGGAGTTGGAGATCGAGTGGTTCATGAACCGTGACTTTCGCTTGGCGCTGCTGCGCAACTGGACGACCGGCGACCCGCCCGCGGCGATTGACTTTACGCGATACGACCTGGAGACGCGGGAGCCCGAGACGCTGCAACGGGAATGGAGCCTGATGAACGTGCTGAACCAGAAGGGCACGCGACCGCAAGACAAGCCTGTTCCGCTAAGCGGTTTGAGTGCGGACGACCGGCACAGGATATTTGCGCGCTATCCGGAGTTGAAGAAACGGGGTTAGCGAGATTTCTGTGCATGGGAAGCTGGCAGAACTTGGGAGATGGCTACCGTCCGGATTTCGCCATGTGAACAGTTTCCCAATCGGTAGTTGGGCGGTGTATAAGAGACCTGCCTGCTCGTGCTTTTTTCGTTGCGGACCAGATCGACTCCCGTAACTGGCAGGTGAACTCTCTTCACCCCAATCCAGTCTGAAGGAGCCGTTCCGCCATGCGCATCCGCACGCTCGCCGCCCTTGCCCTCGTCAACTTATCTTTTGGCTGCATCGCTCAGACCGCACAGGGCGGTTCCCTGCCGCCAAAGACCTGGGTGGACAAGGACACGGGGCATCGCGTCTGGCGGCTGAGCAGCGAGCCCAACTCCGGCGGGTTCTACTTCAACGTGAACGCCTACACGCCGGACGGCAAGCAGATGATCTACACCGCGCCCGACGGCATCCACGTAATGGAGATGGCGACGCGGCAGAGCAAGCTGCTGGTGGCAAATCCGCCGCGGTCGGCCGATGCGAAGGGACCGATGTTCGCAGGCATGGTTCATGCGCTGGTGGCGGGGTACAAATCCAACAGTGTCTTCTACACCAAAATCGACCCGGCAACTGGCGTGACGTCGGTCTACAAGGCCGACACCAGCAGCGGCAAAATTCGCAAGCTGGTGGACCTGCCTGCGAAGCGGATGATCGTGTGCGTTAACGCGGACGAGACGCTGGCGGCGGGAACATATATTGAGGGCGACGCGGCAGGCAAGGAATATGGGCAGAACATGCCGGCACCGCCGCGGCCGGACAATCGCGTAGCGAGCGATGCGCAGGGGCCGCATTATCAGCCGATGGACAAAGGCGAGATGATGGAGCGACGGCTGGCGGCACGGCTGCCTTTGGTGCTGTTTACTATTCGCTTGGAGCCGGGACCGAACGGCGCGAAGCCGGGCGACATCAAGATTCTGCTGCACTCTACCGACTGGGTGAACCACCTTCTGTTTTCGCCCACCGACCCCACGCTGCTGATGTATTGCCACGAAGGGCCGTGGCAAAAGGTGGACCGCATCTGGATGAT
>CAYQOQ010000154.1:0-10457 GCA_964419175.1 uncultured Occallatibacter sp. | reverse complement strand
AACTCAGGCGCTTCAATCTCTTCAATCGGTCGCGCACCAAGCAATGGAAGGATATTGGCATCCATGCGCCACCTCGTCGCGTCCACATGCTGACGGCTTTTCTCTGCCCGCCAGTGCTCGAACCAGAGGCCGGCGATGGTCTGGAACGAATTCTCTGCGGCGGTCTTGCTGGCAGTCTTTGCAGCTTTCCTCTGTGCCATTGGGTCAAGGCCGAGGGCCAGCAGCTTCCGGGCATCGGCGTGGCGATCTCTGGCCAGCGCTAGGGAGACATCCGGGTACTTGCCGAAGGACATGAGCTTTTCCTTGCCCTCATGCTTGTAGGCCCAACGCCACAGCTTTCCGCCAGCTGGGGTGACCCATAGATAGAGGCTCCCGCCGTCGCTCAGGCGGTATGGTTTCTCCGTTGGCCGGGCCTTCCGAACTTCTGTG
The DNA here is from genome assembly GCA_964419175.1 of uncultured Occallatibacter sp. Lineage (GTDB taxonomy): Bacteria > Acidobacteriota > Terriglobia > Terriglobales > Acidobacteriaceae > Telmatobacter. The sequence continues at coordinate 10,028 of CAYQOQ010000154.1, read as the reverse complement.
TCTGTGAGTGGCATCTTCACGCTCTCCAATCCCTCACAGAGAAGTACCCCCCGACCAAGAACTCAATACCCCGGAAAGTACCCCCTGCGGGACTTGGCTCTCATGGTACGCCTCTGGACGAGGAAAGACGATACCCCCAGTATTTACGGGGGTATATCTGCGGAGTCTTGGATGTCCTTGGAAGTGTTGAAATAGGTACTTGGTGGGCAGTGAGGGATTCGAACCCCCGACATCCTGCGTGTAAAGCAGGCGCTCTAACCAGCTGAGCTAACCGCCCACTCGCGGCGGCAAGGCCAGAACGGCCTCTTGTCATCATACCAGCGTACTCGGCCCCGAGCGTATGCCCAACTCAGTTTGCCGGCACAGCAACTCCTGCCCACATCTTGATAAACTCACCCCGTGAACCGTCTCATCATCAACGCCGACGATTTTGGGCTGACCCCTGGCGTTAACCGGGCCATCGTCGAGCTGCATCGATCCGGAGTCCTGACCAGTACAACTCTGATGGCGCGCGCCACAGCCACCGATGAGGCAATCGAACTGGCCTTGGCCACGCCGTCGCTCGGCGTAGGCTGCCATGTGGTTCTGGTCGATGGAGAGCCGGCCCTGCCAGCCCGCGAGATCCCCACGCTCATTGACCCCAAAACCGGCAATTTCCGGACCTCTTTGACCGCGTTCCTGCTGCGCCTCTTCACGGGCCGGATCAGTTCCGCCGAGATCGAGGCTGAAGCCGCGGCGCAAATCCGCCTGCTGCAATCCAGAGGCCTCGCTCTCACGCATATCGACACCCACAAGCACACACACATGTTTCCCGCCGTGCTTCGGCCTGTTCTGCGCGCAGCCCATGCGGCAGGCATTCACGCCGTCCGCAATCCCTTCGAGCCATCGTGGGCCGTCCGCGCCACCGCGGGCGCTTCGTGGGCGCGTGTCGCCGAGGTGAACGTCCTGCACAACCTGCACGCTGCCTGCCGCCGGATCATTGCGGCAGAAGGCTTCTCCACTACGGATGGGACCATCGCCGTCGTAGGCACCGGAATTCTCAATTCCGCCGCCGTCCGCGCACTTCTCCAGCAGCTTCCTCCCGGCACATGGGAGCTGGTCACGCATCCCGGATACAACGACGCCGATCTCGACAAGGTGCGCACGCGCCTGCGCGCCTCACGCGACACCGAGCGCACTGCTCTCCATACGATCAAGGAATTCCCCGCCCTCGACCTTATCTCCTATTCCGCCTTGCGCATCGAAGCCAGACCATCGCCCTAGCAAAGCTATGCATCTTCGCAACCCCATCGAACGTCAAACCAGTTGGAACTCATCCCAGCAGAACAGATTGAGAAAGCCCCTATGCGGATCGGAATCACGTGTTACCCCACGTACGGTGGATCGGGCGTCGTAGCCACCGAACTGGGCATTGAATTGGCGGCACTCGGTCACCAGGTGCACTTCATCTCCTACTCGCAGCCCTTCCGTCTCAACGGCCGCGAAGAGGGCATCTTCTATCACGAGGTTCCTGTCTCCAGCTATCCGCTCTTCGAGTTTCCGCCCTACGATCTGGCTCTCGCCTCGCGCATGGCCGAAGTTGCCGAATTCAACGAACTCGATCTGCTCCATGTCCACTACGCAATTCCCCACTCCGTCAGTGCTCTGCTCGCGCGCCAAATGCTGGCCAGCCGTGGGCGAAAGCTCCCGTTTGTCACCACCCTGCACGGCACCGACATCACACTCGTAGGCCTCGACCGCTGCTACCTGCCCATCACCCGCTACTCCATTCAGGAGAGCGACGGCGTAACCGCCATCTCCAGTTACCTCAAGGAAAAAACAGTGGAGAGCTTTGACGTCACGCGAGACATTGAGGTGGTCACAAATTTCGTCAACTGCGATGTCTATACGCCTATCAAGGACGACACATTGCGGGCAGAAGCGCGGCTCCGCCTCGCCGCTCCCAACGAGGCGATCCTGATGCATCTCTCCAACTTCAGGCCGGTCAAGCGTCTGGTCGACGTGGTCAAGATCTTCGCTCGTGTCGCCAGCGAAATGCCGGCGCAACTGATCCTCATCGGCGACGGCCCCGACCGCTCCGCAGCCGAGTGGCTGGCTCACGACCTCGGCATCCAATCCCGCGTCCACTTCCTCGGCAAGCAGGACCGCGTCAACGAACTCCTCCCCCTGGCCGACATCTTCTTGATGCCCAGCGAACTCGAGTCCTTCGGCCTGGCCGCGCTTGAAGCCATGGCCTGCAAGGTCCCATCGATAGCCACGCGCGTAGGCGGCGTCCCCGAACTCATCGACGACGGCGAAACGGGCCTGCTCTACGAGGTGGGCGATGTTGAAGGCATGGCCCAGGGAGCCCTGAGCCTGCTCAGCGACCCAGCGCGCCTTAACGCCATGCGCGAAGCCGGCCGCCGCACTGCGCAAAAACGCTTCTGCTCGTCGCTGGTCGTTCCGCAATACGTGCGCTACTACGAAAAGGTGCTTGGAAAACAGGGAGCACAGGCCAGGGACCGCTGAACTGCTTCCAACGGCTCGCTCTCCCTTTTGGGCTGGCGGGGTTAGGCCGGTGGCAGTTCTTGCTCAAATGTGGGGTTGAAGCCGAGGCGGCGCCAGAAATCGTCGAGCAGGTCCGTGGTTTCCTGATTGGTGCGGGCAGTGGTACGGAGGAGAATGTTGCGGCTGCGATTGGCCGTAAGAGCCGAGGCTTCGGCAACGACAGCAATACACTTTTCCGCGCGGTAGGTGCAGTTGGCCAGGTCGCCGATGGAGAGACGTGTGGTTGGCGTAGCAAAGACAGCGTGGGGTGGGGCCATGCGGTCCAGAAGCCACAGAATTTCAAGCTTGGATTCGAGTTCGTCGGGCACGCAGTCGATAACCAGATCAGCTTGCCGTACGGCATCCTCAATTGTGGAGACAAAATTGATGTTTGGTAAGGCCTCTGGACCGAGTGCCGCCCGAAGGGCTTCCTGGGCGTGGTGAAGATTGCCCGGCATCACATCCTCGAGCAGAACGGAGAAGCCGGCACGCGCCGCCTCCATGGCCAGCCAACGGCCTAGCGGGCCGGCTCCGATAATAGCGACTGTCTTCAAAGGGAGAGGCTTACTTGGCGGAGAGGGCCTGGGCTACGTCTTCAGCGTTGGGGCGGGCCTGGAGTAAATGCTCGGCGACGCGCGCGCGCTCCTCGACGGTGAGAGTGGGGATGGTAGCCAGGACGCGGCGCAGGGTCACTGCGACGTCGTCGATGTAGTTCATGAGGCGGATGGCTTCTCCGGAGAGGGGCATGTGTGACTATCCTCGATCAAACGAATTCTAAGTTCGGCCTCACTTGGCGGGAGTGCTGATGGGGGCGGGCTTTGTTTCTTCAAGAACGGAGTGCGAGGTGCTGGCGCGGTTATAAAGAACGACCAGGCCAATGGAGGTGCACATGAAGATGATGGCCGACCAGGTGGTGAGGCGCGTGAGCACGTTGGCGGCAGCGCGCGGCCCGAAGGCGGTCTGCGAACCCTGTCCGCCAAAGGCGCCGGCCAGATCGGCCGAACGGCCCTGCTGAATGAGGACAACACCGATCAGGAAGAAGCACACGATCAGGTGAACAACGACGAATACGTAGAAGAGAATCTGCATTTCTAAGCTGCTTTCCAAGTCTGCCCGGACACGCCGGGTCTGAACTATCCGGCTATCCCGGACTGAAGATCATTTGGTGCGGAGGAGGGGACTTGAACCCCTATGCCTTTTGGGCGCTAGCACCTCAAGCTAGTGCGTCTGCCAATTTCGCCACCTCCGCATGAGGTGAACCTAACAAGTATAGCAAAAAGAAGGACCGCGAGGTTGCAGGTTTCCCGCGCGGCAGGGCAATCGCATGAACGAATTTTGTGGATGGGACGTATTCCAATTCCCCGCGCCGGAGGCGCAAAGTTCGTTAGCCCCGCGCTTCAGCGTGGGGAAGGAGGCCAGCATTAGCCATTCAGCCCCGTAGGGGCGGCGCAAACGGCGAAATTGTCATCAACATATCGTTCATGCGATTGCCCTTGCCGGGCGGCGAAGGGTTTACACTCACAGGCAAGCTTATGCGCGCATACGACTCCAAATTCCCACTTTTTATCAGTGTACCGGCGCTGATTCTGGCGGCCGGTGCGGCGATGATCTTCCCGGTTGCGGCGGGGCCGGCGAGCGCCCAATCCCAAGCGAGGCCTACACAGACCATGACAAGCAAACCCGCTGGAGCGAAGCCGTCGGCGGCAGCCGTACACCAGTCGGCGATTGTGATCGACACCCATGCTGACACGCCGCAGCGCTTCCTGGACGAGCACTTCGACCTGGGAGACCCGCTGAAGGGAGGCGAGTTCAACCTGGAGAGCGCGCGCAAAGGGAACCTTGGTGCGGAGTTTTTCTCCATCTGGGTGGACCCGGAGCAGTACAAGGGCCGCTATGCGCGGCGCACGCTGGAGTTGATTGACGCCGTCAAGCTGCAGGTGGCTAAGCATCCGGACCAGATGGAACTGGTGACGTCGGCTGAGGGAATCGAACGCGCGCACCGCGAACATAAGGTGGCAGCGCTGATGGGAATTGAGGGCGGGCATTCCATTGAAGATTCGCTTGGCCTGCTGCGCCAGTATTACGCGCTGGGCGTGCGTTACATGACACTCACCTGGAGCAACTCCAATGGTTGGGCAGACAGCTCCGGCGATGCGGACGACACTACCGTCCCCCATACCAAGGAGGGCTTGAATGAGTTCGGCAAAGACGTGGTCTACGAGATGAACCGCCTCGGCATGATGGTGGACGTGTCGCACGTTTCAGACAGAACATTCTTCCGGACGCTCATTATTACCCGGGCGCCGATCATTGCCTCGCACTCGGGTGCACGGGCGCTGTGCGACTCCCCACGCAATATGACCGACGACATGCTGCGCGCCATCGCGAACTCTGGCGGGCCCGACTCGAAGGGCGGCGTGGTGCAGGTGAACTTCTACTCCGGCTTTGTGTCGCAGCAGTACCGCGATGCGCAGAAGGCAATCGAGCCCGAGATGAAGAAGGCCGTGCAGGAGCTGAAAGATAAGGCCAAAGCGGAGGGCAAAACCGCGAGTCAGGACGAGATCGAAAAACTGCAGCGAACGTATGCGGACAGGATTCCGCGGCCACCGTTTTCGGCGCTGATCGACCAGATCGACCACATCGCCAAGGTGGCGGGTGTAGAACACGTGGGCCTGGGATCGGACTTCGACGGGATTAGCGGCCAGTTGCCGCAGGGAATTGATTCGGCAGCGGACCTGCCGAAGATCACCGCGGCGCTCATGGAGCGGGGCTACTCGGCCGAGGACTGCAAAAAGATTCTCGGGGGCAATCTGCTGCGCGTATTTCGCGAAGTTGAACAGGTTTCAAAGCAACTGCAGGCTGAGAACCGGCCGAGGATCACCGTGAAGCAGCCCTTTGAAAAAGCTGGGAGTGGCGAATAGGGGACAGGAAACGCACCGCGTTAAACTGACTTGTTAGCGGATTCCCTTTCTGGAGACTTGTACATGCAAACAATTCAACGTTCTTTTGTAGCTGCGCTTGTCGCGGCCTTACTGGCTCTGCCTGTTACGATTCGCGCCATGGACGATTCGGCCGCAGCCAAGCCGGCCGCGGACAAGACAGCGGAAAAACCCGCTGTAAAAGCCCCGCCTGCCGAAGTGACGACGCAGGGCGAGGTGAATGCCGGCGGAAAACACATTGCCTACAACGCTATCGCGGGAACCATCACGGTGGGCGCCACCGATACGCAGGATGCGCAACTGGGCATGGATGGCAAGCCGCAGGCAGACAGCCAACTCGCGTTCGCAGTTCCCAAGGAAGCCAAAGACGCCGAGCCGACAGCGCGGATGTTCTACGTAGCCTACTTCAAGAAGGACGCGAAGGCTGAGGACCGCCCCATCACGTTCTTCTACAACGGTGGCCCCGGAAGCTCGACCGTGTGGCTGCATATGGGTTCGCTCGGCCCCAAGCACGTGGTGACAGACACGGATACGCACATGCCCGCTGCCCCGTACAAGATGGTGGACAACGCCTATTCTCTGCTGGATGTGAGCGACCTGGTTTTTATCGACATGCCAGGAACGGGTTTCGGACGGCTAACCGGCAAGGATGCGGAAAAGGCCTTCTGGGGGATCGACGAAGACGCCAACGCATTTGCGCGGTTCATTACGCGGTTCACTACCAAATACAATCGCTGGAACTCGCCGAAATACCTCTTCGGCGAGAGCTACGGAACCACGCGTTCGGCGGTACTCGCCGACATCCTTGAGAACAACAAGAACATGGATCTGAACGGCGTGATCTTGCTGTCGCAGATCTTCAACTTCACGACCGATATTGATATGCCGATGGGGAATCCGGGCGTGGATCTGCCTTACGTGCTGGCTCTGCCGACGTATGCAGCTACCGCGTGGTATCACAAGAAACTGCCCACACAGCCGCCTGCCCTGGAGCCATTTCTGCAAGAGGTCGAAGAGTTTACCAACGGACCTTATGCGCACGCGCTCGCGCTGGGAACGGATATCGGCGCAGACGAGAAGCAGGCGGTAGCCGAGAAGCTTCGCGCCTATACCGGATTGCCTGTAGCCTACCTGCTGAAGGCCGACCTGCGCGTGAGCGGCGGGGAATTCGAGAAGACCCTGCAGGACGATAACGACATGACAACGGGCCGGCTCGATACGCGCTTCTCCGGTCCCACGCTTGACCCATTGAGCCAGTTCGCGGAATACGACCCGCAAAGTTCGGCGATTTCGTCTGCGTATGTGTCCCTGTTCAACGACTATGTGCGGCGCGACCTTAAGTATGGCGAGGGTCAGACCTATCTACCCGATGCGCTGTTCGGAACCGCACAATGGGATTTCAAGCATCGCGGCAATCCGGTCAGCGTAAATGTGGCGCCCGATTTGGCTGAAGCGATTAAGACCAATCCACGCCTCAAGGTGATGGTGAATGGCGGCTATTACGATCTCGCTACGCCCTTCTTTGCTGCGCAGTATGAAGACAAACACCTGCCGATTCCCAAGTCCCTCGCCAAGAACATCGAGTACGACTGGTACGAGTCAGGGCACATGGTTTATGTGCGCGACGAGAGCCTGAAGCAACTGCACGACCGGGTTGCCGCGTTCATCACGAGTACAGGCGCTGGCGCAAAGTAGCTGAAATAACTTGAAGCAATGTCCCAGGTCCCGGCAGCGAGATCTGGGACATCCTGCACGGTTTGCAGATTGCCCTTGGCCACTCGCAACGCGATAGACTAGCTTCCATGAAACGCTTTTCTCTCGCTCTCGTTCTGCTCCTTCCTCTCGGCTCATTCGCACAATCATTCTCGGTCTCGTTTCCGAAAGAAGTGAGCGCTCAGGCGCTCGATGGACGGCTCCTGCTGGTTCTTTCGACGGACCAGAGCGACGAGCCGCGCAACCAGATCGACGACACTCCACGGTCGCAGATGGTCTTTGGGTTGACGGTAGATGGCTGGCGGCCAGGCCAGATGGCGGTTGTCGATGCCGCCGCTTGGGGTTATCCGGTCCGCAGCTTGAAAGACGTGCCGCCGGGCGAGTACACGGTGCAGGTGGTCCTGAACAAGTACACGACCTTCCATCGCAGCGATGGCAAGACCGTCAAACTGCACATGGACGAGGGCGAGGGGCAGCACTGGAACAGCTCGCCGGGAAACCTCTACTCAAAGCCGCAAAAGATCACCGTGAAGGCAGGCGGCGCGCCGATTGCGCTTTCGCTGACTGAGGTGATTCCGCCGATCGTAGTGCCGGCGGATACAAAATACATCCGCCACATCCGCATCCAGAGCGCGGCTCTGACCAAGTTCTGGGGGCAGCCAATGTTTATCAGCGCGATCGTACTTGTGCCCGAGGGGTTCGACGAGCATCCAAGTGCGCGCTTCCCGCTGATGATCTTTCACGACCATTTTGCAGCGGACTTCTCCGACTTCCGCACCACGCCCCCCGACCCGGATCTGAAGCCGGACTATAGCGAACGTTTCCATCTCGCGGGCTACAACCGCATCCAGCAGCAGGAGGCTTACAAGTTCTACCAAAAGTGGGTTTCGCCCGAGTTCCCGCGGTTTCTGATCGTGAAGATTCAGCATGCGAACCCGTTCTACGACGACTCATACGCTGTGAACTCGGCAAACGTAGGCCCGTATGGGGATGCGATTGAGAATGAACTGATTCCGGCAATCGAAAAGCAGTTTCATGGGATCGGGCAGGGGTGGGCAAGGTTTACTTATGGCGGCTCGACCGGCGGATGGGAGGCGCTGGCGGTGCAGGTGTTTTATCCAGACCATTACAACGGCGCGTTTGCGTCCTGCCCCGACCCGGTCGACTTCCATGAGTTTACGAACATCGATCTGTACCACGACAAGAATGCGTTCTACCTCGAGGGCGCGCACAAGCGCGTGCCACAGCCTGCGATGCGCGATTACCTGGGGCACACATTGATCACGACCGAGGACAACAACGCGTATGAGTTGGCGCTTGGAGACCATGGGCGCAGCGGAGAGCAGTTCGACATCTGGCAGGCGGTATACGGCCCGGTTGGCGAGGATGGGTATCCGGCGCAGATCTTCGACAAAGTGACGGGCGAGATCGACCACTCGGTTGCGGACTATTGGCGGCAGCACTACGACCTGGAAGCAATTCTGGATCGGGACTGGGCAAAGCTCGGGCCTGTGCTAGCCGGAAAAATCCACATCTACGTGGGGTCAGACGATACCTACTTCCTGAACAACGCCGTATACCGCATGGAAGATTTCTTGAAATCGGCGAAGAATCCGGCGTACGGCGGCGAAGTGACCTACGGGCCACGCGCGGAGCACTGCTGGAACGGCGACCCCACGCTTCCGAATGCTTACTCGCGGCTGCACTATGAGACGCAGTATCTGCCCAAGATTCTGGAGCAGATCGAGAAGACGGCGCCGGCAGGGGCAGATCTGACCAGTTGGAAGTATTGAGCCGGTGTCGCGAGAAAACAAATATCTGAGCCGGAAGCGGGAGCCGATCCCAGGTTTCAGAACGTCACGCGGGGGAGAGCGGTTTGGCGTAAATGAGGGCGGGGATGCCTGATCCGTAGTAGTTCTCTTCCCTGCCCTGAGGCAGATAGCCGTGAGCGATGTAGAGGTGGATGCCCGCATCATTTGCTTCGGCAACATGAAGCGATAGCACTTGAGCGCCGGCGGCACGCGCGGAAGTCTCGAGGCGGCGCAAAAGCTCGCCTGCAATGCCTCGATTGCGCTTGGCGGGGGCGACTTCTATGGTTTGGATATAGGCAATAGCCAGGCCTTCTTCCTCAGTCCATTCGACAATGGCGAAGCCGGCCATTTGGTGGTCTCCTTCGGCGATCCATGTCGCCGAGTTGGAACTTTCTACAAGTTCACGCATGTAGTGGCGGGAAAAACGGAAGGGCGCCTGAAAACAGACCCGCTCGATGGCATAAAGCTGGGTGAAGTCTTCCGGTCGGTAGAGGCGGTAGTTCACAAGGCAACTGTATTCGATTTAGAAAGCAAAAAGCCATCCTCGGCGGAGGATGGCTTTTTTGCTTAAGCGCTGGCCGGACTAAACCTTGGCTTCGAGATCGGCGATCACGTCGAAGAAGCGCTGGTCGAGGCGGCGGTTGGTGGCAATGGCTTCCTTGATGGTGATGTCGGTGATGTCGGTGCCGTGCAGAACGGCGATGCGGCCCCACTTCTTGTCATGCACCATGTCGATGGCGTGGAGGCCGTAACGCTGGCCGAGCACGCGGTCGAAGGCCGTCGGCACGCCGCCACGCTGGGTGTGGCCCAGGTTGACCGCGCGCGTCTCGAAACCGGTCTTCTTCTCGATAAGCTCGGCGAGAGCTTCGCCAATGCCCGAGAGACGGGCGTGACCGAAGGAATCGACCTGCGCGGAGCCAATGACCTGGCCAACTTCAGGAAGGTGGCAGCCCTCGGCAACAACGACGACGCCATAGTGCTTGCCGTGATCGTAGTTGTACTTGAGCAGCGCGCAGACGTGGTCGATGTCGATTTCCTT
>CAYQOQ010000153.1:0-10718 GCA_964419175.1 uncultured Occallatibacter sp. | reverse complement strand
GCTCCCAGTCTATCGTTCGGGTTGTTTTCAACCGTTCAACTGCCGGAAAGAGGATGAACGCGACGACAACAGCTCCGGCAACCGGAATGGATCGCTCCGTAATGACCGTGCAGCTAGGTCTCTGACCCGCAGGACGTATTGGAAAACATGCACCGCCGGTTCGTGCCCGTCGCACCAGCTATCGCCGCTACTTAGATTAGAAACGGAAGGCAGCGCGTCCTGGTTCCGCGCCAACCGTTCCGTCGTCCTGCGCACTGTGTCCGCAGATGGCCCAAACAGACAGTGTGCGAACACTTCTATCGCCGGGTTCGTCGCGGAGGGCTTTGACGCTCCGGGTTAATCGTCATGGGGGTGTCACCCGATGGCTGAGCCGTCAGGAGCGGAGATTTCCGTTTACGGTACGGAGTTGAGGAGTTTTCGGTGGAGACGCCGGGCGGGCGTCTGCATATTCGCTGGTATTTGGAAGCCAGCGCCACGCCGAATGCACAACTGGCTTTTTTCGCGGAGTTTCTTGCTGCCGCAGGGGTGTACGAGTCGTGGGTAAACAATTCCCACTGCTTTACAGCAGCGGTAGCGCCTCCCACAAGCGGGATGTTCTCGGCGCCTTTTTTGTCGATTCTCGCCAGGCACCACCGCTACGCGCATATCACCGGCTTGCGCGACGGCGGAGTTACAGCGGTTTCGATTCTGCTCTTTACAGAAACGTAGACGCCAAGGGGCATTTTTCTCAAGAAAATGGCCCCTCGCATGATCTTCAAATGGAAGCACTTGAATCGAAACCGCTCTAGTCCGCAGATCCTTGGCATGAGCAAGATCGTCAGCGAGGACGCGCTGCGCCAGGCAGCTAAGTCCGCGCTATATGTCGATACAGCCCAGGCCGTCGCTGCGCCCGGGATGTTCGCACCGGCTTTGCGCCCGACATCCTGTCACACACCTTACCCTCCTGCGCCTTCGGCCAAGAGATGTTTGATCAACCGTTGGGCAATCTGTTCGGGAGTTGCATGAGTGGCATCGGTCCAGCCGTAGCTGGAGGCTTGCGGAACAACAACGTAGGCCCTCTTGGCAGATTCCGCGATGCACACGAACTCGGTTTGCCCACTTTCAGGATAGCGTTCGGCCGCGAGGAGGATATAACGAGCGAGGATCGAGGCATCCACAGCGCTGCCATGTGGATCGTCAACATCGGGCAGTGCGCTGATGCGCTGCTGATTCTCGAAAATGGCGATCCCGGTAAAAGGCTTGGGCAGAGCGCGCATGCCGAAACGCGCGAAGAGAACGCGGGGACGGGAGCGCCGAATCGCCTCGCTAGCGGCCCACTCGACAAAGGCGTTCGAAAAAATGAGCGCGCCATTCCCGCTCAGGTAGAGGTCGATCAAGAACCTGCGCAACTGGGCCTGAGAGGCAAACTCCGGAGTACAGTAGGGACTCCAGTCCTGATTGCGTATCCCGGCGAGTGTCTCATCTGTATCCGCAATGCTTCTGGGAACAGTATTCACCTGCGCCAGTATACGATCGGTTAAAGGGCGGAGCGCCGAATAGCTGAGAGACGCCGCGGCATTCTGCTTTTCGGACAATGCCGCAAGCGCTGATCCGGCATCGATGAGCCACAAATCGGAGCGGTCGCTACTTCCCTGCTTTTGAAGCACGCCGGGGATCGATCCAGGACCGCGCAAAAGAAGTTCGGTAATGCGCGCAGCATCTCCGTCTATCGAAAGCTGAACTCCGCGGCCACCCCACTTATTCCAAAGCGTCGCAGGCTCGTAAGGCAAATTGTCGGGCAGAATTGCAACGATAAGGCGAGCGGGCGGGATCGATGGCTTTTGAGACGATTGCGCCGCTGCTTGAACTGCCGTATAAATCCGGCTAACCTGTTCGCGCCATTCAGCGTAATTCGCTGACCGCGCCAGCAGAGATGCGTTCCCTATGGTATTTTCCGAGACCGAGAAATCCCAGTTTGCCACGCCCATTTTGCCTTCGAGATCGCGCAATGGGCTGAAGAGCGCCTGAAAGGCCTGCGCATCGAGCGACACGACTCCGCGAAAAAACCCCTGCACCCGCTCCCGCTCAAAGGGAAAGAGCGTGTCCCACTCGGCCAGCTGGCTGTTGAGCGATGCGCGCAGCGTGATGGGCAGGCGCTTGATGACAGCGCGATAAGAGGCCAGCTCGGCAGCCGCGGCGCGGTCGGTCATTCGCTCGTCCACAGTAACCATTTATAGCCACAGGCCCGGCAGTATTTGCCCGGGCAGATTGAGGTGCTTCGCTTCAAACAAGTTTGCGATTGTCGGGCAGATGCTGGTTTGCTCAACTGGATCTTCGATGATTTGCGCATGGCGAACGGCTTCTCCCAGGCACATCATCCATGTGCTGCGGGTTGACTCGCCGTCCTGGCGGTGATTGAAAAATCCATTGGTAGTGGATCCGTCGAAATCGCGGCCGAACTCAGGTAGTACCATCAACGTCGTTTTATCTTTGTAGTCAGGCAGAGATTCGAGCAGGTTCCACAACTCGAAAACGAGACGATCGACGGTTCCGATGCCGGATAAATGGAGAGAGTAGGAGCCGAAGTGCGCCACTTCCATATCAGAATACGTGATGACCATCAGCGAGGGCGAAAAACGGCGGATCACTTCGGCGGCAACCAGGAAAGTAAACTCGTCGCCGGTAACAGGGTAGCTGGTGCGAATGAGATCCTCGATTGCCTGCTGTATGGCGCCAAGCGCTGGCTTGTTCACGGTTGAGGGATCTTCGCCTATCGACCAACCCAGTCCGTCGTAATTGTCGCTGTTGAGAATTGCTTCAATCTCCGGCAGCACCGTCGTGCGATCTGTGCTGTGCACGGCGCGGCCCTGCGACGCCGCATGAACAACCGCATTGATCAAAAGCTGCTTGGGAAAGATGACATTGGCGCCGTAATCGGGTCCATAACCTGAAACTTCGCTCGCCCCGATGCGGCTGGTGAGTGCCTTGTTGCTTGAAATGAGCCAGGCCTCGTTCTGTTGCAGCCGCATGGCTTTGCGCAGGTACTCGAAAATCGTGGGGCTGGCCGGCGGCAACTTTCCCCAATCGTCAAGGCGCTGCCAGTTGCCGGTTAGCACACTTGCGATGGTGTTGAAGTGCGAGGTTACGCCGTTGTTGCGCACTGAAGAGTAGAAAACGCCCTTCGGCTGAAGATCGCGGCAGAGATGTGGAATATTCAACAAGCCGGAGTTGGCAAACGTATCTTCGCGGCGCATACCTCCGCACAATACCAAGACCACCTTGCGCTCCGTATTGCGGCGCGAGGGATCGGCCATGCAGTGGGCGCGGCTCCATTGGTCCAGCAGCAGAGTGGCTGCGCTTGCCAAAAGTTGTCGGCGAGTGACTTCCATAAATTGCAATCACCTATTGCTTGACTTCTACTCCAAAGGTAACAATCTGGCTTAGACTCCGGTCCAGGTCTTCCGCCTCCTGCCGTGCATACTTCTTCTGCAACTCCATTTGTACCTCCCCATCCTTGCGGCGACCCATTTTCCAATATGCACGAGCTAATCGGTAGCGGGCCTGCGTAAGCTCAGGCTTGAGCTTGATGGCCTGCTCCAGGTAAGGAATGCTGTGCTCCAAGTCGTTGCTCTGCTGGAGCGCCACACCCATCTGCAAGTCCGCCTCCGCCAGCTTTGGGTCGACCGCAATGGCGCGTACCAGCAGTTGCCGAGCCAGTGCCACATTCGGCTCATTGCCATTCCCGACTAGCAGCGATCCCGCCGCGTAGGTCGCTGCGCGCGCATCCGCGGGGTGGGCCTGCGCGTAAGCCACCAGCGCGTCACACCTCGGATCGGTTGCCGACAGCGGCGCGGTGCACGACATTCCAAGAAGCTCGGCGTACATTGCGTTGTTGGGCTCCGTCCTCAATAGGTCGGCAAACACCGGAAGGGCATGCGCGAATTCCGAATCCCCGAACAGAGCCGCACCGAGTCCAAGGCGCATGCGCTTGCTATCGGGAAACTTCGCTGACGCTGCCTTGAACACCTCTATGGCTGCGTCGAAAGTCCAATGGCGCAGAAGTTCGACGGCAAGTTGCCATGCGTTTTCTTCACTCGGCTCAAGCGCAACGGCGCGTGCAAAATGCTGGCCGGCTTCCTTGAACCGGCCTGCCTTTTCGTCGGCTTCGCCCAATAGCGACAGCGCGCGCGCCGATTGATCGGCACTCACAACGGTCGAGAGCATTATTTCAGCTTCTCCGAGCCGATTCGCGTCCAGCAGCGCGGTGATGCAATCCAGCTTCAGATCGGCATCGTCGGGTCTAAGCTTATGTGCCGCCAGCAGGGCTCGCGCGGCAATGTCCGGTTTGTGATTCTCGATGCTTACCCGGCCCAAACTCTCCTGGGCCAATACGTTGTGCGGATTGATCTGCACGGCGCGCTCGAATTCCTCCGCGGCCGGCGTGTTGCGTTGGAGCTGATAATAAGCGGCGCCCAGGTTTGCGTGGGCTACATCGGACGCGGGCTGCTCACGCACCGCTGCCTGAAGCAATGGCAGCGCCCCCGAAAAGTCGCCGCGCGAAACCAGCAGCAGGCCTAGGGTTTCGTTCACTTGGAAGATTTGGGAATGATGAACTTGCAGACTGCGAAGAAGAGATTCGGCGCGGTCCAAATCGCCTTTATCCTGTGCGGCCAACGCCTCCTGGAACTGCCGTTCCATGGCCGCGATTGTATGGTCGTCCTGCGCCAACGCCGCGGACCGGGGAAACGCCAGGTAAGCACAAAGCAGTGCCGCGACCGCGAAGATTGGACGAATCCGGCTGTTCATCGGCAATTCCCGTCGAAGCGTTCTTGCAAACATGGTTAAGGATACAGTCAAGAGTTAATGGTCGGCAAACGCGACAAGGCGAGGAGACTTGGTTTCGCAAATCTCCTCGCCATTGTCATGCGGCCCGAGGCCGTGGGTTAGGGCGCTTAGAAACGGTAGCTAAGCGCAACTTGGAAGAAACGCGAGTCCGGCGTATCGTTCTGGAGCGAGCGCGGAGACGTGATTGCGCCGCCCTGGCTGTTGATGTTGGTTGAACTCGGCATGGCGTACGAGGGCGTGTTGAGCAGGTTGAACGCGTCGACTCGGAACGTCAGGGCCTGCTGTTCGTAGGTCTTGAAGTCCTTGAAAATCGATACATTAGCCCGCTGATAGCCCGGGCCGGCCATTTGTTCGTTTTGTCCGCCCGCATAGCCGATCACAGCGGGGATGCTCGTTACGAATGCAGGCGTGGTATCGCCCGCCGGAGTGTTGGGGTCGTTTGCCGAGGTTGGAATGTAGTGACTCGGCTCATTGACCAGGTCATTGGCGTTCCAGGGATTTGCAAACGAGCAGGGATTGAACCAATGGGTGTGGTTCTTCGTGGAGGTTGCGCAGCTTGTACCCGCGACAAGAGAGGGATTGGGCGATTGGAATGTGCCGCCCGTGGCATACGGATCCTTGATCTTGTTGGCCCGGGTGCCTACAGCCTGAGGCGAGCTGATGCCGTTGGGGAAGATACTGAACGGATTGCCTGTCTGAGCCACCCACACGGCATTGACTGACCACCCGCCGATCAGGTAATCGGCCGCGCGGTTGGTGTTAAAGTACTTCTGGCCGATTCCGAACGGTATTTGATACAACGCGCTGAAGGTGAAACGCTGTCTCACGTCCTCACCCGTTAGGTCGTTCTCCGTCTCGATCGGGAGCAGGTTGAAATTGCGAAGACCGGAGGAGCCGTTGGTCCCGGTAGCCGAATGAGCATCGGAACGGTTTTGCGACCATGTGTAGGTAGCCAGCACGGTGTAGCCGTGCGACATGCGCTTCTGAAGTGTGGCCTGCAAGGCGTCGTAGGCGCTTTCACCTGTGAAGGCAACGTACGACGTTCCACCGAAGTCAGGCAGGGGGCGTACTTGCTGATCGTTGATGTTGGGATTCTGCAAAGCAATAGGCGAGTTGGGATCGACCAGACCCAGCATGTGCCGAGAGAGGTTGCCAACATATCCCACGTTTGCAGCGAAATCGTTGCCGAATCCGTGTTCGATGGTGAGGTTGAAGTTCTCGGCGTATGGAGTTTTAACATTCGGGTCCTCACCATTCAGACCCAGGTTTTCCACGTCCGACGCAAAGCCGTTGGCGATGATCGACGTAAAGCCGTTGGCCATCGTGAGGCCGTCCGTCGGGCAGTTATACGTTCCACAACTAGGCGCAGGATAGTTGCCGACGTACTGCATGGGATAGTTCTCTGACAGGTTTGGCCCGTAACCGATGCTCTCCAAGCCTCCGTAAAAGATGCCGAATCCGGCGCGGACGACGGTGCGGGAGTCAAGCGAGTACGATACTCCAACGCGAGGCCCAAAGTTGAGGTGTTGCGACTTTGCCAGATGCGGATCGCTGTCGTAAATGAGCGAGATGTTGTCTTTTGCCAGAACGTTGGTGAAGCCGTTAGCTGTCATGATGGGCGCGGCGTAGCTCTGGGCTTTGGTCGGAATCAGATACTGAGCCTTCCCGCTGGCATAACCGGTGGTGGTATTCAGCGAATAAGGCCCAGTCATGCTATACGATGCCTGGTGGCCACCCACTTCTTCGTAAGGCTGGACGTGCTCCCAGCGAACACCGAGGTTGAGAGTGAGCTTCTGGTTAACCCGCCAATCGTCCTGGAAGAATGCGGCGTTGTCCCAACGGGCATCGCCGGTGATCACTTCGTTTGAAAGACCCGCGCTGTTCTGCTGGTCCAGCAGGAAGTCCGCCACGCCGTAGCCGGTATTGGAGGCGTTCAGGTTGCTGGTGTACTCGCCGGTGTAGTTGTAGCTGCCGCGGGACTGCTTTGGCTCCAGTGTTGAGAAGCGGATGCTCTCAAAGCTGACGCCTGCTTTCAGCGTATGATTGCCAGCGACCTTGGTTACGTTGTCGATGATCTGGTACACGTTCTGATGCTCGGAGACGGGGGCCCAGGTGGGGCTGCCGAACGAGGAGATGCCGGTAACGGAAACAGCAGGCATGCCGCCGTTTTCCGGACCAACCGGAATGCCGCCGAACCCATTAGCGGCTGCGAAGTTATTGTTGCCTGAGCCTATCTGCGTGAAGCCAGCGTGCAGATACGTAAACCCGAAGCGCGCTTCGTTCGTGAGGGTCTGAGTGAACACGTGCGCCTCGGAAACCATGAAGCTCTGCCCCAAGTTCTTCTGAGGGCCATCGTCTCCAAAGCCGCCGCCGTCCAGAATGTTACCTAGCGGCGGTACGCGGAAACCGACCTCGTTCCAGTAGCTGTGACGCGAGTAGGCGGTATCCTTGGGGCCAATGTTCCAGTCGGCGCGCAGATCCCACTGGAAGGTGTCGTCAACAACAGGCCGCTCCTCAATGTAGTTGTTATACAGCAGGCCATTATTGGCGTTGGGCTGCGGATAGTCCTTCAGCAGGGTTTGGGCGGTCTGGTTCAGGGTGATACCCAGTCCCTGCGATGCGGTACAGTACGTGCTGGTCACAAGACAGTTATTGGTAATGGCCACTGGAGCCGCCGTCGCCGATTGGTGATAGAGCTGTGCCGGGGCGTTTCCAGTCAGGTTCCCGTTCAGGATTTCAGAGAAGTCGCCGGCGCGCTCGAGGAGCGTCGGGACGGTTTCGGTAGTGGTTTCGGAGAAACGAATGCGGTTGGCCTGAGCGTCTCCAAATAAAAAAAGCTTGTTTTTGAAGATCGGACCGCCCACTGTGGCGCCGAACAGGTTCTCATGGTAGGCAGGAACCGGAAGCGTTTCGGCGTTCCAGTCGTGAATGTCGAGCGCCGTGTTGCGCACGGACTCCCACAGGCTGCCGTGGAAGTTGTTGCTGCCGGACTTGATGGTGGCGTTTACAACCGCGCCGGCGGAGTGGCCGAATTCGGCCGAGTAGTCGGCGGTCTGCACCTTCATCTCAGACAGCGCATCCGTGGGAGGGCGAACGACGTAGCTGGCGCCGTTGTAGAAGTCCACAACGTTGGTGTTGTTGTCGACACCGTCGAGAATGAAGTTGTTCTGATCCGGCCGCTGTCCGTTGGCGGAAAAGTCGCCGGTGCCGGCGCCGCGCGAGCCCTCTGGCGGAGCCGTGCCGGCGCCGAGTAGCGCCACGTACATCCAGTTGCCGCCGCTAACCGGGATGGATTCGATGGCCTTGCTGTCCAGGGCTTGGCCGACTGAGCTCTCCTGGGTCTGCATCAGGGGCTCTTCCGTGGTCACGGTGATCGTCTCTGTCGCAGCACCGGGCTTGAGGGCGATTGCGATGTTGAGTGTTTGCTGAATATGTAGTTGCAGGTTGGTTTGAGTGGTGTTCTCAAATCCGGGCGCACTGACTGAGACTTTGTAATTGCCAATTTTTACCGGAGAGAAGACGTAAATTCCGGCTCCGTTGGCTTTTGTTTTCAGCACCGATCCCTCGTCCAGGCTGGTCAGGGTAACGCTTGCGCCGCCAATCACGGCCCCTGTCTGATCCTGCACGACTCCGGTGATGGCGCCTTGGTCGGTTTGAGCGAATGCGAACCGCGCTGGAATCATGAGCAGCGCGAACACAAACACTATGAACAGCAGTGAATGTCGAAACTTCATTATTTGCCTCCTTACAAGTTGCGTATCCGGCTGGATATCCAGACGGATATCAGACACTCCAAATAAGCGAGCAGGTACGGCATACTATTTGCCCGACCTGCCCTTTAGCCGTGGTACAAATGCCCCGGAAGCCTCGGCGAATTGCCTTGGAAAGCGCTTCGGCAATGGGCTCCATCTATTTTTGGAGCCCTTGACATACCTATCATTCTAGGACGATAGGATATTAGTATGCGGTGACATCGATGTCAAGTTTTTTTAAACCAATTAAAACCTACTTGCTCTGGTCCAAATTTAGGGCCATTGACATCGCTGTCATTCAGGGACGACAGAAGATTAGTACGCAATGACAGCGTTGTCAAGCCTTTTTAAAAACTAACACGCTCACAATAGTTCCCGGATAGAAGCCGTATAGAATCATCTAGTTAACTGCGAAGATGTCTTTGGTTTCGTCGAGTTTCTCGCCAAGGCGCATAAAATCGGGGTTTTCTCGGAGAGGGGCACTCTCGGGATCTGTAGAAATGTGTAGAGCGAGGCTTCGATTCAGAGTTCATCTTTCACGATGGCGATCAGGACATAGGTGTCGATGGCTGCCCGGATTTGCGTTTTGACGGCGTTCTCGCTCGTGCCCAGAAATCGCTTGATCCTCAGGTGCTGTTTGATCCATTTGAAGAATAGCTCGACCTAACAGCGGCATTTGTTGCGTATTCCGGTCGATGTGGGCCAGGGCCTGAGCAGGCGTCGTTGGTAATCCGGGGCGGATGTTTTCCTGAAATCAAAGGAGAACATGTTGCCAGAAAAGAGATTGACCATGCGACACACGAGAGAAATCCTGCGTCTCCACTTTGAATCCCACCTCGCCCCACGGCAGATCGCCAAAATCTGCAAGGTGGCCAAGAGCACAGTCTAGCGCTATCTTGAGCGTCAGAAAGCCGCGAGTCTGAGTTGGCCTTTGCCGGCCGATCTGGATGACGTGGCGCTGGAGCGGCGCTTGTTTCCGCCGCCTCCGGCCGCCTCGCCCGAGCAACGTTGCCTGCCGGACTGCGCGGCGATTCACAAGGAACTGAAGAGCCGGAAGAACGTAACCCTTCAGCTTTTGTGGGAAGAGTACAAGCAGTCCAATCCGCTTGGCTACGCCTACAGCTGGTACTGCGAGCTTTACCGCGAATGGCAGCGCCGACAAGACGTGGTGCTGCGGCAAGAACACCGCGCCGGGGAAAAGACGTTAGTGGATTACGCCGGTCAGACGGTGCCGGTGACGGACCCCAAAACTGGCGAGGTTCGCCAGGCCCAGGTGTTCGTGGCGGTGCTGGGCGCCAGCAACTACACCTATGTCGAAGCCACTTGGACGCAGAACCTGTGGGACTGGATTCACTCGCATGTGCGGGCCTTCGAGTTCTTCGATGGAACAAGCCAGCTTGTGATCCCGGACAACTTGAAGTCAGGCGTGACGAAGCCCTGCTACTACGAGCCTGAACTGAATCGCACGTATGGCGATCTGGCGATTCATTATGGCGTGGGCATCCTTCCAGCGCGGCCGTATCGCCCAAGGGACAAGGCCAAGGCCGAAGTTGGAGTTCAGATAGTACAGCGGTGGGTGCTGGCGGCGTTGCGCAAGCGCCAGTTCTTCAGCCTGGCGGACCTGAACGACGCCATCCTGGAGTTGGTCCACAAGCTGAATGCGCGGCCGTTTCGAAAGCTTGCCGGCTCACGTGCCGAGCTGTACCGGTCGATAGATCGACCGGCGTTGCAGCCGTTGCCGCATCAGGCGTTCGTGTATGCGGAGTGGAAGAAGGCGCGCGTGAATCTGGATTATCACATCGAGTTGGGCGGTCATTACTACAGCACGCCGTATCAACTGGTTGGCAAGGAGGTCGAGGCGCGAAGCACGCAAGGAACGGTGGAGATTTTCCATCAGGGCAAACGTGTTGCCAGTCATGTGCGCAGCAGCAAGGCGCATGTGGCCAGCACAGATGCCGGACACCGCCCGAAGTCGCATCAGCAATATCTGGAGTGGACGCCGACGCGCATCATCGAATGGGCGGGCAAGGTTGGTCCCTTTACGGCGCGGTTGGTGGAAAACATCCTGACCAGCAAGCCGCATCCGGAGATGGGGTATCGATCGGCGCTGGGGGTGATTCGACTGGAGCGCAAGTATAGCGC
>CAYQOQ010000152.1:0-10801 GCA_964419175.1 uncultured Occallatibacter sp. | reverse complement strand
CACTCTTAGACGGAGAAAGACTTGAAAATGTTGCATACCATCTGGGCCGGATCAGCAACAGCACCGCCAGGATTCGGGATTTCAACAACTGGCTGGGCGAACTGCCCCACCGCCACAAAGTAGTCATTCCAGGCAACCACGACGGCGTGTTCCGCAAGGACCTGCAAAGCTGCGCGCTGATCACCAACGCCGTCTTATTGATCAACGAAAGTGTCTCGCTCTGCGGCCTCAAGATCTGGGGCTCGCCTGTAACGTGCGACGATGCTGCTTACGGACACACCAGGCCCGATGAGCGGGCCAGTCTTTACGCGAAGATTCCGGCAGACACCGACATTCTGATTACCCATGGTCCGCCACTCGGAATTCTCGACCAGGAACGCGGTTCAAATCGCATGCAAGGCTGTTCAGAGCTGCGGAGAGCCGTAATGCGAGTGAAGCCGAGGCTGCACGTTTTCGGACATTGTCACGCAGGTTATGGCGTTCTTCCGACGGAAAAGACAATGTTTGTTAATGCCGCTCTGCTCGGCTGGTCGGGCGAACTTGAAAACAGTCCAATCGTACTGAACATCGCCCCGCGCTGAACCGACGAATGGTTGTTCCCTGACCTTCAGTTGTTCGCGTTTTCAGTGGGGATCAAGTGCTAATACAATCGGGGGAGCCCAAGTGAATCAGATGGTGCCTGAAATCGTTGAGATTGGCGTAGCTAATGCGCGCATCAAATGCGTGACTCGACAGCGAGTGGAATATCTTGACGAGGCGGGACAAGAGTGCTTTGTTGACCTCAAGGAGTGTGCTAGAAACCGGGTCAAGCATGTCGAGTCGTGGCGAGTAGAGGATGGAGCCCGCGAGTGGGACTTCCGTCTGGTTGCGAAGTGCCGTTTTCTAGACGACGATTCGCCATGTTTCGAGTTTATGAACGACAGACGTACCCGGTTCGTGTTTGGGTCTTTAGAAGGAGCCAAAGCATTGAAATCACTGCTCGCGAAGGCTCGCTGGCGTGTGTTGTCAGAGTTTTAACCTGCATCGCCTGATCCTCACCTGAGTGACAAGAGTTGTGAGTTCTTGAACCCGACAGATTCGGATCAATTGCGGCTGTTGGCCTACTATTTCCCACTTACGCAGCCTCGCCGAAAGCTCAGCTTCTGGCCTCCTTCGGCAAGTAGAGCGGCGCCAAAGGGCGAAAGCACTAGCCTCCTGGATGCAAAAGCAGTAGGGATCTGCAATTGAGTTCGGTAACGTAGACGACAACAGGAGGTTCATGTCAACCCAAGACCTCAACCCGAAACCCATCACAGTCGGCCAAGACGTCAGCTGGTGGTCAGGCCGTGGCTCCTCTGGCAGAGGTATCGTGACTAAGATCGAAGGAGGCAGGGTCTTCGTGGAGCCTGTGGCAGACTCCATCAGGGGAAGCGACTACCGCGTTCTCAAACCCTCTGGACGTGTAGTTTGGGGTGTGCTCACACATGGTTTAGCAAGCGACGAGATCAATACCTCGCCAAACCCTTGGTATGATGACAGTTAGTCTAATACAGCAAACCCAACATTGCTGTCGCCAGCCGCAAAGTAGCGATCATGTGATCACCTCGCGGCTCTGGAGGGGGCGAAGACAGTTTGCCCCTGGTGACAGCAATGTTGGGCCTAACCCTGATTCTAGCTGTCGCAAGAGCATGTCTGTGAGTCAGAACCGTAAGCTACCCTGTACCGTTTCATCTTGTCGGGCATTGCTAATGGCGGCTTTACTCACAATACGCAGGAATGCCTCCCTGGAAGATGTGGCCTCATCGAGCAGATTGCGCTTGTGCAAGGACATATAGAGCGCAACTGAATATGCTTGGCAATTGATTGAGCGCTCTGGGTTGAACTCGATATCGGTGAAAGCCGAATACTCCAGAAGCTTCTCCGTCCAACTGGGTAGCTGCTTCTTCAATGCGTTGATGTAGAGCCAGTCGTAGAATGCGGTCTGCGGCTCTAGCTCCCAATCGGTGCCGAAGAAGTGGAAGCCGGTCAGGCGACCCGATGAACGTAGCCGTTCGTTCTTCTTCGCTTCGCGCGAGGTCATGTCGAAGATATCGACGAAGGGACCGCCTCGCTCGAAGACCTTGCTGCCCTGAAACGCGCATTCAACGCTAATCCTACGGTTGTACTTGGTGGTGAACGTGAGGTTAAACGCGCTGAGCGCAACCCCTAGTTCATCGCGAGACTTGCTGGACACCTCCAGAACCTTGCTGATGTCCGGCAGCATGAGAGCGGCGGCGTGCAGCGAATCGACAGACTTTTGCTTCTGCGATGCGGCCATGCCGGGGAACCATTGGAACTCAACATCATTTTTCGTCCTGACGAGCGCAGGACCTTTAGTGGCTGGAATGAAAATTGGTCTCTTTGCCATAAATTACTCCGGCGAGGCATAATCGCCTCGTGTCCTCGCGTACTCTCGACTCCCAAACATCCCTTTGTTGATGCAGGTTTTTTGCCTATCGAAGCGGGGTAGATGGGTATCGCGGACCGCCGCCTCTTCGAAGATAATTCCTGCGATGAACTGCGGCTCGATGGCATCAAAAACTAGCACCTCGGCCTGTACATCGGTCGGATCATAGATCCTCAGATTCTGCTCTTCCCTTGGGGGAAAGCCCTCGATTCTGTCATACATGCCCATGAACGACTGGGGCGTCATCAAGTTTGAGAGAAGCTGGTTTCTGATACGTTTATCCGCCGCGTTATGTCGACAAAACGCGCAGTTCTTTTCCCAAAGGATAGATGGTTCGATAACCAAAACCGCCCAGTCCACTGCAGGCTCGTCCACACGGTACTTATAGAACATCCGATAGTTAGGGAAACCAATTGATATAGACGTAGCGTCGCGATGGCCGTCCCAACGGTACTGATCGTTGATGCATGGGTTGGCTCCGACCTCATGGGCACGCCCGACTGGATACAGGCCGCGAGATATGATCGACGTCAGGTTTACGGCCCGCGTGAAGTGCAACAAGAAGGGAACCTTAATTGTTGTTGCGTAAGCCTGAATCGCCTGCCTTGAGATAATACGTGGCGCCTGCTGCGGCAAAGAAGCAGATAAAGCCTTGCTGGGCGCCTGCTGCGGCAAAGAAGCAGGTAAAGCATTGCTGGGCGCCTGCTGCGGCAATGACCCAGAGTTGTATTTGTCCGTCTGCCCCTCAGCAGGATTTTGCTTGTTTCCTTTAACCAGCCCGGCAATAAACAAAATCGCCACAATTATTAGCAAAAATGTTCCCATTTCACCTTCGATTCGACCGACTCGCTGAATTTCACCACCTATCCGATGATCTCAGACTCGGCGGCCGTAAGGCAGCTTCACATCAGCTGCCAGGGCGAATTGTCCAAGCGCAAGGGGCCGCTCTTCCGGACGATCGGCCGCGGCACCTGCCAGCTCACCCGCACTCCCCTGCCCCAGGCCAACGTCCACGCCATGATCCGGCGGCGGGCCGCGGCGGCCGGGATCCAGACGAAGATCGGAAACCACAGCTTCCGGGCGACCGGGATCACCGCCTATCTGAAGAACGGCGGGACCCTGGAGATGGCCGCGGCCATGGCCAACCACGCCAGCACCCGCACCACGCAGCTCTACGACCGGCGCGGCGACGCGATGAGCCTGTACGAGGTGGAGCGATTTTGATCTGAGGCGGCGCGAGAAGCAAAAGCGGATACCTATACTGTCGGGAGTGCTGACAGAACTCGTCTACGGAGTTCCTGGCGCGGCGTTTTTCCGGCGTTATGGGAGGATTGAAGGCCGGTGCTCTAAAGCGCTCGAACCCAGGACCCACGCCTTAAAAGGGCGTTGCTCTACTGGGGTGCAGGCTTGGTCTTTCGTTGAGTTCTGCGCAACAATTTGGTGTCGATGGTTCTACGCTTCTGTGCACCATACATGGCGGTGGCAGGAGCACTGCCGGTGTGGATTTCGACCCCAGGTACTTCTATATGAGGAGTCTGGATGGAGACGGGGCCGGCGATGTGGATCGCGAATCCAACGCAGAGAGCTGAGACTCCTACCGAGAGGACAATGACAGCGACGAGAAACAGCGACAAGGGATTTGCTGCAAGGGTTTCGAGGAATTTCATCAGATCAGGTATGCGACCGGGCCTGAATTCAGCCTTGGGGCTCCCGGGGCATCTTTCTGAAGAAGGGGGGCGTAGTCCAAACGCGGGAGAAAACATGCGCGCGAGTGGTGCTCGCGACCTGGACTCCGGAGCTTTCCCTCTCCGGTCCTGTCTAGTATAGGAAGCTCCGTGTTGGCCCGGTCCCCGATGCCGAGGCGCGGTCGAGTAAGCCCACCAATGGCCAGGACAATGGCCGATAAGAAGAATGGCCGTCAGCCAGGGCGTACTGGTGGCGAGCAGGGCGAATACGAAATGCGAGAGGGCTTCCATAGCTGTGTTATGCCTCTGATCCTGGATTTCTGGCCAATTTGCGGGCCGACAGGGATCTTGGTGCAGGAGAGAGTAACACGGCCCAAAATCCGGGTGTCAAATGCCGCCCTCCGTGTCTAATGCTCAGCCCGGTCAGCCCGATTACGGGTATCCGTAAGCGAGCGGGCGCACTACAGTACTAGAAAAACGAGCCGCGTTTTTTCCGATCGGCGAAGAAAAGCGCGGCTTCGTGCTCCGGCTGGGTGATCGCCTATGCGTCAGTAACTTTTTAAGGAACAGTGCAACTCCAATCCGAAATGGACGGCGGTCAAATCCGAATCAGACGGGTAATTTTTCTCAAAAGATGGGAAAGACGACCCAAGACCCACACCTCAAAAGGGCGTTGGTTTAAGATGCTTTCCGGCAAACTTCGACTTGGCGGCGGTATGATTTCTCAATGTTCAGTGCGATCAATTCTCTTCAGCCCACTGTCTGCGAGGCAATTTCGCAACAGCTCACCACGCAGCAGATCGGGCGTTTGGGAGAGTTGTTGGTGCAGTACGAGCTCTTGCGTTGTGGAATTGATTCAGCGCCGCTGACCACGGACGCGGGGATTGATCTCGTCGCCTATGCCGGGGAGAAAAAGCGTTCGTTCACCCTTCAGGTGAAAGCCAACCTGGCGCCCAAGCCTGGCGGCGGGAAGGGCGCCCCAGCTCTGGATTGGTGGGTGAGCGAGGACTGTCCAGCGGAGATGTACGCGTTCGTGGATCTCTCGACTCGCCGGATCTGGCTATTGACGAGGGAAGAGCTGGCATCCGCCGCGCAACAGCGTTCCGGGGAGCGTCAACACCTGTACATGTACACAGATTCCGAGTCGTTGGGCTACGCGCGCCATGGAGATGTGCGATTTTCCGGTTTTCTCTTCGAGAATCGGGTATGCATGCTGTTTAAGTGAGACGGCGAAGCGCCGAGATCATGCCCGCTTCCGACGGCACCCACGACTACATCCGTCATGGGACAGTGACGCTGTTTGCGGCGTTGAATTATCTGGAAGGAAAGATCGTTTCCATGCTGGCCGATAAGCACCGGCATCAGGAGTGGCTGCGGTTTCTGAAGAGAATCGACCGCCAGACCCCCAAGGGCCTGGACCTGCATCTGATCGTCGACAATTACGCCACCCACAAGCACCCGGAGGTGCGGGCGTGGCTGGCCAAACATCGGCGCTTCCACCTGCACTTCACACCTACTTCAGCGTCGTGGATGAACCTTGTGGAACGGTTCTTTCGCGACCTAACCGAGGATGTGGTGCGCGAAGGCAGCTTCCGACACGTGAAAGAACTGAGCGATCAGATCATGGCCTACTTGGCGGAACGAAATGCCAACCCCACACGCTACACATGGAGAGCCAAAGGCGAAGATATCCTGCGCAAAATCCAGCAGGCAAAACAGGCATTGCCTGTATAGTCATTTCGGAGACGCCACACTAGCATGCAATACTCCTAGAGAAAAAAAGTACCAGATACCAGTTCGGCCGATCCTTGTCATCAATTCCACATTTTCAAGTGGCGGCTTGTCAGTTGCTGAGGTACTGATGATTTTGTCGCAGGTCCTTTGGATTTTCAATATGTGATAATCTCCTTTATCACATATATGAGGAGGAGAGAACGAATGAGCGATTCCATGGACGATTACGCTTCGAAGGCGCTGGCCAATCTGCAACTGCTTTCGGCACCGATCACACCCCGCTTACCGGTTGACCATGTGTCCTGGATGTATGAGCAGATCGTCCGCTCCATCGCAAAATTTGAGGAGAAACTGGACGAGCAATCTGAAATCGGGGCTCGGCTGGTCACTTTCGGCAACCACGAGGTGATTCATATTGAAGATGTCGGTTATTGGGGCCCGGATCTCTTGATCTTTTACGGCACAAGCAGCGAGGGAAAACCGCTGGAATTGCTGCAGCACCAAACCCAGGTAAATGTCTTGCTGGTAGCCGTGCCCAAAGAAAAACCGAAGGCGCGCCGGATTGGATTCGAACTGCTTAGCAAGCTGGAGAAGAAGGAATGAGCGTTCTTGTTCGCCAATCCCCTGCCTCCCTGCCCCTGCTGGTCGTGGCTTCCGGTGACCGTGCCGGCGTGTGCTTCCTGGAGTTCTTCGCCGCGCAGATCCGCAATCCCCATACCCGGCGCGCCTATGCGCGGGCGGTGGGCGAGTTTCTCGCCTGGTGCGAAAGCACCGGCGTCGCTTCCCTGCCCCAGGTCGAGCCGTTGCATGTGGTGGGCTGGATCGAGCTGCAGGCGCGCAGGGTTTCAGCGCCCAGCGTCAAGCAGCAGCTCGCCGCCATCCGCCATTTCTTCGACTGGCTGGTCACTGGCCAGGTCGTTCCCGTGAATCCCGCCGCCTCGGTGCGCGGCCCCCGCCATGTCGTGCGCGCGGGCAAGACCGCGGTGCTGGAACCGGCCGAGGCGCGCGCGCTGCTGGACTCGATCGACGCCACGACGCCGGCGGGGCTGCGCGATCGAGCGCTCATGTCGCTCATGGTTTACACCTTCGCCCGCATCGGCGCCGCCCTGGGAATGAAGGTCGAGGACGTGTTCACCCAAAACCGCCGGCTCTGGGTGCGCCTCCATGAAAAGGGCGGCAAGGACCATGCCATGCCCTGTCATCACAACCTGGAGCAGGCTCTACTCGCCTATCTCGAAGGATGCGGGGTCGAGAACAGTCCGAAGGACCCGCTCTTCCGCACCATCGGCCGCGGCACCGGTCAGCTCACCCGCACGCCCCTGCCCCAGGCCAACGCCCACGCCATGATCCGGCGCCGTGCCGCGGCGGCCGGCATCCAGACAAGGATCGGCAACCACAGCTTCCGGGCCACCGGCATTACCGCATACCTCAAAAACGGCGGCACGCTGGAGATGGCCGCGTCCATGGCCAACCACGCCAGTACCCGCACCACCCAGCTCTACGTCCGGCGCAGCGACGAGATGAGCCTGGATGAGGTGGAGCGGATTTTGATCTGAGGCGAGAGGCAAAAGGGGATTCCTACCCCACACGGAACCCCGAGAAAACGCGCCTACGAGCCCCTTGGCGCGGCGTTTTTCCGGCGTTGGGAGAGAGAATTGGGCCCGTGTGACGACGGCAAAGAATTCTGCCACCCCACAGCGCAGCGTTATGTCGCTACCTGCGCCAGGAGCTAGGACATGCAAAGTATCAACCCCGGTACACCCAATCGCGGAGGTTGTCTCTGGGCAGCAAGGAGGAGAACGACGTCCCCGCATTGAATCCAAACCTCAAAAGGCCAATCCTCTAGCCAAGGCCCAACCAGCGATGTACTGCCTAATCTCCTCTACCCGCCGCGTGAGGAGATCACCCCCCGCCCGACCATCTCTAATCGAAAGCGTTGCCTCATTCTGAAGCAAGATGTTGGCTAGACCTAGCCCGTCAAAGTACTCGGCGCCGTCGTGCCCTGGATTCAACCATTGAGCGTAAATGGCAAAACCTTGCTCGAATATGTACTTCCAGGTGCTGGTAAAAGAACTCTCGCCGTACTGCACTGAGCAGAGGACAATGCGACAATCAACGTCGTCGAGAACATCCTGTGCATAGCGCTGCTTCTCCTCATTAGATCCGCTAATAAGGAAAACCTCCGTTGATCGACCATCGCCAAGCTGAAGCGTCCGAGGTTCCTTTCCTGTTCGAACTTCGCGTCCGAACAGAGTGTTCCATGAAGTGGACTTGCCAGAGTTGCGGCGTCCTATAACCGCCACGAACAAACGATCTGCCATTCGCATCCTCCGCTTTGATTGACGCCAACGATTGTATCGTCAATGCGGCGGGTGGGTGGAAATATGCACCATTCCCTTCCGCGCGCATGCAAGCGGCACCCCCGAGGTAAAGGACGTTATCATGCGCAAACTACGGCCAGATTTACCATGCCTTTTACTGCAGCACAAAAGGCTGTGCCACTGCCCACTCGCTGGGAATTAGGATCAATGCACTCGAAAGCGATCAATCTGTCAAACACTGAGTTAATAGTCTGTACCATTGGAGGCTTCCTCGCTGCTGCCGTCTACCCTCGCTAACGTCTGGCTTGGCGTGGCCGCAGAGAACAGGGAGCAGGGTCTACCCCGCATCGGGATCCTCCGGATGATTCCAGCAACTGTCAGGTTCGTCAGCTTCGAGCCCCTACTCGAAGATCTCGGCCACCCGTACTTACCTCGTATCGATAAACTGTCGTGGCTGCCCTGTTATCCAACAGATAATCGATCCCTCCGCTCAAGTCGAAACGATGAGTACGGCTCTTGCCATCCTTGCCCTCGATAACTTTGAATTGCAGCCAACGATCGTGGAACTGCCGAGTCTGTCCCGCCGGGGCGATCGCAATTTCCGGTCTCTTGGTCGAAAAGCCCTCCATGGCTGTCTCGATTAGCGCCTTCACCTGCGCTGGATGCTGGTATTTCCAGTCTTTGGGCGACATCTCCCGGCATCGCAGATCGATCTTCTCCACCGCTTTTACCTCGCGCCTTACAGCCTCAAGGAGCGACACAAGCTTGTCGATATGATAACCGCAATAGGGATCGTGAATTGTGAGACACTCGACGTGAGTCCCGGCGAGGACACGAAATACCCGTGAGAGGTCCCGTTCCTGACCAGCCGCAAACGGGAATCGCTCAAGGGGCATTGCCGGCTTCAACTGCGCTGCGGTGTACCAACATGTCGCAGCCATTATTGCTGCCTGTTGTTCTGTAGCAGGACCCTGGCGACAAAAGACAGGCTCAGGAAGGAGCGTGCTAAGCAATGGTGCAAGTGGATCGAGCGTGTACCAAGCTTTCTGATTGCCCGTCTGGCAAGAGACTCGCGGAATCCACGCACAGGATTCCGTCATATTCTGAACGAACCCAATGTGAAGAAGGCCATCGGCAATCCAAGGCTCGAAGTGTCGCAATGCGCGGCGCAGAGAGGCACTGATGCCACCCCTGCCACACAGGTCCTGCCCCGTATGTAGGTGAATTATCTTGCCGTCATTCAGCAATCCGAGTATCCATCCCAGAGTCCCTTCGTCAGGCTTAATGTCTTCGCAACTTTCGTCCCCGATCGCGGCTGTCTCGTTGTCCAAAAGCGCAGCAAAGAGATGTACCTCGCTAACCTCAGATAGCTCTCTAGTCAGGTTATGCAAGCTCGGTTGTGACCACGGAACTGCGCCGATCTCTGCAAATGGAACCGGATCTGCTGTTGAAAGCAGCTCATTTAGCCAGTGCAGCACGGGCTTTCTCAGAAACTGATCCCACGCGTTCTGGTTGCTGTAATCACAGAGGCAGGCAGTACATGCGGTAGCGCACGAGTTCGGGCACTCCAGTTTTCGCGCAGCCAGTTTCAGCAACGCTATCATGGAAGTGCCGGCCAACTCTGCGCAATATCCGGCACCTCCCGAAGCCACGTCGTAAAGAAGAACGTCCAGCGCCACGCCGCGCATTCGGTATGTAGCGCGCAGTTCCTGCGGTTGAATTTCAAGCCTGTCGGCGGCCGCGTAGCGAAATGCCTCGGCCAGCGTACGGGCGCAGTCGTCTTGGAATGTCTCAGGGTGTTCCATCTCTTGCGTTTGCGTCGGCAACGCCCGGCTAATGCGCAGCACGAGCACGTCCGTATCGAATCTATGCACCAGGTCGCTTGTGAATGCAAGGGTATTAGAACATGCAGCGCCGTTCAATGGGTTCTTGTGTGGCCACTTCGCAGAGAATGCTCCCTCTGACGCCTCAGCAGCGTAACAAATAGGGCAGATTCGATATCCTGTTCCTTTGGGGCCGCGGTTGACCACAAACAGCTGGCCTCGCAGTTCGTCTCTTTCGGCTTGCGCACGCAACAGGGTCGTACGAACCAAGCTATGGTCAGAGGCGCTGAACTGGTCCTCTCGTGGAATCGTCAACAGGCGAGCCTCATCGGCCGCTCTCTCCCTGCGGCGCATCTGCCCTGGATCTTTGCCCGTTCGCTCTTCATACGAAGTGACAAAACCATGCGGCGAGACGTACTGGCGCGGCAGGCGCTTCTGGGTGCAGCCGCAGTTGCTGCAAGCGCTCGGCAGTCCGTCTCTGCTGATGTCGATATCGACGTGATGACATGCCGGGCATGCGACATACCACTCACGGGGCATGAACTGGCGTGGTGCGCGCATTAATCCACGGCTGGTCCAGATTCGGCCGTTTGCCACCACCTCGGCTCCCGGAGCATATTCGCTAAGGCCCAGCGAAGCATCCCGCGTTAAAACGATGTCCGCATCGCTGAATTCGCTTGGCTGAGTTTTTGTCTCCGTCACCACCTCGAGGCTCAGGCTATGCACTGGAAAGCTATAGGAGGGAATCATTCCGCTCCGCGACAAAAAATTCACTAGGTACTGTTGGAGGTAGGTGTTGCGCAGGTTCATCCA
>CAYQOQ010000151.1:0-10884 GCA_964419175.1 uncultured Occallatibacter sp. | reverse complement strand
ACGACATCGCGTTTTGTTGAACTTGCATTTTTGTTTCTTTCTAGTCCTCCACCGGCGTTTCCGACCCGTGATCGATGAAATTGTGCCCCATCCATCGGACGTCTCTGTTTTTGTCCGATGGGTGGGAGTCCGCAGAAATCCAGGAAGGACTCTTTGTTTTGTTCAACCTGCATTTTTGTTTCTTATTAGAGCAGAATCGAAACCGCCGCTAACTCCGCTCCCGTCCTGCCGACAATTACCCTCCATCGGCGCACAATAGTCCCATGGCACTCCAAAACCAACCCGATCCGGCTCTGCACACGGCAGTCCCTAGTCCCTAATCCCTGCTCTTCCCCCTCCCCCCCTTTTTCCGTGAAACTGTGGAATTCCAACCAATCAACAGAAAATAAACCACTTACACGCATAGATTCCGTTACCATCCAGCCACCTGGCGTTACCCGCTCTAAGCCAATAACATCAACAAACAAAAAGACTTGCATGAAAAGAAAGCCCCTTCGCCAACAACGGATTTTGCGGGATTTATGCCCAAAAACTGAGCCTCATCGCCCCCAAACCCCCTGAAAGTAGAAGAAACTGAAAGCTGAGAGCTGAAAGCGGAAAGCTAGCCTTCCGCAAAATGCCATAAACTCATTCCATGGGCTTCCAGGACTTTCTCGGCAACACGGCGACCGTCACCCACCTGCGCGAGGCGATCCGCGCCGGGCGGTTCCCGCATTCGCTCATCCTGGCCGGCCCGCGCGGCGCGGGCAAATACACGCTTTCGCTGATGCTCGCCCAGGCCGTCAACTGCCTTGAACCCACCGAGTCCAACGGCCTGCCCGACTTCTGCGGTCACTGCCGTAACTGCACCCGCATCGCCGAGTCCGCCAATCTCGACGAGTTGGTCGATGCCGCCGTCAACGCCCGCGACGACCTCAAAGAGACCGACAAAAAAGAAACTCGCATCCTCATCCAGACGCACCCTGACGTGCTCGTCGTCCCGCCCGACCCGCCGCAACTGCTCATCAAGCTCGGCCAGGTCCGCCAGGTCATTCACGTCGCCTACTATCGCCCGCCGGTCGAGTCCAAGCGCTCTTTTTCCATCTTCACCTCGTCCGCGTTTATGAAAGAGGCGGCCAACAGCCTGCTCAAAGTCCTCGAGGAGCCGCCCAACCACACCTCGCTCATCCTCCTCACCGAAAACCCCCAGGAGCTGCTTCCCACCATCCGCTCCCGCGCCGTCGTTCATCGCTTGGGCGCGATTCCCATTGCCGATCTCGAGGCCCTGCTCGCACAGCGCCGCCCCGAACTCAAGACCAACGACCGCGCCCTGGCTGCCCGTCTGGCCGAAGGCGCCGTAGGCCGCGCCCTCACCATCGACCTCGCCGTCTACCTCGCCAGCCGCCAGGACGCCCTCACCCTGCTTCGCACCGCCCTCCGCGATCCTGACTATAGCCAACTCTTCCACGCCACGGAAACCTACCGCGCCGGCGCCGACGGCCAGGAAAGAACCATCAACCTGTTGCGCGCTCTCAGCAGCCTTGTTGAGGACCTGCTGCTGGTGGTAGCCGGCACGCCAGGCCTGATCCGTAACCTCGATCTGACCGCCGATCTGGAGCGCCTGGCCCAGGGCCTCACCGTCGACTGGATCGATGGAGCCGCCCGCGCCCTCGTCCAGGTTGAGCAAGGAATGCGCCGCAACCTGCTCCGCTCCCTCTCCCTCGACGCCATGGCCGTCAGCCTGGAACGGGTGTGACAGGGCGATGTCCGCGAGCATAGGCACTCGACAGAAAACTCTTGTCAGTGCATTCTTGTATTCAAGGCATCCGAGCAGTCTGATCGAGTTTCCTCATTTGAGCAAGAGAGAAGCACCGCTCAATGCAGCCTAGTTGTCTCGGATTCCCATAGGTCCGTTCCTGATTTTTTAAGACTGAAGACAACCACCCGTTCCGCTTTTTGCCCGAGGAAGGATGTGCTCCCATGAGCATTTCACCGAGTGTGCCCACTGCTGGCAGCCAAGGCGGCGCCGAGCCTGCCCGCCGCCAACTCCGCAACCGGCGCAACTCGCCCGCGCCCGCGCCCTTCCGCTTCCCCGCACAGATGGCGGAACTGGACGCTCCCCTGCGCCATGCCGAGCTCTTCTACCTGCAAAAGCAGATCCATTCGCAAACCCCCATGGTCATCGTCCTCGAAGACGGCGAACAGGTCGAAGGCCGCATCGAGTGGTACGACCGAAACACCCTCAAGGTTCTCGGCCGCACCAAGACCCTCGTCTACAAATCCGCCATCAAGTACATGTACAAACTAGGCGACGCCGGCCAGTAGAAAAAAACAGGGACATAGGGACCAGCGGCCTGTCTCTAGGTCTTTGACTGCTTGTTGTTGTACCAACAACCGCGGCTGGCCCCAAAAATTTACGCTCACTTTCCCAGTTGCTCCTGTACACTGCGCTTGGTTAGCTAACTTCCCCAAGCACGGCTGACCAAATCACAACAGGAGGAAGAAGATGAACAAGAGATTGTGGTGTGTCTTCACGGGGTTGTGTGGGCTCTTGGTTGCTACGCTGTGTGCGGTTCCGCTGGGCGCACAGACAGATGAGGTGAAAGCAAAACCGCCGATGTTTTCGTATGTCGCCAATTGGCAGATTCCGCGAGCGCATTGGGCAGAGGTGGAAGCGGCGAATTCGGCCGACAAGGCGATTCTGGAAAAGGCACTGGCCGATGGCACCATTGTGGGCTATGGCGACGATATCAATCTGGTGCATACATCCGACGGATGGACGCACGACGACTGGTGGTCGGCTACGTCGATGGCCGGGCTGGTGAAGGTTCTGGACCAGCTCGCAGCTTCCAGCAA
This sequence comes from uncultured Occallatibacter sp., assembly GCA_964419175.1. Taxonomy (GTDB): domain Bacteria; phylum Acidobacteriota; class Terriglobia; order Terriglobales; family Acidobacteriaceae; genus Telmatobacter. Next base: position 8,049 of record CAYQOQ010000151.1, on the reverse strand, counting down.
CTCTGCTTCTTCTGTTCTGGAAAGCGCGACGAAGCACTGGGACAACGTGTACATCAGCCACTATTACAACTGGAAGCCGGGGGCCTACAAGGGCGGCTATGTTCATGTATCAGCTTACAAGCTGAAGGCCGACGCGCCCGACGATGCGATCGAGTCGCTGGCCAAGCACATGGTTGTGCCGTCGCTAGAAAAGCTGCTGGCCGACGGCACCATTGTGGAATACGAAATCGACACCTTGGCCATTCACACCGAAGCGCCAGGCACGTTTGTGATCGTGTACGTGACGCCGACGCCGGAAGGCCTGGATACGGTGCAGGCGACGATCAGGGCTTCAGGGAAAGCCCATCCGCTTTCAATTGATGCCTTCAGCTCCTTCGTGGATGACAACGGACATCGCGACGAACTGGGGAAAGGGAACGGCGTTTTCAAGTAGGCCGGAGTGCTGCGGTCCTACCCTGGGCGCAAAAACAAAAACGCGCTGCCCAGAGGGCGCCCAGGTGGGGCACCCGCGCCCTGCAAATTTCTGGCCAGATGTAGAGCCTTCGTAAATCGGTGCTCTCGCTGAGCCCGAGCAACTTCCCAACAACAAAATTCAACATGGAGGACGAAAGCAATGAAATTCATGTCGACTTGGGCCCTTTTGCCAGGGTCCGTGCGAAGCGCAGCAGAGCAATTCCTTGCTGGTGGAGGACAAGAGTCGGAGGGCGTCAAACTACTGGGCCGCTGGCACAATGCGGACTGTAGCGGCGGCTTCAGCCTTTACGAATCCAACAGTGCAGCGGCTCTCCATCTTGGGGCCGCAAAGTGGGCAGATCTGCTTGAAATCACGACCGTCGCAGTGATTGAAGACAGTGAAGCCGGACCCAACCTAGTGAGTGTCTTCAAGAAGTAGAGCGGTGCTTCCCTTCCCTGCGGCTCGCGGTGATGGTTTATCCGCACGCGGGCCGCGGTTGGGAACGAGAGGCTGGCTGTCTAGGCCCATTCGCCCTGGCGCATGAGCGGCTCGACGGCGCCGGTCGCGGTGATACCGTCGATGTCGAGACTTCCTGAGCCGATCATCCAGTCGACGTGGATAAGGCTGTCGTTGGCGCCCTTGGCGGCGAGCTGCTCGGGGGTAAGTTTGTCTCCTTCGCGCACGCAGGAAGAGTAAGCCTGGCCGAGCGCGATGTGCGAGGCAGCGTTCTCGTCGAAGAGCGTGTTGAAGAACAACATGCCGCTGGCGGCGATGGGCGAGGAGTGCGGGACGAGAGCGACTTCGCCGAGGTGACGCGCGCCTTCGTCGGTGTCGATGAGCCGCTGGAGCACTTCCTGGCCGCGGGTGGCGCGGGCATCAACGATGCGGCCTTTTTCAAAGCGGACCTGGATGCCTTCAATCATGGTTCCCTGATGCGAGAGCGGCTTGGTGGCGGTGACGGTGCCTTCGGCGCGATCTTTGTGGGGCGTGGTGAAGACTTCTTCAGTGGGCATGTTGGGAATGCAGTAGAGGCCATTTCCGGCTGTGGTGCCGCCGCCGAGCCAGAGATGATCGTCGGCGAGGCCGAGACGGAAGTCGGTTCCTGGGCCGCGATATTGCAGCGCAGCGTAGCGCTTTTCATTGAGGCGCGCGGCGCGGGATTGCAGAGTGGCGTCGTGGGCCTTCCAGGCGGCAACGGGATCGGGGCCGTTGATGCGCGTGGTCTCGAAGATCGCGTCCCAGAGTTTGGCGAGGGCGACATCGGGCGCGTCGTTGGGAAAGACGGACGCTGCCCAGGCGGGGGTGGCGCTGGCGACGATGGTCCAGTTGATGGCGTGGCGGGTAATGAGTTCGAGGGCAGGACGATAGGCCTGCGAGACGGCGCGATTGGCGCGGCTGACCTTGGAGGGATCTTCATTGGAGAGCAGGGCTGGGTTTCCGCCGGCGATGGCCAAGCGCGCGGTTCCACTTTTGAAGGCGGCGCCCATGCCGTCGTAGAGCCAGGTGGCGGCGCGGTCGAAGCTCGCGTCTGGAGCGAAATGGTAGCGCATGAGAGCGGCTTCGTCGTCGGTGTAAAGGGTAGTGACGAGCGAAGCGCCGGCGCGATAAGCCTGCTCGGTGATGCGGCGGGCAAGCGGCAAGGCATCGAGCGAGGCGGTCATCAGCAGTTCCTGGCCGGTCTGGAGACCGAGGCCGACGCGAACTGCGACTTCAGCTAACTGATTGAGTTTGTCTTCGTGCGTACGGGGTAACGCCGTGGCTGTGCTCATGTGTTTTTATTCCTCGTTGCTCTCGCGTGATTGGGGCTGGCGGCGATCGATGGAGGGCGCGCCGTATTTCAATTCTAGCCGGTTGAAGTTGGTGGGACGGGCAGCGATTGCGCTCGGCAGGTCATGTCCACAGGCACGACACCGGCGCGGCAAAAAGACGTTTGCCGAAGGGGAGGGCCATCTCGCCGTCGTACAGAACGACGCCCAATTTGAAGTCGTTGCCGACGGCGGCGGCGAGTTTGCGAAGCCCCTTGAAATCGGCGCTCGTGACCGTGGCGCCGGCTTTGACCTCGATGCCGACCAAAGCGCCGGCGGCATCTTCAACAACAATATCGACCTCATCCTGATCCTTGTCCCGATAGTGAGAGACAGTGCACGCGTCCTCCATCCAGGAGATCTGTTTCAGCACCTCCGCGAAGACAAATGTTTCCAGCAGCCGGCCAAAAATGGTGCGGTCTTTTTGCACTCGCTCGGCGGTGACTCCGAGCAGCGTGGCCAGAAGGCCCGAGTCGAGGAAGTGGAGTTTCGGCGTTTTGATCAGGCGCTTCAGCTGATTGCGAAACCACGGTTCCAGCCGGCGGACGAGAAACAACTGTTCGAGGATGGCGATATATTTTCTGGTGGTTTTGTCGTCAAAGCCAACCTGCCCGCCGATCTGCGTGAAGTTGCTGAGCTGTCCGGAGTATTGGGCGAGAACCTGGACAAGGCGCGGCATGCGGTCCAGCTTTTCTACCTCGGCTATGTCGCGCACGTCCCTTTGCACGATGGCCCGGATGTAGTCGCGCGCCCATGCCTGGCGCCTTTCCGGTTTTTTGCGCCGCAACATTTCGGGGTAGCCGCCCGTCAATACGGCTTCCACCAGATCTTTGCCGGTCAGGATTTCGCCAGGCTTGCCAAGCCTGCCCTTGAATGCGGTTTTGAGAAACGCCGGCTTGCGTCCGTGAATTTCGGCTTGCGCGAGAGGGAGCAGATTGACGATCTCCATGCGGCCGGCCAGGCTCTCGGAAACCTGAGGCACGGTGAGCAGATTGGCCGATCCCGTCAAGAGAAACCGGCCGGCGCGGCGGTCTTCGTCGACAGACTTTTTGATGGCCCGGAGAAGATCGGGGGCTCGCTGAATTTCGCCGATCGTGGACTTGTCGAAACCGCGCAGCAGCCCGGCCGGATTGCTGCGCGCCGCTGCCAAAGCAGTGTCGTCGTCCATGGTGAGGAAGACGCGCTTGCCTGCGACCAGATCGTGAACCAGTGTAGTCTTGCCGCACTGACGGGGCCCGGTGACCAGAACAACCGGCGTATCCCCGAGCGCGATAGCGATGCGCGCGGAGGCAAAGCGGGGATAAATCGCATTGTGGGAGTCGTCCATCTCGGAAATTACCTCCGTCCAATCCGGATTATACGCCCGTCCAATCCGGATTAAAGCGTCGTCCAATTCGGATTATACGTCCGTCTACTTCGGAATCAGACGCCATGCAAACGAATTATTTGCGCTCGATATTACCGGTCGGGCGCGGGGCGGGAACGGCCAGTTGCTGCCGCTGGAGGAAGGGCGCGGATTTGCGGCGGGGAGTGCGGGGGGCAAAGCTGGTGATTGTGCCGGGGTGCGGACATACGGCTTCCATCGAAAAGCCGAAGACGTTTCTGGCGGCGGTGTTGCAGTTTCTGGATTGAGAGGAACAGCGGGTCGGTGAAAAACGCGGATGCCAGGTGACAGACACAAGAAGCACCCACGCGTGGCTGAGCCGGTTTCGATGCGGCGGCTATTCCTCTATGCGGTACGTAAATTCTTCAATAACCGGATTCGTGAGGACTTCGCGGGCGATGCGCTCGACCAAGGCTCGGGCGGCGTCGGCGGCGAGTCCATCGGCGAGGGAAAGCGCGAAATACTTGCCCTGGCGGACCGCGGTCACCTCTGCGAAACCGATCTTGTGCAGCGCGTTCTGGATGGTTTGGCCCTGGGGGTCCAGGACCGATGTCTTCAACGTGACGTAGACATGTGCCTTCATTTCCGTGATTATATTAGTTCTGGCGGCTTGTCCCCTACTGCCGAGCAGCTCGCCGCCGATGCGTTGCACTTTTTTGTCTGAATTCCGGTTCTATGCTGAACCCGGACCCTACCTCCCCAACCCTGAAGGAGAAGTAAAGCGTGATGGTTAACTATCTGGAACTGCCCATCGGCGACCGATTCCCCGAAGTCTTTCGCACGGTGGTCGAAATTCCCAAGGATGGGACTCAAAAATACGAATACGACAAGCAGTTGCACGTATTCAAGCTGGACCGCAACCTGCATTCTCCGGTGCACTACCCCGGTGACTACGGCTTTATTCCATCGACGCTGAGCGACGACGGCGACCCGCTGGACGTGCTGGTGCTGGTGCCGGGACCGAGCTTCCCTGGCTGCGTGCAGGAAGTGCGGCCGATTGGACTGCTGGAGATGCTGGACCAGGGCGTTCTGGACGAGAAGGTGCTGGCGGTAGGAAAAAACAACCCGCGCTTCGACAGCATATGGAACTACACCGATATTTATCCGCACATGCTGAAGGAGATCACGCACTTCTTCTCGATCTACAAGGATCTGGAAGGCAAGCGTGTGGAGATAAAAGGCTGGCACGACGCCGCCTATGCCCGCGATCGCGTCGTGATTGCCGCCAAACAATTTGAGGAAGGCAAAAAGAAACAAGCTGGGACAAAGAAGAAGTCCGCGGTATAAGCGGCGGCTACAGGCAGGCAGAAACTTCGCGCTTGTGATCGCGGCGAAGGAGCCTTCGGGCACCCAGCATGAGACCGTAGAGCAGTGGGCCGAGCAGGCCCACTGCGGATGCGACAAGTGCAGCCGAGGTGTCGCCGATGATCTTTTCGCCGTGCGCGGCATACAGCGCGTAGGCGATCAGCACCGCGGGGCCAATGCCCAGCAGGCAGACAAAAGCAAGGTTACCGGCTTTGAACGGGCGCTCGAGTTGCGGCTCGCGGATGCGGAGAACGGCGAGAGCCAGAAACTCCAGCAGCAGGCTTGAGCCATAGAGAATCAGGTCGATGGAGACCAGGCGCTCGAAGGGGAGCTTGAGCGCCAGTGCCCAGGCGAAACCGCAAAAGAGCACACTCACCCATGGCACGCTGCGGCGGTTGCGCAAGGCAAGCACGCGGGGCAACATGCCGTCCTCGGCCATGGCCATGGGCAGGCGCGTATAGCTCATTGACAGCGCGTTAAACATGCCGACGCCGGTAAGGCAGCCGCCAGCGATGACGGCCAAGCCCAGGGCGGTTCCGGCGAACCCGGGTCCACCAAGCGCGCGGGCCGCATGGGCCCAGTCGCCGGTGGAGAAACTGGTGGCGGAGAGGCCCGAGAGCGCCATTGCCGTCAGCGGCAGAATGTAGGTGATGGCCGTAAGCGCGGTGGCCGCGACCATGGCGCGCGGATAGTTGCGCTGCGGGTTCTCGACCTCTTGCGCCACGGTGGAGGCGTTGTCCCAACCCATGTAATTCCACATAGCTACCAGAACTGCCGTGGAAAAGGCGGAGCCAGCGCCGAATCCCGTTGCGTGCAGCGGGGTCGAGTTGCTCCATTGCACCGCGGGATGGAGTTGTAGGCCACGCCAAAAGCCCAGGGCAGTAAAGATGACGAAAGGCGACAAGAGGAGCGCGAATAGCCAGACGGAGCCCTCGCCCACGGCCGGCGCACCGCGAAGGTTCCACAAGCCGCAAACGGCGACAACCGCAAGTGACCAGACGTAACCCTTCCATCCGGCAGTGAGTACAGGCGAGAACTTGCCGAGATAGAGAACAAAGATAGCCGGATAGAGGGCCATGTCGAAGATGCTGGCGGAAAGCGAGAGCCAGCTTTCCTGGAAGCCCCAGAACGGGCCCAGCGCGCGGCGCACCCAAACGTAGAATCCGCCCTCGGCGGGAATAGCACTGGCCAGTTCACCGATCATCAGCGCGGTGGGCAGGCTCCAGAGAATGGGCAGCACAAGAAGAATTGCGATAGCCCAGCCGTAGCCGGCACCGCCCAGAATGTCCTCGATTCCATAGGGGCCGCCGGAAACCATAAAGTAGGTGGCGGCAATCAGCGGCACAAGGCGCAACTTTCCCTGCGCCGATTTTAGAGTTTGGGACATTACAAATGAATCTAACAACATGAACTGGTTGCAGAAAGTGGAAAATGCAACGGCAGGCACCAGGCCTGCGCCTCAGGCGGGCTGCGAGGAAGACTCGCAAACAACCCCGCGACGAAAAGCAGTCTTCGCGTTTGCAGATAATTACCGCCCGCCGGAGCAGAATCAGGAGATGAGCTCCCTTCCAATCTCTGCCGCCGTGCCAGCCGTCTTTCCGGTCCGTACCAGACCAAATAAAAATTTCCTGTTTTCCCGTGAAACTGTGAGAGCCAGAATAACTAATTAAAAACAAATACCTTACAACCGAAAAACGATGTAAGTACTGGCGCTGTACGGCTGTAAGAATCAGACAGTCAAAACCACAACTAAAAGAAATTAATACACTTACTAGCACGCGTCAATTTCAGAGCCTTGCGGGATTCGCGCGATTTTGGCCTGAAATATTGGCCTCATCGCCTTCCAGCGCACGAAAAACACGAGAAAAACGCTCTTCGCAACCTGCCAGACTCCCGAGCCTATGCGTCGCCAAAACGTCCGCTGTCTCCTCCAATTCGGTGCAGAGACAGTTTTCGAGAATTCTCTGGCACAGCAGCGTAGCAGTCACTCAAGAGTCATATACAATGAGGTGAGCAGTAGATCCGCAAGCTGTTGCAGCAGATGCGCGCGTTCGCAAAGCGCGGCGCAATTGAAACGCAGCCGAAGTCGCTGAGCGCGAGGATCATGTCCTCAAGTTCGACCACAAAGCGGTTCTATTTAGCGGAGAGATGGCCGAGCGGCTGAAGGCGGCGGTTTGCTAAACCGTTATAGGGTCAAAAGCTCTATCGGGGGTTCGAATCCCCCTCTCTCCGCCAGGAACCCTTCCAAGAACATCCCAAGACATCCAATAGAAAGACGTAAAGCCTAGCAAATGCTAGGCTTTACGTCTTTCTGCGTCCAGATGCATCCAGGTGCAGCCGTGTTTTGGCGGGTGTATTTTTGGGTGTATTCTGTTTTTGAAGTGGGTGTACTTTTCTTGAGCGGGGAGGAACGGGCATGGCCGGACTGACAGATACGGAGATCAAACGGTCCAAAGCGGCGGAAAAAGCCTACAGCCTTGGCGATGGGGGCGGACTTTACCTCTGGGTCAAGCCAACTGGCGGGAAATTATGGCGCTGGTCCTATCGTTTTGAAGGCAAAGAGAAGCTGATGTCGTTGGGGAAGTATCCTGATGTTTCGCTGGCGCAGGCCAGGGAACGCCACGCCGAGGCCCGCAAGCTGCTGGCGACTGGCGTTGACCCGATGGCGCAACGGAAGGCCGAGAAGACCGCAGAGAAAATCGCGGTCGAGAACTCCTTCCAGAGCATAACCACACAGTGGCTGGAGCATTGGCAGGAAGGGAAAAGCCCTCGCCATGTGGACACGGTCCGGCGACGCATGGCGTCCGATATTCTGCCCTGCCTCGGAGCGCGGCCGATTGCCGAGATCGAAGCGCCGGAATTAGTGGCAATGGCCAACACGATTCAGGATCGCGGCGCGCGGGATATTGCCAAACGAGCGCTGGAGACGGTGGGGCAGGTTTTTCGCTACGGCATCGCCCACGGATATACCAAACGCAACCCGGCCACTGAGATTCGCCCCAGCGACATTCTAAAATCCTCGCCGAAAATCAACTATGCCCGCATCGATGCCAAAGAGCTGCCAACCCTGCTCAGACGCATCGAGGTCTATCAGGGAAAGC
>CAYQOQ010000150.1:0-11025 GCA_964419175.1 uncultured Occallatibacter sp. | reverse complement strand
GGGAAAATCCGCCCCCGAGGGGGGGCGGATCAATCTATCCCCGACAGACTCCTAGCGCCGCGCAAGGATGACCATGAGGGCGAAGAGGAGGAGCGGGACCAGGGCGAGGCCGGCGTAGAGCAGCAATTTGCGGCCGCCGGGCATCAGGCGCTGATGCAGTGCCGGGCGGCGCGTGCCTTCTTCGACGCCTACCTGCTCCTGGTGTTCGAGTTCCCAGGACATTTCAGCGGCTGTGGCGTAGCGGTGGCGCGGATCGCGTTCGAGGGCGCGATAGAGAATCTCCTGCAACTGCGGTGAGATTTCGGGGTTGAGCTTGCGCGCGGGTTTGGGATCGGCGAGGACGCGCTCGTTCATGACGGCGAGGGGATTGGGGCCGGTGAAGGGCGGCTGACCGGTGAGCATCTCGTAGAGCATGGCGCCCATGGCGTAGATGTCGCTGCGCTGGTCGCCGCGCTGGCCCTTGACCTGCTCGGGGGAGATGTAGTCGGGCGTGCCGAGCATGGGCGAGGGGCCGGCAAAGGTGAGGCGGCGGGCGTCTTCTTTCATGGCGATGCCGAAGTCGATGAGTTTGATGCTGTCGCCGTCGCCCACCATGACGTTCTCTGGCTTCAGGTCGCGATGCACCACGCCACGCTTGTGCATGTAATCGAGCGCGTCGCAGATGCCGAGTGTGATCTTGACCGCGCGATCGATGGGGAGCCTGTGGTCGCCCGGCGAGGTTTCATCGTTGAGGACGGTGCGCAACAGCTTGCCATCGACCCATTCGATGACCATGTAGAGGCGGCTGCGCTGTTCGCTGTTAAAGGTCTTGACGATGCCGGGGTGGTCCAGTTCCTGGCCAATCTGCTGCTCGCGCTTGAAGCGCTCGAGTAGGATAGGGTCGGATTCCATCTCCGCATGGGGAACCTTGAGGGCCACCTGCCGGCCGTTGTTCAGGTCAGTCGCGCGATAGAGCGTCGACATGCCGCTGTGGGCGACGGTCGCGTCAAGGCGGTAGTGGTCCAGGGTATCGCCGGCTTCGAGAGTGGTCATGAGCTGTTGTTGCATTGCAATTCAATTCTTTCATGCAAGTCATAAGAAACTCGCAAGGAAATGGCATGGAAGTTGCTGCAAATCAGCGGAAGATGAATATCAAGCCAGCTTCTTTTTGATGGCGTGAGCTTTATTGGTTCCTGCAGAAGAAATGTTCTTGCGCCGTCCCTACGGGACTCCGGAGTAAATTCCTGGAATTCCGTTTCCCCACGCTGAAGCGCGGGGCTAACAAACTCTGCGCCTCCGGCGCGGCGAACTGGACATCCATGATGCAGTGCTCAATAGCCCCTGGATCGACGCATATTGCTGGAACAAGAGATAGCGGGGGCTAAACAGGCTGCGGAAAAAGGGCTGATTTTGGTTCTTGGGCGGGGAGAAATTTTGCAGGGGATAAATGGGTGGGTTGAAACCCACCCCTACCAGCCCTCGTTGGTTTTGCGGCATTTTCGGCCCGTGACCCAGAGGGTACCCCGTCGTGCCCTGACAAAGAACAAAAATGCAAGTTCAACAAAACGGGATGTCGTCATGCAGTTCTACGGACTCCCACCCATCGGACAAAAACAAAGACGTCCGATGGATGGGGCACAGTTTCATCCCCCGCGGGTCGGTGAAGCCGGTGGGAAACTGATAAAAAACATGGTTCCAGTTGGGCAGTGTATTGCAGGGTCCAAGCGGATCGGTTGAAACAAAGGCAGCAAGTTAGCCTCCGCTACGCGGAGACAAGCAAGTCAGCAAGTCAGCGGGTGAAATGCTACGGGGAGTTTTCATTCCTTCGCGGGTCGGCTTCGCCGGTGGACGACTGTTACAAAGCAAGGGGCTGATCGGCGAGTATGCCGGAGCTATCTTGATATTCATCTAAGGAAATGCGGGCTGGGGAGGTTGCAGATGGAGCACTGGTTTGGGTTACTGGCGGGGAACCCGGGGAAGTTGCGGCTCGGAATCCTGTCCGATGCCGGATATAGTGGTGGTTGGACCCTGTCATGCTCCGTTCTCAACGATTGTTCGCGATCGGCCTCGCGGTTATGGGGGCTTTGTTGCTCGGCGCGGTCCACGTGGCTGCGGCCAAGGGCATTCGTGCGCCTGCGCAGGAGACGGGGTTTCTGAATCGCAGCATCCAGTTGCACGGCGCGACTTATCGCTTTCAGGTGTATGTGCCGGAGGAATGGCGGCGGAACGACCACAAGCAGTGGCCGATCATTCTGTTTTTGCATGGGCGCGGCGAGCGGGGCTCGGAGGGCATGTGGCAGACGCAGATCGGGCTTCCGGAAGCGGTGCGGGACCACCCCGAGCGCTGGCCGTTTTTGATTGTGATGCCGCAGTGCCCGCAGAACCACTTCTGGACTGAGGCGGGTTCGATGGAACTGGCCATGGCCGCGCTGGACCGGGAGACGGAGGAGCTTCACGGTGACCCGAACCGCACTTATCTGTCTGGGCTCTCGTTGGGCGGATACGGCGCGTGGGAGTTGGCGCGGCTTCGTCCTCATCGCTGGGCCGCGGTGGCGATTGCCGCCGGAGGCATCTTCTGGAGTTATGCGCCGGAGCGCTGGAAACAGGCTGGCTCGCTTCCCGGTGAATACGCGCGCGCGGTGGGCCGCACGCCGGTGTGGCTCTTCCACGGAACCGACGACCCGGTGGTTGCAACGCGGCAAAGCCAGTTGATGTACGAAGCGTTCAAGTCGAACGGAGGCCGCATCCGGCTGTGGCTTTACCAGGGCTTGAAGCACGACTGCTGGACCCGCGCCTACAACGAGCCGGAGTTGCCGCGCTGGCTGCTGGAACACAGGCTTGAAAGCCAGACGCCGGTGAAGCAGGGTCGCGGCGGGGCGCCGGAACCGGAACTGCGCGCTCAGGCCGAGCGACTCGTCGTGCTGCCGCACCCGCCGGCGATCCGGCTTTCGCAGGCGCAGATTGAAAACCTGGTAGGCGAGTATTTTGAAGGGAATGGCGTGGCCGCGCTGACCGTGTTTTGGCAGGGTGAACGGCTTTACGGCAAGGACCGCTACGGACAAGTCTCCGAGCTGGCGGCCGAGTCGCCGACAGAGCTTTTTTATCCGTGGGGCTCCAGCCTTACGCGTTTCATTGCACAACGGGATGCCGAGGGGCGCATCACGGCGATGGTCTTCTACGACGACCGGCACGATGAGCGATGGGAGAAGAGGAAGGGCAACTATTAGAAGAGCAGCTTCTAGCTTTTAGCTTCTAGCTTTTTGGCTTCTAGTCCTCTGACCGCATGATTTCGTACTTTGAGTTCATGCGATCCCAGGTCCGAAAATCCAGACCTGGGGCACCCGCGGTTGATACGAGATGACGCGGGTTGAAGCTGAAGGTTCATTGGAACTCGGGAGCGCGGAGATTCGTAGTAAGCTCGGTAGGTGTTTGCGGAGGAGGCATTATGTTTTGCAGCGGATGTGGTCAGGCGATGGAGCCCGGACAGGCATTTTGCCCAAAGTGCGGCCGGCCGTTGGCGCCGGCAGTTCCGCCTGTTCCCGGCTTGCAGTTCCAGGTGGAAAGCTATGCGGGCAAGGTGAAGGCTCTCAGCATTTTCTGGTTTGTCTATGCAGGACTCTCGCTGGTGCTGGGTCTGGCGGGACTCACATTTGCCAAGGCGTTCATGTCTGGCGGGATGGGGCCATGGATGCATGGTCCGATGCCCCCGATGTGGCTGGGGCCGGCATTCGTTCATCTGATCTGGGTGATGCTGGTGCTGCGGGCTGGCCTCGCCCTGGCCGCCGGATGGGGCCTGATGGAACACACGCAGTGGGGCCGGCTGGTGGCGATTGTGGCGGCGATTCTGTGCCTGATCAAGTTTCCGTTCGGAACCGCGCTGGGGATCTGGACGCTGGTGATGCTGCTCGGCTATCGCAATTCGACGCTGTACGATCAGCTGTAAAGCAGGAAGCTGTTTTTAGCGGCTTTCGACTACAATTCATGTCATGAGCTTCCCTCAAATGCGGATGCGCCGGCTGCGGCGCAGCGACTCCATGCGGGCACTGGTGCGCGAGACGGTGCTTGAGCCCGGCGACCTGATCTATCCACTGTTTATCTGCCCCGGAGAAGGGGTGCGGCGCGAAATCGGCTCCATGCCTGGGGTCTTTAATCTCTCCGTCGACGAGGCGGTGCGCGAGGCCGAAGAGGCCGCGAGCCTGGGGCTGGGCGGGCTGCTGCTGTTTGGCCTGCCGGCGAGCAAGGACGAGCGGGGCACGGGAGCTTGGGAAGAGGGCGGCATTGTGCAGCAGGCGCTGCGCGCGCTGCGCCATTCGGCCGCATCGAAGAAGTTGGTGCTGATCGGCGATGTCTGCCTGTGCGAGTACACCAGCCACGGGCATTGCGGCGTTATTGTGGAAGGCCGCGATGGGTTTGAGGTGGACAACGATCCGACGCTGGAGCTGCTGGCGCGCACCGCTGTGAGCCAGGCCAAGGCCGGCGCGGATGTGGTGGCGCCGAGCGACATGATGGACGGGCGCGTTGCCGCGATACGCCGCGCGCTGGATAGCGAGGGCTGCTCGCAGACGCCGATCCTCAGCTACGCGTCGAAATTTGCGTCGGCATTTTACGGACCGTTCCGCGAGGCAGCCGACTCCGCGCCACAGTTTGGCGACCGCAAGACCTACCAGATGGACGGCGCCAACCTGCGCGAAGCGATGCGCGAGATCGACCTGGATTTGGCGGAAGGCGCGGACATGATCCTGATGAAGCCGGCCATGCCTTACCTGGACGTGGTGCGGGCGGCGCGGGAGCGGGTGGACGTGCCGATGGGCGCTTACCAGGTGTCGGGCGAGTACTCGATGCTGCAGGCTGCGTTCGCAAAGGGCTGGCTGGACCGCGATCGCGCCATTCTGGAATCGCTGATGGGGATACGGCGCGCCGGGGCGGATTTTGCGGTGACTTATTTTGCGAAGGACGCGGCGCGGCTGCTGGGCTGAGCGGGGCTGTCCGGCTGTTTCTAGAATTTTTTTCGAAGATATTCGAAGACAACGTAGCCGATCAGCGCGGAGATCATCGCGATCACGAAATTCGTTGCTGTAAATATGTCGTATAAAGCGAAGGCCATACTCTTCGCCTGCCCATTGGCGCGGGAGAATTCTCCCATCAGCAGGTTGGAATAAAAGAGAAAGACGATGAACGCGACCTCGATCACGGCCCGTAGGACCGAGACGAGAAGATTGCGACTTGTAGGCGTCCGATCCATGGATTCTTAATGGTAGCAAGCTTGGACCGGCAAACAAATAACTTTGCGTTCGAGCGTGCGTGTGGTTTTCTAACAGTACCCGCCTATGTTCAAACGACTGGAAGCCTACTTCGAGTTTGCCCACCTGGGAACCAACTGGCGCACCGAAATTCTGGCCGGCGTCACGACGTTTCTGACCATGGCTTACATCGTGCTGGTGAACCCGGCCATTCTTTCGGCCGCGGGGATTCCGCTGGCCGCAGCCACGGCGGCGACATGCCTTTCGGCGGCGTTCGGGTCCATCCTGATGGGGGTTGTGGCGCGCTATCCGATTGCGCTGGCTCCGGGCATGGGGCTGAATGCGTACTTCACGTACACGGTCTGCCTGAAGATGCACATACCGTGGCAGACCGCACTGGGCGCGGTGTTTCTGTCGGGCGTGATTTTTCTCGCGCTGACAGCGGGTGGCATCCGGCAGATGATTCTGCACGCAATTCCGCATGAGCTGTACGCGGCGGTGGCGAGCGGCATCGGACTCTTTATCGCGTTCATCGGGTTCCGCAATGCAGGGCTGGTGATTGCCGATCCGGAGACGCTGGTGGGGCTGGGGAACCTGCGCAATCCGACCACGGCGCTGGCCCTGATCGGGCTTATGCTGATGGTTGCGCTGGAGATCAAGAAGGTGCGCGGCTCGATCCTGATCGGGGTGCTGGCGACGACGGCGATGGCGTGGGTGTTTGGGTTTGCCGTGTTGCATTACGGGACTCCGTTGAGCGGCGCGGCTGCGAGCCCGACTGTGGCGTGGGCGCAAAATCTGTTTCGCTGGACGCCTGCGCAGGGAGGCTTCTCCGCGCTGACGGAGACGGCGCTGAAGCTCGATATTCGCGGCGCGCTCAACAAGGGTCTGTTGGAGATTGTCTTCGTCTTTTTCTTTGTGGACCTGTTCGACAATTTGGGCACGCTGGTTGCGGTGACGAAGCGGGCCGGCCTGATTGCGGCGGACCACTCGATTCCACGGCTGAATCGCATTCTGATGACGGATGCGACCGCGACCATCTTTGGCTCGCTGACCGGAACATCGACGGTGACCAGCTATGTGGAGTCGACTGCCGGTGTGATGGCGGGCGGTCGCAGCGGCATCACGGCAATTGTGACGGGGCTACTTTTTCTGGGAGCGATTGTCGCGGCGCCGTTTGTGGGCTTTGTGCCCGCGGCGGCGACGGCTCCGGCGCTGATCCTGGTGGGGTCGCTGATGCTGGCCACCATTTCCGAGATTCGCTGGAAAGAGCCGCTGGTGGCGGTTCCCAGTTTTCTCACGCTGGTGCTGATTCCTTTTACCTTCTCGATTGCGAATGGACTGGGCTTCGGCATTATTGCGTGGGCGGTGCTGCATCTGGTTACTGGGAAGTTCCGCAGGAAAGATTGGCTGCTGTATCTGCTGGCGGTGCTTTTTCTGGTGCGGTTTATTTATCTGGGGGCGGGCTGAAGTCCTGTTCGAATCCCGCTCGGCAATCGAAATGGAGCAATCATGCACTGGTATTACTATCTGGCTTACTTCTTCGGCGGTGCGTTTCTCGCCAACACGCTACCCCATCTCGGCAACGGAATTTCGGGGCGGCCGTTTCAGAGCCCGTTTGCGAAACCGCCAGGGGAAGGCCTGTCCTCTTCACGTGTGAATGTGCTGTGGGGATTCTTCAATCTCGCAGTGGCCTACCTGCTCATTGTCCGCGTGGGCAGCTTCGATCCGCGGAACTGGGGCCACGTGCTTACGCTGGGGTCGGGCATGCTGATCATGTCGCTGATTTCTGCTCGCGGATTCGGACGCTTCCACGGGGGATTGCGCAACTGAGCGCTGGGCAGAGGATGCCGCAGTGCCAGGGCGCTCGTCCCGCCTGGAGAAAAAGTCGTAAACTCATTTCATTGCTTCGCTATAGTATGGGTTGGGGGCCTGTGACCTTCTCAAAGATGCGCGCCATGACGATGGACGAAAACCGACGGCTGAAGAAAGCTCGGCAGTTGAGCTTATCCGGGTTGGCCGTGGTGGCCCTGCTTTCGCTGGCGCTGGCGATTTCGCTTTCCGGCTGCACCAACGTGGCCACCTACACGCAGCCCACGCTGGTGCGCGTGATCGACGCTTCGTACGCAGCCCCGGCGATCAATGTATATGTGGAGGGCTCCCAGTTAGCCGGCAACATTGGCCAGGGGACCATTACTCCGTACGGCACCCTGACGGCCAACACCGCGGCCGCCATCAAGGTGACGGGCGCCACCAGCACCACGGCGCTGCTGAGCACAAGCGGGACGCTGCTGGCCGGCCATCAGCACTCGGTTTTCCTTACCGACGACAGCACGGCTGCCAGCGGCTATGCGGTCACCGTGCTTGAGGATCAGCAGGTTGCGGCGGCGGGGGGGCACTCCGCCTTCCGGTTCCTCAACCAGGCAACCAAGACCGGCGCGGTGGATGTGTACATGATCCCCGCCGACAGTACACTGGCGAAGTCCATCCCGCTTGTGACGGCGCTGCCTGTTGGCACGACGGCAAGCTATATCAGCTTTACCTCGCAGACCGTCACGATGGTGATTACGCCGACCGGCACGATTACGCCCAAGTACACTTCGACGCCCATCGCTCTGACGGGGGGCGAAGTGCGCACGGTGCTGCTGGTCAACGCGCAGTTGACCTCGGACCCGCCGGTGGATGTCTACATCGGCAACGACGTGAATTAGGGCCCCGATTCCCGTCAACCCAGCCTGTATCGGCCTATACGGGAAGAGCAGAGCGCCCAGAATTGCGGCCCCAAATGAGTTGGTAAAGCTGGTGGGAGAAAAGCAACAGCAGGTCCTTCGACTCACCATCCCCAGGCTGAAGAACGCCTGGGGCCCCGTTCGCTCAGGATGACATCTGGATTATTTATCGAGTGCTTCCATTCTTTCTATATGTCGATACAGCCTAGAGCAGAACCAGAGTCCCTGTGTCCTGCTGAGTGAATGCGAGGTCGCCGCTTCCTGATGGTCGCGTCGACTTGGATGCACTGCTTTCGGGATACCCCAACTCTGGTTCTGCCATAGCCTGGTAACAAATCGGAACCGCGCGCTTTCCCGAATCTCTCCATCACAGTGCGGCAGGCACCGGGCCGGGTATACTGCTGGGCAAGGCAAGCCATGGACCCTTCTTCGATCATCCTTCCCGGTTCCCTGCAAAACGCGGCCGTACTGACGATTGTTCTTGCGTTCGCCGGTTACCTGGTGACGTTCTGGTTTACTCGTGTGATGGCGCGGCGTAGCGACCGCTTGCACCTGGTTGACCGGCGCATTAACCAGTTCTACGGGCCGCTCTACGTGGCCACGGTGGCGGGCAACATTGCCTACCAATCGCTGCTGAAGAAGCAGAGCAAGACGCAGTGCCATCCAATCCGCGATGAGGACTTGAAAGAGTGGATGCTTTGGGTGACCACGATCTTCATGCCGTTGAACGATGTACGCGAGAAGATCATCATCGAGAATGCCCACCTGATTGTGGAGGAGCAGATGCCCCAGTGCCTGCTCGACTTTGTAACGCACGTGGTGGGCTACAAGGCGCTGCTGGCCAAGTGGGCCGAGGGCGATTTCACTGAGCGCCGCTCGATGATCGGCTGGCCGCCGGAGTTTGACGCTTACGTTGAGCGCTCTTACCAGGCGCTGAAGGCCGAGCAAACCCGCCTGCTGCACAACGCGGCCTGGGCGCTCTATCACCGAATGGCCAATCGCAAAAGCAAATGAAAAGAGACTGGCAGGCCAAAGTGCGCGCGCACGACAAGGCATCAGCTCTCAGAAAGCCGGCAATACGGGATTCAGCGAGGTCACCTTGGCGACGGCCTTGGTGAGCCGCGCTTCCTGTGGGTGACTGCCCTTGTACTCGATCTGCGAGTAGTAGTGCTCGACCGACTCGACCAAGTAGGAGCCGGGAAGATAGGTCTCTTGTCCGCCGACTCCGTTGCCTGGCAGGAGGATTACATCGCCAGCCCTGGGCAGCGAATGCAGCGTTTCCAGCGGCACCAGGTTAATGCAGTCTCCATCGAGAGCCACAAACTCCAGACAGTCCTGGCTGTGCAGCCTTCCTTCGCGCTCGCGCCGGGCTTCCTGGCGCGCCTTGAACGATTGATAGTAGGCGCCAAGGATCGCCGGCAGGCCGACAACGAACGTGATTATATCCGTGTAAGTGGAAATCCTGGCAACTAAATCAATCATCATGTGCGCTTTCTCCTGCGTTGGTTTTTTTTGCGGGGCAATGCAGAGGGGTAAAGAGAGGTACAGAGTACTACAGAGTAGATGCGTTCAGGCCTGTTGGTGGTGTTGTATTTCCTTCGCGTTCTGATGTGCGGTAAGGCCCGGGCCTGAAGGCCCAACAACTTCGCACTCGTTCAGGGGGCTGAAGCCCCCTGCTCCCTCCGGAAACTTCGATTCGCGAATGAAGACCTAGGCGGGGACGGGCAGCGCGAGATTCTTCCAGAGGCGCAGCGTGGGAGCGGCCTGGTTGATGGTGTAGAAGTGGAGGCCAGGCGCTCCACCGCGCAGAAGAGTCTGGCAGAGACGGGTGATGACCTCGGCGCCGAAATCGATCAGGGCGGGCTTGTTGTGTTCGAGCTCTTCGAGGCGCAGGCGTACCCAGCGCGGCAGGTCGGCGCCGCAGCCGGCGCAGAAGCGGACCGTGTTGGCGAAGCCGGTGATGGGCATGATGCCGGGCGTGACGGGGATGGCGATGTTCGCCTTGGCGCAGCGCTCCATGAAGTCGAAGTACGCGTCGGCGTTAAAGAAAAGTTGCGTGAGAGCGGCGTCCGCGCCGGCCTCGACCTTGCGACGGAAATGCTCGAAGTCCTCGCTGGGGCGGTTCGCTTGCGGATGCATCTCGGGGTAGGCGGCTACCTCGATGTGGAAATGATCGCCGTGGGTTTGGCGGATGAAGCTGACGAGTTCGTTGGCGTAGTGGAAGTCGCCGGGGGCGGATGGGCTCATGGCCGTGGCGGGCAGATCGCCGCGCAGGGCGACGATGCGCTTGACGCCCATCTCGCGGTAGCGATCAAGCAGGGCGGCGATATGGGCGCGGGTGGAGCCGACGCAGGTGAGGTGCGGCGCGACTTCAACGCCCGAGTGCTCGAGCACCGCAACCATCGTCTGATAGGTGCCTTCCTGCTCGGAGCCGCCTGCGCCATAGGTCACGGAGAAATAATTTGGGCGAACCGCGGCGAGCTGCGCGATGACAGCCGGCAGCTTGGCCACGCCTTCTGGCGTGCGTGGGGGAAACAGTTCGAAGGAAAAACTCAGCGGCGATGACATACACGTGCACCCGAAGAGAAACCTGAAAAGCGGGGCCGCTTGCGCGGCCCCGGCTGTTGCGAATGGTGTGGCTTAGTAGCGGTAGTTGTCTGCCTTGTAGGGGCCGTCCACGGGGACGCCGAGATAGTCGGCCTGCTTGGGCGTGAGGGTGGTGAGCTTGACGCCGATTTTTTCCAAGTGCAGACGGGCGACTTCTTCGTCGAGCCGCTTGGGCAGCACGTAGACGCCGACCTTGTAGGTGTCCTTGTTGGCCCAGAGATCGAGCTGCGCAAGGGTCTGGTTGGCGAAGCTGTTGCTCATGACGAAGCTCGGATGTCCGGTGGCGCAACCGAGGTTGACGAGGCGGCCTTCGGCGAGGATGAAAATTCCATGGCCGTCGGGGAACTTGTAGAAGTCCACCTGCGGCTTGATGTTGAGCTTGGTGACGCCGGGTTCGGTGTTGAGCGGGTCCACCTGAATTTCGTTGTCGAAGTGGCCGATGTTGCAGACGATGGCCTGGTCCTTCATCTTCT
>CAYQOQ010000149.1:0-11055 GCA_964419175.1 uncultured Occallatibacter sp. | reverse complement strand
ACCGCGTCTACGCCTGGGGCAATCTCGCCAACTTCGCCAAGACGCTCCAGAAGGGCCAGCTCGTCAGCCTGGAGGGGAAGATCAAGTACCGGACGGTCGAGGAAGATGTCGAGGGCAAGCCGTTCAAGCACACCATCGCCGAGATCCACGCTTCCAGCATGAGGCGCCTCTCGAAGGTCGAAGCCGCCGACGATCCGACCGACGGCGCGGACGAGGAGTAGTCCTCGTCCAGAATGCCCAGAGGCGAGCCACTCGCCTCTGGGCGCTTTTCTGCACAAATCGTCAAACCGTCACCCAAAGGCAAACAGGCTGTACCTGGCAACTAGCGACATGGAATACACCGATTTGAGGCCCCATGCCGACATTCGGGTACTTATCCTGGAGAGAATCAGTAACGAGCAGAAAATATTGCCGTTATCCAGACTCTTGTACTGCTGCATGTATCAGCTGCAAGATTCTGGCTGGAATCAATTCTGCCGCCCAGTAGGATGAATTGGCGCAACCAAGACTGGCGCGGCACCCAGCACGGCTACCGCGCCGGAGGCGTGCTGGGTAGTGCACGAGTGGTAACTGACTAACAGTCTCCAGATGGGCGGTTGTCGGCCTGGCAACGAACCAGCCGCAAGCTCTCAATCCTGGAGCCTAGGACGGCAATTCAAGAACTACGCTGATCTTGGATCTTGGGATCTATTAGGTCCCGATCAGATCAGCGTTTGCGCAGTTTGATGTGCATGCCGGCCAAACGGACACGCGCAACAAAAAGGCTGAGTTTCGCAGGGAAGCGACGCAATGTCTCCAGGTCCGGTAAAGAATCTGCACTTTAGCTCTACTTCGTCGCAGTAGTCATCTCCTGGTCCTGCCGCTGTATCCAGGATCGATCGAGCAGGCATGCGATGTCTTCTGCTTTCAAGGGGCGGCTAAAGAAGTAGCCCTGGTATTCATCGCATTGATGCTTCCTCAGGAACGACAAGTGATCCTCAGTTTCGACTCCCTCGGCAATAACCTTAAGGTTCAGGCCTTTCGACAAACTGATAATGGCCGTCGTTATCGCTGCGTCGTCGGGGTTCACGGTGATATCGCGAATGAACGAACGGTCGATTTTGAGTTTTGAGACCGGAAATTGTCTCAAATAACTGAGGCTCGAATAGCCCGTGCCGAAATCATCAATAACCAGCTTCAAGCCCATATCCTTCAAGTTCTGAAGGACCTCGAACATGACATCCGCATTGGATAAGAGGAGGCTCTCTGTTAGTTCCAGCTCAAGCAATTCGGGGGCAAGTCCTGTGTCCGCCAATACCTGCCTGATGAGATCACGGAACCCATTCTGGCGAAACTGCAGAGCGGAAACATTCACAGCAACAGGCACCACGCGGAGTCCACAGTCCTGCCACTCTTTCATCTGACGGCACGCTGTTTTCAACACCCATTCGCCCAGCGAAATAATCAGACCACTATTTTCAGCAATCCGAATAAATGTGTCGGGCATGACCAGGCCTCGTTCCGGGTGCTGCCAGCGGACCAGCGCTTCAAGCCCAATGATGCCGCCGGTTTCAATATTGATCTGCGGCTGATAGGTGAGGAACAGCTCTTCCCGATCAATCGCCAATCGAAGGCTGTTTTCGAGATTCAGCCTCTCTACCACCTTGGCGCTTATCTCGTCGGTAAAGAAGCAATAGATATTGCACCCTTGGTCCTTGGCGCGATACATGGCGGCATCGGCGTTCTTGATCAGCGTCTCTCCATCATTGCCGTGTTGGGGATATATGCTGACGCCCAGGCTGCAGGTTACGTTGAGGGTGTGCTCCCGAATGGCGAACTCTCCCGTTAATGACTTCACGATGCGGGCGCAGATGACTTCGATTTCGGCGACGCTCAGAATGTCGGTCAACACAATGAGAAATTCATCGCCGCCCACGCGGGCGACTGTGTCATGCTGACGGATCTCGTTCTGGAGGCGGCTGGCAACCTGCTGCAGAAGCAGATCGCCAAATGAGTGCCCCAGTGAGTCGTTGATGATCTTGAAACGATCAAGGTCAAGGAACAGAACAGCCACTCTGCTTCCCCGCCGGGCGGCAGCGGAGAGAGCGCTATTCAATCGCTCGTGCAGCATCATCCGATTGGGCAGCCCGGTGAGGGCGTCGTAATATGCGAGATAATCCACCTGCTCCTGAGCGAGCTTGCGCTCGGTAATATCTTCCACCGTTCCTTCGTGGAAGACGATCTTGCCATCGTGATCGCGCACGGCCCGGAGATTCACCAGCACCCACTTGCGCGATCCATCCTTGCACTGCACCTCCACCTCGCTGCTGCGCATCACGCCATGCTGTTGGAGCTGGCGGCTCCAGTCCTCGAATTGTTCCGGACGTATAATCAGCGGCCGCCCTTTCTCAAATGACTTGTCTATGATCTCTTCTGGAGAATCGTAGCCGTGCATTCTGGCGAATGCGCGATTGGTGTTCAGCAATCGGCCCTCTGGCGTTGCCTGAAAGATACCAACAACTGCATCCTCGAAGATGCTCCGGTACTTCTCCTCCGCCTGGCGAAGCGCGTTCTCATCGTTCTTGCGTTCCGTGATGTCCTGGTTGATGGCGACATAGTGCGTAATCTCTCCGCGCTCCGAGGTGACCGGCGTAATCGTCATCTCCTCGGGAATGAGGGTTCCATCCTTGCGCCGATTGATGATTTCTCCACGCCAAGCTTTGCCCGTGGAAATGGTTTCCCAAAGTTGCCTGTAAAAAAGCTTGTCTTGCAAGCCCGATTTGACCAAGCGGCAATTTGCTCCCACCACTTCCTCTGCGGAGTAGCCGTATAGGGATGAGAATGCGGGATTGGTCCAGAGAATCGTTCCCTGGGGATCTGTAATGCTGACGGAGTTGGCCGCCGCCTGCAGCGCAGCCGAAAGTAATCTGGTCTGCTCATTCGCCGCGAATAGCTCCATCGTGCGCTCATCGACCAGTTGATCCAGTTCCTCCATGCGCAGCCGGGCCTGCTTCATCGAGGTCCACTTCGCGGTCATGGCGTGCGCCAGTTGCGTAGCCTCAATGATGTCGAACGGCTTCTTAAGCACGACAAAGTTGTCTGAAACGCCGAGATGGGTGGAGATATCGCTCCAGTTGTAGTCCGAGTGCGCCGTGCAGATCACCACTTGCAGATCCGGGTCAACCTTCCACAGATGACCGATGGTCTCAATGCCGTCCCACCCCGGAGGCATGCGCACGTCGATAAACGCCAGCGCGTAGGGTTGTCCAGAGGCCTGCGCTTTCAGTACGCATTCAAGCCCCTCCTGGCCTTGAAAAGCGGAATCGATCTCAAAAGTCACGCTGGCCTGGGTGGAAACTCCAAACAGAAATGCTTCGTCGTCTGCCAATTGCGAGTCAATCACGCGAGGCAGCAGAATCTTCTTCAGGTCATCGTGAATAGCCTCATTGTCGTCAATGATCAGCAGGCGATAAGAAGTTATGGGGAGTGTCATGAAGCCAACCTTTCTTCGCTTCTGGAGCTGGTATTGATTGGGATTTCAAGCGTGAATTCCGCTCCAGCTCCCGTGCCGCCACTCTCGGCGCTGAGCGAGCCGCCGAGCTGTTTGGCCGCCAGCGCGCCGGAATGCAGCCCGAACCCGTGACCCTCCTTCTTAGTCGTAAATCCGTGCGAAAAAATCCGCACCAGATTGGGCGTCGGAATCCCGACGCCATTATCCGCAACGCGTATGGCAACTCTGTCTTCGTTCAAGCGCTCCATGCGAACCGTGATCTGTCGATCTGAACCTGCGGATTCTTTGAGTGAATCTTTCGCATTGCGGATAAGGTTGAGCACAATCTGCAGCACCTTGTGCCGGTCGGTTGTGATGAGGGGCAAGTGATCGCTATGAATGTTCAGCTTGATGCGATGACGCTCCATACCCAGGCCGGTGATGCCAATAACATCGTTGATCAGGCCCGCGAGATCAACCTTCTCAAACACGCCGGACGATCGTGCGTAGGTCTGCTGCATGGCTACGATGTCCTTGATATGGCCGATGTGCTGGGCCAGGGTTCCGACCTCCTTGCCCAACTGATTCCGCTCCTGTTCCAAGTGCTGCGACAGCTTGCCCATATAAGGCAGCACTCGCTGCCCACGCGGGTCATTGGCCACGAATCCGTTCAAGTCGCTTTTGTGCTCATCGAGAACCTTCACCAGGTCGCCGATCTGGCCAATGCGCAGATCGCGCAGATGATCTGACACAATCGTGGCCGACACATTCACGCTGTTCAGCACATTTCCGACATTGTGAAGAACGCCGGTGGCAACCTCGGCCATGCCGGAGATGCGGGAGAGATCGATCAGCCTTTTCTGCGCCTCCGCCAGTTCCGCAAGGGCAACGTCTTTGGCAGTGACCTGCTCGCTCAGCTCCTGAGTGCGTTCCGCGACACGCAGTTCCAGGTGCCGCTTGCTCTCTGAGAGCTCTTCGTCGCGATGCAGAATCATGTCTGCCATGCTGTTGAATTCGCTGGCCAGATGCTCAATCTCGTCCTTGCTCCGTATATCCGCGCGGGCCTTCAGGTCCCCGGCTGCCACCTGCTCCACCACGGATTGCAGTTGCAGAATGGGCCGCACAAATCGTCCCGCATACAGGATGGAGGCGGCCAGGCTGATGAGAACGCAGATAACGCCCAGAATGCCAGTGCGCAGACTTACTTCCCTGGTGCTCTTGTCGTAAGAGTCCAGCGACAGACCGACGTGAATCCATCCCCACTGGATGCTGCTGTAGTCGAATGGAACAGCGTAATGGAATACGCGCCGGTTGAACATGGGCACTTTCCCGAGTTCGCACGATGGAGCCCTCTCTTTGGGGCGCCAGTAGGAATCGATGCTGGGCTCCATGCGCCAGCCTTTGCGATCCACGATTACCGACATCCCGTCGTCCTTCGTGATCACCAGAAAGTCCACAGAATTGTCGCCGTTGAGAACCTGCATCGCATGCTCGACGACCGAGGAGTAGTCTTCCGAAATTGCCGCTTCGGCAACCTCACCTTGCAGCGCAACGGCAACACCGCTGGCTTTGGATTGCAGTTCCGCGCGCAGGTCGCGCTCCTGCTCCGGGATCATCACGGCCACGAAGATGCCCAGAGTGACCATCGTAATGGTCCACGCAAGTAGCACAGTGCGGCGAGCGATTCCGGTTACTTTCATCATGGCGATCAGGCGGCTCCTTTCCTTAGGTTGGCCTGCGGCACTTGAATCCGCTCAAACTGGCGCAGCATATCCAGCGTGGGCTTCATCGTGGCTACCGTTCGTATCACGAATGACTGCGACTGGTAGAGCGCAACGATCTCCCGGCCCGCGGTCACGGAATTGATCGACTGGATGGACCGGAGAAGCGCCTGACGGGCTTCGGGACTCGTGCTTTTGCGAAAGAAGCATCCGATGGGGAGCAGCCTGGACGAGACGACAAGGGGTCGCAGATCGCGGCCAAGCTGGGGATTCAGCTCCACGGCCGTCTCCCAATCATGGCGCGCCAGGCAGGCTGCGTCCACACGGCGAAAGAAGACCGGGAGCACCACCTGGTTGACCTTGTCGCTCTCCTTCTGGCTCGCAAAAAACCGGTTCGGCTGGGGCAGATTATCTTCCGCCAGTATCGTGCCCAGCCACGCCGGCAGCAGCAACATGTCGCGATGAAGATGGGTGACAAGCTGAGCGCCGCGCAGGTCGGCCAACTTCTTGAACGTGCTGCTGTTATGCACCAGCAACACATATTCCATCCCATTGGCCATGTAGTCCTGAATCAGCATGAAATCAAGCTCGGTCACGTCGAGCAGTTCTTTCACCTCGATGGCGGTAGCGCCGTAGGCGTCGAGCGATCCCTCGCGCACGCCCCGGACCAGGTCTTTCGAGGGGATGAAGATATCGGGAACGACCACCGCGGTCCGCCTGCCGTAGTATTGCGCAGCCTGGCCGAGCCACACCTTGTACGCCGCGCGCGCATCGTTGATATTGGCCCCGGCCATCGTCGCCGTGCTGATGGCCATCCGCAGCGGAGGCGGATCGCTTGCGTACACGCGGAGCCCGGGTACTAGCGCAGCGGCGGCGATCGCCGTCAGCCTGCCCAGGCACTGCCTCCGCGTGATCCCGTAGTCTGAATACTTCATCCTGCACCTTCCTCGGCGGCTCCTCAATCGAGCCTCAGGAACTCTTTCTTTGCGCGCCTGCCTGCGCCACAGACATGCGTTCGTACCGGTGGATCATTTCGAGCGTGCTCTTCATCGCTGCCACCGGACGCGTGATGAGCCCATGAGCCTGGTAGAGGGAGATGACCTGCTGCCCGCCGGCAACCGAGGAGAGCTTCAGGAACACATCGAGCACTGTCTTTTGGTTCTCTGCATTCAAGTCGCGCCGGAAAGCAAGCACGACCGGAATGACCTTGGGCGAAGCCGTCAGCGGCCGAAGATCGCGGCCCAGTTGCGGGTTCAGTTCCACGGCCGTCTCCCAGCTACGGCGCGCCAGGCAGGCTGCATCCGCGCGGCGAAAGAAGACGGGGAGTAACACCTGGTTCAGGCTTTCCACTTGATTTACGCCGGCAAAAAATTGCTCGGGTTGGCCCAGGTTGTTTGTCGCCAGCAGGACGCTCAACCAGGCCGCCGCCAGAACAGTGTCGCGATGCTGATGCATGAGCAGTTCTGTACCCCGCAGGTCGGCGGTCTTCTTGAATGAACTGGTGTTGTGAACCAGCAGAACGTAGTCGATCCCGTCGGCCATATAGTCCTGAACCAGGAAATAATTCGGATCGGCCAGATCCTGGAGCTTTGAGTACTCCATGGCATTGACGACAAAGCAACCGATGGTTCCCTGACGGATTTCTCTGAGCAGCACATCGGAGGGAATAAAGATCCTGGGATCAACTTCGGCACCCCCCACCGGGAGAAGCCGCAGAATCTCCTTCGTCCAAACCTGGTACGCCGCCCGGGCGTCATTCACATTGGCTCCGGCCAGCGTGTCGGCGCTCATTCCAAGACGGATCACATGCGGCGCATCCGCGGCCAGGGCCAGCCTTGACGCCAAGCCCGCGCCCGCCGCACTGGCGGCGATCGCCGTCAGCCTGCCCAGGCATTGCCGCCGCGTGAATCGTTTGGTTAAGTACGCCATATTGCACTCCCGTCATACGGGGCTCTTGCTGCTCAGTAGGGTTGATTTGCCAGTAAGTCGAACTCGATTTGAACGAGCCCGCGGGAATATCGATGCACTCGCGCCGCTCCTCGAATTGCCTTAATGGCTCAACGCGTCCTCGACACTCTTGCCCACAACCAGATCGATGCCTGCCTGCAGAGCCAGATGGTCGTACTCCGCCTTGTCGCGCGCGGCCGTCACCAGCGCCTCCTGCAACTGCGCGCGGATCACCTTCTCGGTGGCCACCAGCCCGCTCTGATAACCGCGCCATGTCAGATCGGTATCGTCCTTGGCGCTTGCGGAGGCATCCTGCTCAGCCTTCACAACCTTCTCGTTTGCTTCGAGGTTGAGGAACATGCTGCGAAGCTGCAATCCAAGTCCCTCTGCCAGCAGAAGCTTTTTCTCCTTCAGTTGGTTGATCTTCGCCCTGGCCTCAGCAACCTTTTCGCGGGTCAGAAAACCGTTGAAGATCGGAATCTCCACTCCGAAATCGACCGACCAGCCCTGCGTGTTGTTGGAGGTCACAAGCCCGCCATCGTAGCTGTTCCACATCTTGTGCAACTCGCCCTTGAGGCCTACGGTGGGGTAATACTCGCTGGCCGCCGTTAGCCGCTGCCCTTCAAGAGCGCGCAGCCCAGCTTCAATCTCTGCCCAGTCCGGATTGAACTCGTACGCATTCGAGACAAGCTTGTCCAGGTCACCGTTGTATGGCTGGAAGGGCATCGTTTCGTCCTTTGGAATCACGCTCGACTTCCACGACAAGCCAATGGTGTAAGCCAGGGCCGCCTCGGCTGCGGCCTCGTTGGCCTCGAGAGGCGCCACAATCGATCGCACCGTCTCCACCATCACCTTGTTGTCCAGATAGTCGGTCTTGCTTACCGTTCCTGTCCCGTCCTGATAGAGCGACTCGGTCAGCGTGAGCGTGGCCTCCATGCGATCCAGCGTGTCCTTGCCAAGCTGGCTCAACTCGCGTGCCAGCACCGCCCCGTAATACAGGCGAATGACGTTTTCCGTCAGTTCCATATCGGTGCGCCGCACCTCGGCATGCGCAATGTCTACTGCGCCCTGAGTCTGTTCCCTCAATCCCTTGCGCATCCCGCCGTCTACGAGCAGCCACTTGAATTCACCCGAGATTGATTCGGTCGTGGGGCTCATAAGCTTCACGTTCTGTGCCGGAATGGGAAATACCTGCGCGTTGGTGGTGACGGTCTGGCTGGGAAAGCTCACCGGCATCTGCACGGCAACCGGCGGAAAGCCCGGCCCGAATGCATTGGCGGGAATCGTCACCGATGTCGATCCGCTCGGAATCGTCACCGTCTGAGACGGAATCTCCATAGCGCTGGCCGGGTAGATGAAGTTGGGCGAGGTACTCATCTCGTCCACTCCGCCCTTGGCGCTGATCTGCGGCCAGTAGGCCGCGAGCGCCTGCCGGTGCTGCGCCTCGGCCATGGCAACGGCGAATTGGCTGGCCGGACGGCTGTGGTTCTTCTCCATCGCAATGCGCAAACATTCGCTGAGCGATAGCACCTGGCGGCTTTGATCGACTGTCTGGGCCTGCGCCACGCCACAGGCCAGCACAAACAGGATCACTGGTCGCAATACGGAGATTCGGGTCTTGATTGGGCAGTTCATTGGTCGTATATCGGCAAAACTGCGGCAGAGTTCAATTGCATATGCGCGGATGAGGAATTGCTAATCGCTTGTTTCCGTTTAACTCCAATGCCGCATCGCATTTCCCGGAAAGGTGCTCTCACCGGGGCCATGCGAGCCCCGTTTGTCCGAATCGATTCGTGGATGGGCGCACCGGAGAGGACGCTCGTGGAAACTTCTGAGCCGGGGCCGCGCACCTCTCGTGCCGACAATGAACGATCTGCAAGTGTGTGTCGGCTATTCAAGGTAGTGATTCTCAAACCACTACGTATTGGTAGGCTTCTCTCTCTGTTGGCGCCTGAAATGCGCACCAAGGGTTCACAATTCCGCCAAGTCTGCCGATAAAGTAGCTTTGATGCTTTGCAGCTGTGCGAGCTCAGGTGTCCCCATCGACCCTCGTGAGTTGATCGAATGGTCTCCGTTGCTGTCGCACGCAACAGATCAGAAACGGAGGAAATGATGTCAGTTCGGACCTACGCGACTTCTCAGAACTCGCGCGCTTATGAAGATCGCCACTCCCAGGACATGGCTACGGTGATCGGGTGCATTCGGACGACAATGCTGGTGGTAGGAAGATGCGCGGCGCAGATCGGCACTCCCTACAGCATGGATCTGGAACAGCGACTGCAGGGACTTGAAAAGCGTTTCTCCTTCAAGCCCTCGGCCAGCGAAATCAAGAGAATCGCCTTACAAGCAGATTCGTTCATCGAACAGTGGGGTGGTAGAGTTGCGGAGGACTCCAGAGCAAAGACTGATGACATCAAGTCTCTTCTGCTTACCTTGGCGGACACGGTTCAATTGGTCGGCAACTATGATCATGCATGTACGGGCCAGCTTGAGGATCTGAGCAGAAGCCTTGCGAGTGCAGCAGCCCTGGACGATGTTTCCCAAATCAAGACGTCTCTGGCGAGAAATATTGCCCAGATCAAGAGCAGTGTCGGCCAAATGAGGCGCAACAGCCAAGACATAGTAATGCAACTCAAGCAGCAAATCTCAGCCTACGAGCAAAAGCTCGAGTTTGCGGAGGCGATCGCCTTCAAGGACCAGCTCACGGGTTTGGCCAACCGGTGCCGCATTGAACAGCAAATCCAATGGAATATCCAGCATGAACTGACATTTTGCATAGTTATGTTTGATCTCAACCACTTCAAACCTGTAAACGATGAGTTTGGACACAGTGCTGGCGACAACGTGCTGAAGCAGTTTTCTAGCAACCTTCAGGCCGTTACCCGTGCGGGCGATCTTCTGGGTCGATGGGGAGGGGACGAGTTTATTGCTGTCACGATGTGCAAAGAGTCAGAAGGCCGATCGTACATCGAGCGAGTGAATAATACGGTATTCGGCAAATATCGCGTGCCGATCGAAAATAATCAATTTGGCATTGATCTTCAAGTAAGTGCATCGATTGGGATCGCCGAATGGAGTCCCGGCGAGACGATTGATCAAGTCGTGGCAAAGGCTGACGCAAACATGTACGAGAATAAGAAGAGTAATCGCCGGTATCGATGACCCTGCGTAACTGTCCCGGCAAACCGTTGCCCCTGTCGTTGCCCGATCAGATAAAGTGTGACCAGAACTTCCATTTTGTCTCTCGGCTGCAAGAGAATCGACCAACGATTGCATCCGCTCGCGAACTCTTTTGTATTGCTTCCAAGAAAAAAGTCCCGGACGTGCCCAGTTGGCCCCTGCCTGATTGCGCCTGGATGACCGCCCATCTGAAGATGTCAGTTATGTAATAGGTAATAACGCATAGGTATACAGACGCGTTAAACAAAGCGAGCTACAAACCGGGGCCACAATTGACTGACATGGGAGGGTTCTGGCATTCCCGATACGCCGGGTTTGATCAATCATAGCGATGCGGCCTGGATCGGTACCGAAATACGCCACAGGGTCGGGTCAAACCTGCGTATTGGCCGAAATCTGGTCGAGGGGAGACTAGAAGTCTGATCTTGCTTCAGGCTCAGATTACCAATTCGGGCCAGCCAGAACCCACCTGCCATTAGGAGAGCCGCGGCAACCGGCCCCAGACACCGCCGAGCTTTGCCCGGAAGCCCGCCGTTGCCGACGCAAGTGCATTTTGCGCGTCGCGGATAGACTGCTCCAATGTATTTCTTACCCAATCGTCCATGCGTTCCTGGGAGAGAGTGAGCGCCCGCGTCAGAGTGCTTTCAATAAGGAAAAGCGAGCGTAATGTAAGTATCCACCGGCAGAGCCGGTGGCTTTACGGTTGCTGGCCCCTCAAAGGGGCCTGACCGCAACCGT
>CAYQOQ010000148.1:4163-11245 GCA_964419175.1 uncultured Occallatibacter sp. | reverse complement strand
TGGCGGTTTTCGCCCCCAGCCACCTGGTGCACGCAGTGCCACTCCGGCTGACCGCGAATATCTCCGTCAGTCCTCTGGTCATTTCCCTGTCGCAATTCCTGCCGTCGGCAATTGGATCCATCGTCGCCGGCTAGATGTCGGCCTCAGCCGCGCGCGAGCCGCTGTCCTGGCGGGGCTCAGCCACCGAGATTGGAGCATGCTCGAGCAAGGCTGGGTGCCCAGTTTCGACGAGCGGCTATTGCGTTCCATCGCCGCCACTCTCGAAGTAACGTTTGACACGCTCGATAGCGCCATTGAACCGCTGCGGCTTCACTTCGCAGGCGCCGATGAACGCCCGTGATACTCGCGGGCCGGTCGACCAAAACCCCACACAGACCAAGCACCTGGCCCATAAGGCCGGTGCTTGGTCCTCAATTTTTTGGAAAGGAAACTTAGATGAGCACAGTTCGAAAAACAGACCATGTCACCGGCTGGTCTGCCGCAGGCGTTCTTGCCACAATCAGCATTACAAAAGCGCTGACCGCTCTTGTGATGTCATTCCCGATCACGTGGCTGGTCCGCCACATTTTCGCCGGCGCGCCACTCGGGTTCGCGTTTGGCGCCGACGGTCTCACCTATTGGCGCTGCGTGGGCCTGTTCGCGGTTTGGTTCGCGGCTAGGGTGAAGATCAAATTCTCAGGTCCTGCACTGATCGACGTAGAAGCAGATCGATGAATGGCCACCGCCGCTGAAAATCCAAGCACTTCCGGCGGCGCGAAGAGGCCCACGCGATGTGACCAGGTTGACGGGGCTGACACCCGCTCGGCGTTGTCCTTTCGCGCATAGCTGGCAATTGACGGCGTCACCGGCACCGGATCCTCCTCAACTCTGCGGTAAAACATCGCGTCAGGATGCCCCTGCACGCGCCAGCGGATGTTCGGCAAACCAGCGTCAGGGTCGAACATGTTTCATCACCACGCAACTCTATCCATCGCTGCCTATGGCTTCCTGGTTCTGGAGCGGTGCCTTTTTCCCCCCTCAGGCAACTCACGGCCACTCCAAGTTGCCGACATCCAGCTTCCCGTACCCCGTGTGCTGTCCGACTACCAGCCCCGAGGCGCTACCCCTGCGCACAGAACGGCATAATCCTCAATCCATTGCTACCCTGCGACGCCATCTTGCCACCCATCTCGCCCGCTCGCTGCCAAGGTGTCCTTGCTGTCTGCGCATCTTTCTAACACAGTAGTACTAGCAGCCTGTGGTGAAAGTCGTGTTTTGAAAGGGCACGGATTTAGACGTGCCATAAGTGTCCCGGAATCAGCTGGGCTTTAGCCCCTGAGGGACGTATTTCGGCTCATTTGGACTTCTGCCACAGGCTGCTACGGCGTTTTCAGAAGTAATGTGCTCGCTATCTTAAGCCCACGCCTTATGCGGTTGCCAGCCGGATTTCGCCATGGAATTCCTCTATCGAACCACGGGTTGCATTCTTTGTCTTCAAAGTCAATGGATTTTGAGCGTATCCTTACTCGCATGACCACGGGCCTGGTACAGATCCGCAAATCGACAGCCGTCATTTTTTCCGAAATTGTCGACCTCGCGGAACTGCGTGGAATCTGCGAAGAATTCACGGCGCTGACCGGCGCGGTGATGGCAATTCTGGATCTGGAAGGTAATATCCTGATCGCGACCGGCTGGCAGGACATCTGCACGCAGTTCCATCGCGTGCATCCTGAAACCGCCGCCCGCTGCAATGAGAGTGACACCGTTCTGGCCGGAAAGCTGAAAAAGGGGGAAGCGTACAACGTCTACCAATGCAAGAACGGTTTGGTGGATGTCGCTGTCCCCATCACCGTCGAAGGGATGCATGTCGCCAACTTCTTTACCGGGCAGTTTTTCTTCTCAGCCCCGGACAAGGAGTACTTCCTCCGCCAGGCGGAGGAGATGGGCTTTGAAGCGAGCGAATATCTGGATGCGCTCAGTCGCGTTCCGGTTTTCTCTAAGGAATATGTTCAGTCCCTCATGTCGTTCTTTAGTCGTCTGGTGAGTCTGATCGGCAAAATGGGCAGCGCGGAAAAGGCCAAGGAAGAAGAACGCGCCCATCTGCGCGGCCTTTTGGATGCCCTTCCGGATATGGTCTGGCTGAAGAATCCCGAGGGAGTCTACCTGACCTGCAATCCGCGTATGGAGCGGTATCTGGGCCTTCCGGAGAATCAGATCGTCGGGAAAACCGACTACGACTTTTTCGCCAAGGACATGGCCGATTCCTTCCGCTGCAACGATCAGAAGGCCATCGAAGCCGGGCATCCGATGGCGAATGAAGAATTACTGACCTTTGCCAGCGATGGAAGTCAGATTCTGGTCGAAACCACCAAAGTCCCGGTGCGGAATGCGGGCGGAGCGTTGATCGGGGTTCTCGGGATCGCCCACGACATCACAGAAAGAAGGCGCAACGAGGAGAAGATCGCCCAACAGGCGCTGCGCTTCAAAACCCTCCTGGACTCGACGCGCGATGGTGTTCACATTTTGGATGCGGATGGGAATGTGATTGAAGCCAGCAATTCCTTCTGCCAGATGTTGGGCTACAGCATGGACGAAATTCTAGGAATGAACCTCCGCAATTGGGACACAAACCAACCGGAATCGGAGATTCCCTCCATCCTCGACCGTTTGATAAATGGAAGAGGGGCCCCCATCTTTGAGACCCGGCACCGGCGCAGCGATGCCTCGTTATTCGATGTGGAAATTAGTTGCTTTCCGCTGCTCTGGGACGGAAAGACGGTCTTGTTCTGTTCCTCGCGCGACATTACGGAACGCAAGCGCTATCAACAGCAGTTGGAGCACATCGCCAACCACGACATCCTGACCAATCTGCCCAACCGTTCGCTCCTTGAAGATCGCCTGCGGCAAGCCATCGCCCACAGCCAACGCCGAGGAACGTCGTTGGCTGTGGTCTATCTCGATCTGGACTCCTTCAAGGAAGTCAATGACAAGTACACCCACGAAATCGGCGACGAGTTGCTCATTGCGCTCTCGCATCAGTTGAAGGCGTGCCTGCGCGAGGATGATACCCTGGCCCGCATGGGCGGGGATGAATTCGTCGCGGTATTGACGGATCTGGAGCATGCGGACGATTGCAAACCCGTGCTGGAGCGATTGATGACTGCAGCCTCAAACCCGCTGGTTCTGGACGATAAGATTCTGAAGGTCTCGGCCAGCATAGGAGTGACGCTCTTTCCGCAGGACGGTTCCGATGCGGATCTGCTGTTGCGCCACGCCGATCAGGCCATGTACCAGGCCAAGCAGGAAGGGAAGAATCGCTATCGCCACTTTGACACCGACAACGATATTGTCGTCAAAACCAAACGCGATAACCTGGAACGGATTCGCCGGGCTTTGGAGATGCGAGAGTTTGTGTTGTTTTATCAGCCCAAGGTCAATATGCGGACCGGAGAAGTGATCGGAGTCGAGGCACTGATCCGCTGGCAGCATCCAGAACAAGGCCTCTTGCATCCCGCCGCTTTCCTTCCCCTGATTGAGGATCACCAGATCAGCGTCAGCCTGGGGGAATGGGTAATCGACGCCGCATTGACACAGATTGACGCCTGGCGCCAAACCGAACTGAATCTGCCGGTCAGCGTGAATATTGGGGCTCGACAATTGCAACAAAACGGTTTAAGCCACCAGATTCAAACTTTGCTGGTGGCTCATCCCGGCGTGGATCCTTCTTTGCTGGAACTGGAAATCCTCGAAACCAGTACCCTGGGCGATTTCGGCTTGATTATCGATCTGATTCGCAACTGCCAGATGATAGGCATCCGTTTTGCTCTGGACGATTTTGGAACCGGCTATTCCGCCCTGACTTACCTGAAGCGCTTCCCGGCAGAGATTCTGAAGATCGACCAGTCCTTCGTACGCGACATGATGGAAGACCAGAATGATCTGGCCATCGTAAAAGGCATTATCGGCCTGGCGGAGGCCTTTGGGCGCGTGGTGATTGCCGAAGGTGTGGAGACGGCGGAGGTGGGTGCGGCCCTGTTGTCGCTAGGCTGCGAACTGGCCCAAGGCTACTCGATTGCGCGGCCTATGCCCGGGGATGCAATTCCGCAGTGGGTAAAGACTTGGCGGCCGTACGAGCAATGGACAAATCCCGGCGCCGGAAGAAAATCGTAGCTTCGTTTTCAGTCTCTGAACCCCACTGCGGAACCCTTTTCCAGGAAGATAGGAAGCCAGAAAGGCTCCGGACAGTTCCAGGACAGAAACGTAACAAACTCCCGGTAAATTCGGCCCGCGGGAATGGTTCCTTGCGCTTTTGAGCGGTTCTCCTCCACATCCGTCTGCTCCTGGACGGACTTTCAAAGTGTCAGCCAAGTGCGTAAAGAGGTCGAGCACGAGACCCCGCCTCGTGGCAGGATTCTGCTTGATAAGCGCCGTGACCGGTTCGTTCTCCTAGCTTATCCCCAACTCCGCAATAAAGAACCTTAAAGTCAACACTCCATCGCGGCCATTCACAGAATCATCCATTGCCGGCGGTGCAAGATGGCGCGCTAAGCCAGCACCTTCTACCCCTCGGCTACCGGTGCGAGACGCCACGGTTCCTGGAAAAGGGGCCGCGGGTTGTGGTTCTTCGTCAGCAGCAACTGAAAGTCGCCGATGTGGCGCTCCAGAAATGCGCCCTCGCTGAAGCCCAGATAGTAGTCCCACATTCTTGTGAACCGCTCATCGAACCCCAGGGATCTGACTTCGGCGATGGAGTCCCAAAAAGACTTGCGCCAAGCGGCCAGCGTGCGCGCATAATGCGCTCCCATATCCTCTGCGTGAAAAAGCGAGAGCCGCGTGCTCCGAGCCAGCGAGTCCAGAATCCCCCGCAGCGAGGCCAGTTGGCCGCCGGGGAAGATGTACTTCTGGATCCAGTCGCTCTGCTTCCGGTAACGGGCAAACCTCTGTTCGCTCATGGTGATGGTCTGCAGCAGCATGGACCCGTCCGGCGCAAGCAGCCGGTCGCAGGCGCCAAAGAACTCGTCATAGTGCTCGAAGCCCACGGCCTCGAACATTTCGATGCTCACGATCTTGTCGAATCTCCCCGTCAGGTGACGGTAATCCTGGAGCCGAAGCTCGATTCGACTGCCCGCGTCTGCGCGATCGAAAAGCTGGCCGGCATGCTCGTACTGCTGCTGGCTGATGGTCGTTGTTGTAACCTGGCAGCCATAGTGGCTGGCGGCATGAAGGGCAAAGGCGCCCCAGCCCGTTCCGATCTCCAGCAAACTATCCTGCGGCTGCAAGTCCAGCTTCCGGCAGATGCGATCCAGCTTCTGGATCTGGGCAGTTTCGATCGAGTCCGCGGGCGTTTCATACCAGGCACAGGAGTAGACCATGCCGGGATCGAGAAAGAGCCGGAAGAATTCATTGCTGAGGTCGTAGTGCGCATGAATGTTGCGCCGGCTGCCCTCCACGGTGTTTCTTCTCATGCGCTGGCCAAGCCGGTCTGCAAAGCGGCTGAGCGAGGAAAACAGCGTGTTCGCCTGCTCCAGCCGCGCCAGGTTCCGCACCGCCAGCCGCATCAGCGAGACCAGGTCGGGCGTGGACCAGTCCCCGTCCATGTACGCTTCCCCGATCGCCGTTTCGCCGCCCGCCAGAGCGCGTGCAAAGAATCGCTCGCGGTGCACTACAAGCTGCGCGCGAAGCTCTGCCGCGGCGTTTCCGAAGGCCAGTGTCCGGTCTGGCAGGACCACTTCCAGCGAGCCTCCTTCGAGCCCATCGAGCATGGACAAGAACCATTTCTTCGCGGTCGATCTGACGATCCCGTTCATCGTTTCAAACCTCTTTCGGATGTTGTCGCGGGTGCGGGAATACCGGCACTTTTTTCAGGAAGAGCCGCAGGGCCTCCCAGTGGATGGCGACGATGACCTTGCCCGTCATCCAGGGATGCGCAAGCAGTGCGCGGTGCAGTGAGCACGCGCTCCACGGCCTGCGTTCCAGCGTCAAGGTTGCATCGAAGAACGGTCTTCCTTCTTCGATCGTCTCCATGTGCACCACGAGCTTCCGGTCCGGCGGCGTGATGCTGAAGGTGTACTCCAGATTCATCCCCATGAAGGGCGATACATGCATGGCCTTGCGGCTTCGATAGCGCCTGGCGTTCGTCGACGGGAGTTCGTTCTCCTGGCTGAGCCAGTAGTTGTGGCTCTCGCCGAAGGTGCTGTTCACCTCCGCAAGAACCTGCTGGAGCCGCCCCTCTGCGTCATAGCAATAAAAAAAGGAGACCGGGTTGAAGTTGTAGCCGAGGTACCTGAGATGAGTCAGCAGATAGACCGGTCCATCGGGCAGGCGGACCCCGTGAGCCGCTGCATCCCGCTCCAGCCGCTGGCGGAGCGGGAGACGGGGATCGCCAAAGTGATCGCGTTCCTCGTAGCTGGCCCAATTGAACCCGTTGTAGCTGAGCAAGCGGGAGACCGCGGCCAACTCCGGAATCCGGTCTATATCCAGGAAGGCCATGAAGACGCCATACGCAAAGTGGTGCGGCACAGGCCTGAACCTGCGGTGCCGCACGGTGCCGAAATAGAGAGCGGATTCCATTCTTCTAGCACTCCACCGAGAGAGCCCGGGCCACGCGCAGCGCAGAGTTCAAGCCGTCTTCGTGAAATCCATAGAACCAGTAGGCCCCGCAGTAATGGGTTCGGTTCCTGCCGCTGATCTCGCTCCATCTCTCCTGTGCGCAAACCGCCTCCCGCGTGTAAAGCGGGTGATGATAGACGATTCTCCGCAGCACCTTCGCCGCATCGATTGCGTCCTCCCCGTTCAGCGTGACGCAGTAGTCATCCGCCCTCTTGAGCGACTGGAGCCGGTTCATGTGATAAGTCAGAGTTACGGCATTCTTCCCGGTCAGCCCCAGGTTGTAGTTCCAGCTGGCTCGCGCCGCCCTGCGCCTGGGCAGCAGCGATGCGTCGGTGTGCAGCGTCGCCACGTTCCGGCTGGTCCTGAAGTTGCCCAGCACGGCGCGCTCTGTTTCCGTCGGCTTCTCCAGCAACGGCAGAATCTGATCGCCATGGCAGGCAAAGACCACCTGATCGAAGGTCATTGCCGGGCGATCTTCAAAGCCCAGCGTCACG
>CAYQOQ010000148.1:0-4063 GCA_964419175.1 uncultured Occallatibacter sp. | reverse complement strand
GGGTAGAGATAGTGCTCCGTGAAGGCTCTCTCGTACTTGCCCTCGTCGATCAGATCGCCAATTGTCGCTGCGGCCGCGCCCGGTTCGTTGAGCAGCCGGGGCGCCGTGCGATTGAAGCGAAGAATCTCGGTCAGCAGACGGTAATGGCTGGGCCGCAACAGATTGGAGCGCTGCGCGAAGAAGCCATTGATGCCGCGGCTCGAATACTCAAAACCCGTCTGGCGGCTTGAGACAGAGAAGGACATATCGCTGGGCTGCGTTTCCACGCCCAGTTCCGCAAAGAGCCGCACCAAATTCGGATACTTCCGATCGTTGTGGACAATGAAGCCGGTATCTACCGCAACTGCACCACCGCCTGCATCCACCAGAACCGTGTTGGTGTGGCCGCCCAGGCGCGAATCCTTTTCGAACAGCCAGACCTCGTGCTTGCGGCTCAGGTACCAGCCTGCCGCAAGCCCGGAGATACCGCTGCCGATCACCGCGATGCGCATCAGAGACCTCCAGCACCTTGCTTCCACCCGCCTGAACAAACGCAGATTCCGCGCCGGCCAATATAGCTCAGCAGGCCGAGAATAGCCCGGCCCGGCATTCTGTGTCAAGTGCTTGTCCAGGACAACTGCTTGACAAAGCCGTTTCTCCCGTTCTATTGTTGCGAAGTGAGCTTGAAGGTCCCAGTACGGTATCCCATTCGCGTCGCGGCCCATCTGACGGGCCTGAGCATCGACACCCTGCGCGCCTGGGAACGGCGCTATCAGGCGGTTACGCCCCTCCGCGACGACCGCGGACGCCTCTACGGAGAGGACCAGATCCACCGCCTCATCCTGCTGCGGAATACGGTCGATTGCGGCCATGCAATCGGGCAGGTCGCCTCCCTCTCAAACCGCGAGTTGGAGAAGCTGCTCGCCGGACCGGCCTCCGGCGCAGCGACTTCGGCCCTCGAAGCGGTCCCTCCCGAAATGAGCGATGGCTTGCAGGCGGTTGTGGCGGCCATCGAGTCCTTTGACTGCGCCACGGCCAGCTCGCATCTGGGCCGGATGGCGGCGCTGCTGCCGGTTCGCGAGTTTGTCGGCGCGGTCGTGGTTCCGCTGATGCGGCTTGTCGGCGACCGCTGGCACGCCGGCACGCTGAGCATTGCCCAGGAGCACATGACCTCCTCCATCCTGCGCAACCTTCTGGGCAGCATGGTCCGCCCTGGCGCTTCGTCCACCCGCCCCCTGCGGATTCTCTTTGCAACCCCGGCCGGGGAGTTGCACGAGTTCGGAATTCTGGTGGCAGCCATGCTGTCGGTGGCCAGCGGATTTGAGGCGCTTTACCTCGGCCCCAATTTGCCCGCCCAGGAAATCGTGGATGCCGTCGCGCAAACCTCGCCGCGGGCCGTTGTGCTGGGCATCAAGTCCAGCAAGCCCGGCGCGAAGATCACCGAAGAAATCCAGACCATCGCCTCTCAGCTTCCCAGGCGCACAGAGCTCTGGCTCGGGGGCGACGCCGCGGCAAAGGCCCTTGCGCCCGCCGCCACGAAGCGCGTATTCGTTTTGCGGGAGTTCGCGGAGCTGGACCAGCATCTCGACAGACTGAAAATGGGGGCCAGATGAAGCTATTGCTGAAAATCCTCTTCGCCGGAATTTTCGTTTTTATGGTGGTAATGACCATTCGCACCGGCCTTTCCGTCAGCATCCGCGCAGCGTGGCCGGGCTTCAAGGCCAACCCCTGGGCCATCGCCACGCTTTATGACGCGTACTTCGGCTTCGTAACGTTCTATGTGTGGGTCCTCTACAAAGAGCGCAGCCGGTGGGCGCGGGCGTTGTGGTTTCTGCTCATTATGGGCCTGGGCAACATCGCGATGTCTTTCTATGTGCTGCTGCAACTTTTCCGGCTCCGGCCAGGGGATCGCGCCGAATCCATCCTGTGGAGGCGCCCGGCATGATAGATACTTTCTGGAGCCGCAAGGTTGCGCAGCCCTTTCTTGAGTTGCTGCGTCAGGGGCTGACGCCGGAGAAGATCGCCTTCACCATTGCGCTCGGCATCACCCTGGGCGTAACTCCTTTGCTGGGCTCGACCGCGCTCTTGTGTACGCTGGCGGCGATGGTCTTTCGGCTCAACCTGGCCGCCATTCAGTTGGTCAACTGGCTGGTCTATCCGCTCCAGCTCGCCTTGCTGATCCCTTTCCTCCGCATCGGCGCGTGGATCTTCCGCACGCAGGCCTCCGAGCTGTCCGTGGTTCACATCTTTGCCCTCATCCGTTTCAATCTCTTCTCCGCCATCGCAATCCTCTGGACAGTCACTCTTCATGCCATTGTGGCGTGGCTGCTACTGGCAAGCATCGGTACCGGGTTGCTCTATCTGCTGCTTCTCCCCGTGCTTTCAATCGTGCGGAACCGAAAGCGTCCCGCAGAAGGAGAATAACCATGCTGACCGCGATCCTGTTCGGCGCGCTGTCTGTTTGCGGGCTGATGTTCCTGCTCTGGCTGATTCATCTGCCACTCAGGAATGCGGCGATTGTCGACGCGGGCTGGGCCGGAGAGCTGGCTTTGCTCGGCGGGCTCTACGGAATCCTCGGAGCCGGATGGGCGCCGCGCCGCGTGGCGATTGCGGTCATGGCGCTGGTTTGGGGATTGCGCCTTTCTCTCTACTTGCTCTTCACGCGCGTCATCGGTCAGCCCGAAGAGGGACGCTACGTTCAGCTCCGCAGGCAATGGCGCACCAACATCGCCTTCAGATTTCTGCTCTTCTTCGAGTTTCAAGCGGTGTTGTGCATTGTGCTGGGAGTACCGTTTCTGTTGGCTGCGGAGAACCCAAGGCCGGCGTTCTCCCTCCTCGAATACGCGGCGCTTGTTCTGTGGGTTGTGGCGATCGCTGGAGAGATCGCGGCCGACATGCAGCTCAATGCCTTCAAGTCCAACCCCGCAAACCGCGGAAAGACCTGCCGCGCCGGTCTGTGGAACTACTCGCGGCATCCCAATTACTTTTTTGAATGGCTCATCTGGGTTTGCTTCTCTCTGTTTGCACTGGATTCCAAGTACGGCTATCTGGCGTTGATCTCTCCCGCGCTCATGCTGTACTTCCTTTTCAAAGTCACCGGCATCCCGGCCACGGAAGCGCAGGCGCTGCGGACCCGCGGCGAGGAGTACCGGCGTTATCAGCAGACCACCAGCGCCTTTGTGCCGTGGTTCCCGAGGAGCTAGTACCATGTCCGCAAGATTTGGTAATTCAACACAACCCCTGGGTGCCCCAGGTCCCTCGCATTCGGGGACCTGGGAAAGCAAGCAGGCGCAAACGATCGCAGCTTCGCCCGTTCTGAACGCCGGTTACAACTCCTGGCTCGAACGCGGCTTTTTCCCCGATTGGCTCATTCGCATCGGCATACGACGGCTGGTTCCGAGGCGCCTGCGCCAGGAGGAACACGGAGGCCCCGCGGCTCAGGCCGAGCGCCTGATGCGCTTCCTTGCGCAACTGCGCCAGAGTCCCATCGCCATCCGTCCCGACGCCGCCAACGCGCAACACTACGAGGTGCCCGCCGACTTCTTTCGCCTGGTGCTCGGTCCGCAGATGAAGTACAGTTGCGCCCTCTGGGACGGCAACACGCAGGATTTGGCGCAGGCCGAGGAGGCGATGCTCGCCCTGACCTGCCGGCGCGCCTGCCTTGAAGACGGACAGGACGTGCTGGAACTCGGTTGTGGTTGGGGCTCTCTCTCGCTCTTCATGGCCGCCCGCTACCCGAACAGTCGCATTCTGGCGGTCTCCAATTCCCGCTCGCAGAAGAAGTTCATCGACGCCGAAGCCGCTCGCCGTGGAATCCGCAACCTCACCGTCGCCACTGCGGACATGAATGAGTTCAGCACCGACAGGCAGTTCGATCGCGTTGTCTCTGTCGAGATGTTTGAGCACATGCGCAACTACGCGGAGTTGCTGCGCCGCATTGCATCGTGGTCGCGACCGGATGCCCTGCTCTTTGTGCATGTCTTTTCGCACAGCCGCTTCGCCTATCCCTACGAGGTGCGCGACGCATCGGACTGGATGGCGCAGCATTTCTTCACCGGCGGCGTCATGCCCAGCGACGATCTGC
>CAYQOQ010000147.1:0-11316 GCA_964419175.1 uncultured Occallatibacter sp. | reverse complement strand
CCATGAGCTCCGACGAAATTCGCGAGCGCACGCAAAAAGTCTGGGACCGCTTCTATAACTGGACCTCGATCTGGCAGCGCTCGGCCTGCACGCCGAATCTTCGCGCCCGCATCGCGTTCATGTTTCTCTCCAAGCTCTACCGGCAGATGTATGCCGGCACCGGCATCTCGACCGACAGCGCGCGGCGCAAAAAGTCGAAGCGCTGGGCGCGTTGGACGGCGCACCAGTGCAAGAAGCTGTTCACGGCCAAGCCGATGCCAGAGTTGCAAGGACCGAAGTGGGAGATTGGAATTCCTTCGCTCGGGCAGGCGGCGTTTGAAGGCGGAGACGGCCAGGGGCCGTTTGTGGTGCTGCCCAAGAACTAAGGCTCAATCGAGATAGGCTGCTTTACATAATTGGTTTTGGGCTAAAGTGCCCCAGATTCCAGCTTCGGGATCTGGGGCACACCTCATTTGTGGCTCGGCACATAAACGAAAATCAACGTTTCCAGCCCAATCATGAATTCTTACCGCGATTCCACGTTTGCGGTCGGGACTTCTTCGCGTGCCTGTCGCCCAATGTTGGATACTGAAGATAACTGTTTAGGAGGCTTTTTCGAATGGGCAAGTGTTCCACGACGAACGGACTGATGGGCGGACCGGTGACCGGAAAGCCGGTGACAGAATGCCAGAATCTGGGCGAGGTCTTCGAGGCCGCTCTTCCGGCTTTCGGCGGCGCCTACCTGCGGCGCGTCTATGACGCGATGAAGCAGGTGATCGAAAAACGAATCCCGCTTGTCGTCACGTGCGCCGGACCCATCACG
Source organism: uncultured Occallatibacter sp. (assembly GCA_964419175.1). Taxonomy (GTDB): domain Bacteria; phylum Acidobacteriota; class Terriglobia; order Terriglobales; family Acidobacteriaceae; genus Telmatobacter. Next base: position 10,514 of record CAYQOQ010000147.1, on the reverse strand, counting down.
GTTTCCGATCAGCACCGCGCCTGGCTCATTCCTCTCATCAAAGCCGCGAACACGGCCTACCTCACCGTGACAGATGCCATCTGCTATCACGATGGCCACGACTGTCTCCGCAAGACCGACACGCGCCCCATACGCGAGGTCGCGTTGTACGGCGACGATGCCGAGTTGCGCGAGAACGGCGTCATTCGTGTAGCCGATACCGGTTTCGACGAACAGATTCTCTTCGACCAGGACGCCGTCGCTACCGAGATTCTGCAGCGGCCCGAGTTCCAAAAGCGCATGACGACCACCGAGCGCAACTATCTGCTAGGCAAGCAATTTGCCGTGCGCGAGAAGACTCTCGGCGTTGCGCCCGGCCTTCTCAGCACATGCGCCGATCTTGAGTTGCCGGTCTTTATTGGAGCGCCCGCCGATGGCAGCATGTTCCTCAACTCCGTCAAGCTGTGGGCGCTTCAGCGCCTCGGCAAAATTAAATACGGATTCGACTACGATCTTCACGAAGACGTTTTTGAGGCCTGCGCCTACCATCACTGGGGCCTGTTCGACTCCGAACCGAAATCGCTTGCCATTCTGATTCTGGGTGGCGGCGTTCCCAAGAATTACTCTCTGCAACCGGAGCCGGCACTCTCGCAAATCTTCTTCCTCGACAACATCCGCGGCTACGACTACGACGCGCAGATCGTTTCTGCCCCCGTTACCGACGGAAGTTTGTCCTCCTGCGAACCATCTGAAGCCGTGTCCTGGGGCAAGATCAATCCGGCGACGTACAGGACGCAGACCGTGAGCATGCAGGGCGACTACTCGTCCTACATGCCCTTTGTCGTGCGCGCGCTCGTGGGCAAAGATCTGCTTCACAATCCCCCCAAGCCGCTGCGCCTCTATGCCAAACGTGATGCACTCAAGGAAAAGCTGCTTGCGACCATCGCCAACGACGAAGGCGCGATGGAGCGGATGATGGCGACTCTCTCGATTCCGCCCGAGCTCAAGATTTGAGCGCCTGTTCGATAGCTTCTAGATGAAAGAAGGGTACCGGTGATCGCCGGTACCCTTCTTTCATCGTGGACATCTTCACAACCATTTTCAGGCTTTCTTCGCCGCCAGCAATTCGTTGACTTTGGCGATCACTGGAAAGGCATCGGCCACGTAGACAACATCGGCCTTGCCGCGGGTCCAGCCGCAGTTGGGGTCGAGCGAAATGGCGCGCCGGTCAGCAATGAACCGCCAGCCAACCACGTGCGGCTCTTCGCCGTGGCAGCAAGTCGAGAGGCCCTTGGAGTGGCGCGGCGTGGCGCCCGTCTGCCCAATCTGATTCATGTGAGTGAGGAAGGGAAGCACGGGCGTCCCCTCGCCTCCCTGGTCGACCAGAGATTTGCTGCTGCCCAGCGATGCGCCGGTCTGGCGCAGAAATCCGAGAATCAAATCACCAGCTTCGGCGGCATGAATCTGTCCGTCAGGCTGCTTCTTCGTCCACCCCGCGCCGGTAACAAACAGCATCTTCGCGTCGGGGCGGATCGTCTGCGCGTCCTGCATCGGTGCGCGGATACCACTAACCGTGGTCCGCAACGCAGGCAGATCGACGTTGACCGACTCGACGGAAGCCGAACCCCCTGCACCTGCAAATGCCGCATGAGTGCCAGCATCGAGCAGCAGAAACCAGGGACGCGCATCGCGGCTCAGGACTGCCTCCACACGCTGACGATAAAACCACCGCGTCACTTCAAGAGTGTCTGTTCCGCCGATGGCCGTGATGTGCGTATCGATGAAGCCGCCAAGCCGATGGGCCACTCCGGCAGCGCCGCGGGAAAAGCGTGCGCCCGCGGGAACCAGAACGATGGTCGCCCCGGCAGCGCGGCATAGAGCTTCGCAGGCTGCGGTATCGGTTGCATAACGTGATTGCGCAAAGGCCTCGCCAGAGACGGCCAAAATCTTTGCGGACGGCAGTGCTTTGGACAAGTTTGTTGCGTCTGCGGAAATAATGCCAATAGCGAGAGGCGCGCCGAGGCGCGAGGCCAACTCCTGTCCTGCGGTGACGGCTTCAAGGGAAGCTTTTGTGAGTGCGGAGCCGGTTTCGTCTGCGTGCGTCAGTACCAGTATTGATTCCATCATTCGGCTCCAATCCACTCGACCAACTCTGCGGCAATCTGGTCGGGCGTGAGGTCTTTCACCACGCGCGTGGTGCGCTGCTGTTTGGGAAGACTGACGGAGACGTAACGCAGACCATTCGCCGCGAGCGCCGCAGGCTTGGCCTTTTGCAGCGCCGGCATAATCGTCCGCATATTCGCCATGCCGACCTGCGGATTGTTCCTCGGCTCGGCCAAATTGCCAGTAGCCCATCCCAACACCGCCGGTGTGCCAGCGCAAACCGACACCTGGTGCTTGCCGCCTTCAACGCGCTCCAGCACTTCGAAGAAACCGTCCTCGCGAAGATCGATCTGGTCCACGCCGTAAAACTGATCCGTGATGCCGAGCCGCTCGCCGACAATCTGCAGCGTAACGCCAGCGCCGCGCGTTGCCGACTCCCATCCGCCGAAGAGCAGCAGCTTCGCTTTGTCCAGCCCGGGAATGGCATCGATCGCGCCAGCCAATGCGGCCGCTGTCGAATGCGCGTCAGGGAATCCGCCGATGGGTCCGTCGATGGGGACCAGCTCGAATGCAACTTTCTGCGCGACGGTCATCATCACCTGTTGCAGCTTGGCCTTGGGACCGAGCGAGACCAGCCAGAGTTTGCTGCCGGGATTTTTGGCCGCGAGGCTTGCGGCTTCATAGAGCGCGCAGGCGGCCCATGGGTCGAGCACGGCGGGCAGAACCATTTCGTTCTTGAGCCCGGGTCCGTTGGGAGTAGTGATTGGCTCGAGCGTTTGCAGTGGATCGGGAACGATCCCCGCGCAAACGACGATGTGTACTGCATTTCCCATTCTTCTTTCCTCTTTGGTCGAACTTGATTATTGACGAAAAATCAATTCTCTGCGGAATGCAACCCGCCAGCACCTGCGCTGAATTCTATGTTCGAGCTTTCGCCGCCGGGCGCCTGTGCGCAATTCCATAAGCACGCGCCGCAGTGGACGCACTTCTCGCGTTCGAAAGCGGGCACGCCGTCGGGGCCCTCGGTGATGGCCTGGCCGGAGCACATCGCCACGCACGTCTTTTCATTACAAGCAATGCACAACTTTGGATCGCGAAAGACAACGTGGTCGGCAAACCCCGGCATGGCCTGCACCTTGCCGCCCATCAACAGCGCGTCCTGGTGTGTGACCAGCAGCCGTCCATCATAAGGAATCTCCGGCCATCCGCGCACCGAAAGCAAAGCGTCGTGCAGCGAGCGCCCTTCGGCATGGGCCAGCGCCGCCGCATCTTTCAACTGGCGTGCTTCGGTGGAGTTCGCATCGAACGGATGAATCTGCTTGTTTGCCGCGGGAATCTTCGCCTTGAGCGAAAGCCGTCCGCCAGTAAGGCCAGCCAGCGCCATGCCGATCATGCCCTTCACGATGCCGACCTGAAATCCATTGCGCGCGTTTTCGGCTTCGCGCGCGCCGCTCTCCACCCAGCTTGTGCGCCGCCGTTTTTCGTAAGTTGCGGCCAGGTTCTCCCGCGTGAAAGGCTTGCCCGCGCGCAGCAGTTCCAGTACCGCTTCGCCCAGTTGTGTGCCGGTGACCCAGGCCTCGTCCACGCCCGAGCCGGTCAGCATGTTGGTCGATCCGGAGCCCTCGCCGATGCGTGCAAAGCCGTCGCCCGAGAGCTGAGGCTCGCCGCGCCGTCCGGATTCCTCGAGCGACTTCGCGCCCCAGGAGCGCAGCGTTCCGTCCTTCAAAACCTTCCACAGCGCCGGGTGTTGAATGTAGTGCTGCAGGTAGCGGTAGCAGGTGCGGCTCGGATCGCTCATCCACGAAGGCACGAAGATGCCCACCGAAACCAGGCGCTCCGGATGCACGTAGAGAAAGCCGAAGATCTCCGGCTCCGGATAGCCGAAGGTGTGCCAAACGGTGCCTGGTTCCAGAGTCGAGTCTTCCGGCAGCTCGATCACGAACTTCATGCCCAGCGCCCACTCGTTGTGCTCCGCGCCTTTGAATTTCTTGTCGAGCGCACGTCCAATCGATCCGACCGGCCCGTCGCCGACAACGGTCAGTTGCGCGTGTACATCCATGCCGGGCATAAAGCCGTCGGCGGGAGCGCCGTTCTTCTCAACGCCCTGATCTGCCAACCGCAATCCCGTTACCGCATTGTCCTGAACGAGCGGGCCAGCCACTGGCGTTCCCGGCCAAATCTGCACCAGGCCGCTCGCCATCAGTTGCGAGCCGACCCACTGATTGAACTGGCCGATGGAAAGCACCAGGCCGCCGTGCTTATGCAGAAAGGCCGGTGTCCACGGCAATTCAAAGGCATGGTCTTTCAGCAACAGACCTCGTCCCAGGCCAAGAAAGAAATCGCCGATCCGCAACAGCGCCGCGCGGCGGCTGGCGCCGATGGGGTCCAGCAAATAGAGCACGCGCTCGCTGGTCACATGGGCTGCCATCGGAATCTCGGCCGGATTGAGCTCAGGAAAACTGGCGTTGATGCCGCGTGCTTGCGTTACGACGCCGCTCACGCCCGAAGCAATGTCGTCGGCCCGCTCGTAGCAAAGCACCTGCAGAGGCATGCCCGGCGCGGCCTTGCTCTCGAAAGCAGGGTCGGCGGGATTGGCCGTCCATGCCTGTGTGAGAGTCGTCAGAAAGCCGCCCATGGCGGGGCCAAAGCCGGCGCACGCAATGTCGACTTCCATTGACTGGCGCTCGATATCCTGCGCCTCCGTGTTTTGGGCGTCCGCGCTCATGCGGGGTAATCCAGCGCTTCGGGAATCATCACCTTGCTCACCGTCTCCGCCGCGCGATCTTTCGCCAGCCGCGAGCCGCTCAGGCACATGGTCAGTTTGCTTTGTAGGCGAAGGAACTCTGCGGAGCCAATGCACCCCGCGCAAGGTCCGGCCTTCTGCGGATGACTGCCGTCAGAGCCCAGTACATCCACGGCCATGGCCGTGATCCCAGGCATGGTCTCTTCGTACTCTTCGAGTTCGTCCGCGAGGAAGCAGTTGCGATGTTCCTCTTCGTCCCAGGCCGGATGGCGGTTGTATCCGAAGACCAGCTCGCCGCAGATGCGCGAAACCTCGCCCGCAGCCTGCGCCGCTTGCGTGTGGCACAGGTCGCTGAGAAACTGCACCGTGCCTTCCAGGCCCTCGGCGGCCACCGCATCGTCCGCGCCGCGTGCCTCCAACTCCAGCACATCGAGAATCTGCGCACGCGAGGCCAGCAGCCAACTGAGTGCGTCGGCCAGCGCAAAGGTCACACCCTGGCGCTGCCCGTGATAGAGCTTGTTGCCCGCCGGGTCGGTCGAATTTTGCAGGTGGTTAATCGTCCACAGCCACAGGTTCATGGCCGAAGCCAGCGTACAGGCGCCGGTTCCGGGCCGCTCGGAGGCGATGCGGCGCATGGCCACCGTCCAGGCGCGGAACTGCGCGAGGAAAAGCTCGGTGATCATGGTTATCGTCATCTGGCGGCGTTGCACGGCTTCGGGGCCTTCGTAGGTCGCTTCCAGTTGTGCGTCCACCCATTTGTTCGCGAGGAAGCCGGGGCAGTCCTCGGTGATGCCATAGCCGCCCATCAGGCTCACGGCCTCGCGCATCATGTTGGCGCCATGGCCGGTGTTCCAGAGCTTGGTCGCCGGGCAAATCACGTTGGCTTCAGCGTCCATCAGGACATATTGGACCAGCGGATCGGCCTCAAGTTCGGCGCGGCGCGGATCGTCGGCTTTAAGCGACAGCAGCAGAATCGCCCGCTGCTCGCTCTCCCTGAGCGCCTTCATCACCGCACGGCCGCCCTGGATGCCCTTCTCCTTGAGCACCGCGGTCTTGTGCTTCTCGATCGGATCGAGCGCGTCAAACAAGCGCGCGGCGGCAAAGCCCAGCGAAGTCGCGGCCTCGCCCGTGGCCCACACGTCCACCAGCCGGTGCAGCGCATCTTCGCGCTGCTGGATGCCCTGCTCGTAGCGGATCGATCCGGGCCTTGAACCTTCGGCGCCGCGGAAGCGCCCGCGCTGGTAGCGGATCACCGGCTCGACCGCCGACAGCAGCTTGGCTGCCGTCATCAGGCCCACCGGCACGCGGGTGCGGCGGAAGACCGCCTCGATGATCTCACCGTGGTTGAAGTTCGGGACGATGACGCCGGCCTTGATCGTATAGCCGCCAACGATGCGACTGGCCGGCACCTTCAAGTTGAAGATCGGGTCGCCGGTCGACGAAAGCTGGTGCACCAGCTTCTTGGTAGGCGTTCCGCGATCGTAAGTACCAGGGTCGCCCTCTTCCAGAATGATGACGCAACTGCCCTTGATGCGCGGGTCTTCCGAGATGACCGCGGCGGTCACAAAATTGGCGAAGGCGATTCCGGTAATGAACCGGCCGCGCTTGTCCACCTGCAGCATGGGTTCTTCGCCGTCTTTCCACTCGGCGATGCTCATGCGTCCGCTCAGCATACCCGTGTCGACGCCTACGTAGGGAATCGGCTCGGTCAGCGCAAAGGCGCCGCGCCAGGGCTTGCGGTCCTCCCCGGGTTGCGGTGGTGCGGCGAGAGTCTTGTAGCGGGTCACCTGTTCCTGTGTGCCGCGCTCGTGGATCGGCGCCAGGGCCAGGCAACTGGCCAGGCTGGCGGTGGCAGCGCCGCCGTCTACCCAGGCCAGTTCAAAGGCGGCCAGCGCCAGAGCCAGGTTCTTGGGGCCGGAGATAAAGCCGCCCTCTTCCGGTTCCATGAAGGCCGCGGTGATGCCGGCGCGGTCGAAGGCTTCCATCATCTCGTTCTTGGCCGGGGTCCATTCGTGGGTGTTGCGTTCGCCCGCGGCAACCATGCGCGCCACGGTTCCGCGCGCCACCGTGCGCGCCGACTGAACGAGCATTTGCAGGTCAAACCGGTCGGCAAAGCGCCATTGGATCTGGCGTACCGCGTCCCCAGGGAGAGTGAGCATGGTTTTCGTCTCAGGTACCGCGACAGAGCCCATAAATTTCTTTCCTCAAGCAGCGGTCATATTGTCGTCTACCGGGCGTAGCGCGGCATGTGACTCACATCACTTTCACGGGCATTCTGCCGGATACTCCCGCAGCAAAAAGAGAATAAGGCAGGCAGCCGCTTGCCAGCGGCTGTTTCACGTGCAATCTGCGCGATAACGCACTGCCGCTCTGTCACATGTGATCGAGTCGATTCCGAGTTGGAAACAGAAGCTCATTTCTTTGGTTTTTGGCTTTGTGATCCGTATCACTGCGGGTTTTTCCACGGAGGCGTCATCTCTAAAGTACGAACCCAGCAAAAGCAGGCCATTTTTTGTAAGCGGGGCCGGAGTTCGCAACAGGCAAGCCGGGAAGGTAGGGCTCAGACCCTTTTCTCCCGGAGAAGGAAAACGGCAGGATGGGCGAAGCCGCAGGGGCAAGAAGGTTCTCAATCGTGTCGCCGCCATTACGCGGTGTGGGCCGGTTCCTACATCGTGGACTTTTGGCTGCCGGCTTGGCCGTGCTGCTGCTTACTTTGGCTTCCGGCAGGCTCCATGCGCAAGCCGAGTGCCTCAGTTGCCATGGCGACGCTTCCATGCAGGATGCCAATGGCCACAGCATCGCCGTCGACGGCAAAACCTTCGGCGACAGCATCCACGGCAGCCTCAAGTGCAACGATTGCCATAGCAATATCAAGGAATATCCGCACCCTGACCAAGTGGCCAAGGTCGACTGCAAAACCTGCCATGCCGATGAGGCATCGGGCCTCTCCGGAAGCGTGCACGCGGACTCGAAAGAGCATCCCTGCACCAGTTGCCACGGCAACGCCCACACCATCTTCCCCAAGACGGATTCGCGCTCGGCCGTCTATCCGCTCAACGTTCCCAAGACCTGCGGCAACTGCCACGGCACTGAAGGCATGGCCAAGAAGCACGGACTGGCCAGCGTTTATCCGCTCTATGTGGACTCCATTCACGGCTTCGCGCTCAGTAAGGAAGGCCTGCTGGTCGCGGCCAACTGCCAAAGCTGCCACGGCTCGCATCACATCCTGAGCCACAAGAACCCCGAGAGCCCCACCTACAAGAGCAACATTCCCAAGACCTGCGGAAGCTGCCACGCCAAGATCAACGACGACTATATGGGCGGCGCGCATGGCAAGGCAGTAGCCGGCGGCAACCTTAAGGCGCCGGTCTGCACGGACTGTCACACCGCGCATGCGATTCTGCAGCCGACAGAGGCGGCCTTCCGCATGCAGTCTACGCCCATCTGCGGCTCCTGCCACACTGACAAGCTATCGACCTATCGCGATACCTTCCACTCGCAGTTGGGCTCGCTCGGCGGCTATGTTGAAACCGCTCGCTGCTGGGACTGCCACGGTGCGCATGAAATTCTGCCAGCCTCCGATCCGCGCTCGCCCATCAACAAGGCCAACCTGGTCAAGACCTGCGGCGCGTGTCACGCGGGCGCCAACCTCAGTTTCGTCCAGTACCAGCCGCACGCCAACGCGCACGACCGCAAGCTGAATCCGGCGCTCTACTTTGTCCGGCTCTTCATGAATATTCTGCTCGCGGGCACGCTGACGTTCTTCGTCATTCACACCCTGCTGTGGCTGATCCGCTCGCGCTACAACCAGATCCGCGACAACCAGAGCCGCAACGACCAAATCAAGGAGAAGTCGAAAAATGGAGGGAAAAATGCCTGATTTGGAGCAAGAAGCAGCAGAAAGCAGGCGTCACGGCGGCACGAAGCGTTTTTTCATGCGCTTCACCCGCGAGCAGAGATACATGCATGCGGTCCTGTTCACCACGTTCCTCGGACTTGCCGCCACTGGGTTGCCGATTCGCTTCAGCGAGAGCATCTGGGCGCGCGGCCTGGCCAAGGCCGTGGGCGGGTTCGGCGCCATTCTCTTCTTTCACAAGTTTTTCGCCCTGGTGCTGACGCTAGCGTTTCTTATCCACGTGAAGGAGATCTTCACGCGCGGCATCCTGCATCGCGAGAAGGGCATCTTCTGGGGATCGACCTCCATGGTCGCCAACTGGAAAGATGCAAAAGACCTCTTCGGACACCTGCGCTGGATGGTAGGCCTGGGTCCCAAGCCGCAGTTTGGCCGCTATGCCTACTGGGAAAAGTTCGACTATTGGGCGGTCTTCTGGGGCATGATCGTCATCGGCTTCTCGGGATACGCCATGTGGTTTGCCCCGTTCTTCGCGCACTTCCTGCCCGGCTGGGCGTTGAACGCGGTGCTCGTGATCCACAGCGAAGAAGGCCTGCTCGCCATCCTCTTCATCTTCTCCATCCACTTCGTCAACACGCATCTGCGCCCTGACAGCTTCCCGATGGACATGGTGGTATTCACCGGCGTCGAGAGCGAAGAAGAGTTCAAGCACAAGCGCCCACTGGAGTACGAGCGCCTGGTCCGCGAAGGCAAACTCGAAGCAAGGCTCGGCGAGGCTCCGCAGACCTGGCTCATCAATTTCTCCCGCGTCGTCGGAACCATCGCAATCGCCATCGGCCTCACGCTGCTGGTGCTGACTTTGACCGCTTATTTTAGTTAGAACATCGCCTATATATTTCCTTTAAGCGGCTGAATGCCGCAGGAGCCCAGACCTCGGAAACGAGACCTGGGCTCCCGGCATTTAGACTGGAAAATACAGAGAGCAAAAGCTCAGCTAACGCGTCAGGGCACGACTTTACAGGCTGCGGAGGAACTCCAGCAAGGCCGGATCAAGTTTGCGGTACTACTGAAGCCGTGCCCTTTCAAAGCATCCGTGGATTCAGCGGCTCCCTGAGTGAAATAGGTTGTTGCAGGGCTCCTGTGACGCGATTTAGCATTCTGCCGATATACAGAAAGATACGGCGGTGCAGGTTTCGAGTTTGAGATCTGGAATGCGGAGATCGCCGGAGGAAGACAGATGGCGAACAAGAGCAAGAAGCACAAAGAGCCGAAACGGAAGAGCACGGAATCGGTAGAGCAGGGAACGCCGCAGGAGAAGGAAGTTCAAGTTGTTGCCGAGGCGCCTGTGTCGAACGTGAACGGGCAGCGGTTGGGCAAGGACTGCGACTACGATCGCGAATTGAAGCGGCTGCAGGTGGAGCTGGTGAAGCTGCAGGAGTGGATACGGAGCGAAGGTCTGCGCGTGGTGGTGCTGTTTGAGGGACGCGACGCGGCGGGCAAGGGCGGGTCGATCAAGCGGATTACCGAGTCGTTGAATCCGCGCGTATGCCGCGTGGTGGCACTGGCGACGCCGACGGAGCGCGAGAAGACGCAGTGGTATTTTCAGCGCTACGTTGCGCATTTGCCGGCGGCGGGCGAGATGGTTCTGTTCGACCGGAGCTGGTACAACCGCGCGGGCGTGGAGCGCGTGATGGGGTTCTGCACGGAGCGGCAGTATCAGGAGTTCATGCAGAGCTGTCCGGAGTTTGAGCGGATGCTGTTGCGGTCGGGGATCATTCTGCTGAAGTACTGGTTCTCGGTGAGCGATGCGGAGCAGGAGCGGCGCTTTCAGGACCG
>CAYQOQ010000146.1:0-11443 GCA_964419175.1 uncultured Occallatibacter sp. | reverse complement strand
CGCATCGGAGAAACCGCCGATGCTGTCTGGGCCAGCCTGGCGCGCGAACGGGCAAGGATGGCGCCAGACGCGCCTCAAGTCGATATGGAGGTCGGACAGGTCCACCACGAACTTCAACTCGATGAGCCTGCCATCCCCGCCCTGCCCACACCGCAAGAGCCGGTCTATGCCTTTGCCGGCGACGTCCTGCTCTTCCCTGAGTCCTTCACACACACCCGGAAGAAGCGCGGCTCGAAAGCGCCGTCGTCGGCTTCTTCTCCCTGCGAGCAGCTGTCCCTGTTCGCAGATTTTGCAGGGGTGGCGTAAAAGCCGCCCCTACACATACCGAACCCACAATCCCACCACGCAAAGGACAACTGACCCATGTTCACAGAACTTCTGCCCATGGTCCGAAACCGCAAAGTCACGTTCATCGTGATTCACAATCCGGATGATACGTTGACCGTCAACGTGGTTCCTACCCAGATCCGCGACTCCGACAATCCCGCCCTCTCGACTCCGCTGTCGCCGACTGGTGTGACTGGAACCGCCGAGGAACTCGACCGCGAGCTTCCGCAAGCTCTCGTCTCCTTCGTTGCCCAACACCTCTCCCTGGCAGCAGCGTTGGCTCAGTCAGCCGCCGAGATGGAGGCAGCCAAGAAATCCGCAGCCGAGGCGGCCAAGCAGTCCTCCAAGGAAGCGAGCGAAAAGTGGAAGAAGACGAAGACCGGCGCGCCCCCGGCGTCCACTCCCGCCCCGGCGCCGGCGCCGCCAGCCCCTCCCAGCCTCTTCGATGCGGCCCCGGCCGCGCAGCCTTCAGCACCGCAGCCCGCCGCGCAGACCGCGGCTCCCGCACCCGCCACCCTCTTCGACGAAGCCCCAGCCGGAACGCCTGCCCCATTCTCCACCGACGAGTGTTCCGACGACGAGGAGTCCGATCCCGAGAACGGCGAGTACACAGATGACCACGAGGAAGAGCAGACCGCCTGCGTCGCGTAACGCATCCCCAGAGCTCGCGCCCTACAGGCGGTCCTGGGGCGCATCTCCTGGTCCCTCCCCCTCCTATTCCCACTCACACTCACAAGGAGAAACAACCGTGACCCTTCAAGCCAAAGCTCTTCCCAGAGCATTTTCGTACGGCGGACTGAAGCTTCCGGACCTGCCCGGACTGACCGTCGAGCAGGTGCGCGACCACTACGCGACGCAGTATCCGGAACTCGCCACTTCCACCATCACCGGGCCCGAGGCCACCGGAACGTGCATGCAGTACACCTTCTCGCGGGCCATCGGCTCCAAGGGATAAATCATGCCCCGGCGCCCTACGGATCCACTCCCGGCAGCACACCCCGTGCATGACCTTCTGGGCGAGATCGACGATCTTGCCCAGAAGGCGGCACGGAAACCCGTGTCCCTCCTCGGAAGGCACCTCAAATGCAGAGAGTCGCAGCAACTGTCCCAACTCATCGCGCACGCCGTCCAGGGAAACCGCTACAGCCAGTCGAGAACCCTGGCCCCACCCTCGGCGCTTCTCCCTCCACTTGCCTAAGCACACTGGCGCCGGCGGCGGCGCTCTCTCTTCCGTCGCTCGCCAGCGTTCCCCCGTCCTACGAGTACTACGACGGAGACGCGCGCCTATTCGCCTTCCTGCGCCGCCTCGCCGAACTCGGCATCGCCGGCACCGCGCCCTCCGAGATGGAGAAACTGCGCACCTCACCGCTCGCATACGCCGAGGGCTCCCTCGCTTCCTGGGTAAACGCGCAGGGCGGCGACATCATCGACGGGAACATCAACTACTCCCTTGCCATCCAGGCCGAAAATGAAGGGATGCTCGCAAACACGGCCATAAAGGACTCGCTCCTGATTACCGTCGAAGCCGAGCAGTGTGGTTATATGGTCGCCGGCGCAGCGCTTGATGCGCTCGAAGCCAAAGCCAAGGGGCTGGGGAGAGCGTTCTATCACGTACTCGACACCTCTCTGGCAAAATGGATGCGCATCTACAACTTGAGCGATGCCCGATACTACGTAGACGGCATGAAACAGATGGCAGAGGGGGACGACGAGGCCGAAAACTACGAATTCCCGGATGTCGAGGCCGCTATCCCCGAGTTTCTCCGCGACGCTGCCTCTCCGGGCACAGTTCACGACGACAACCTCTCATTGCTGCGAAAGCACCAGAAAGACAGCATGATCGGCGGCTGGATCCGCCGGCTGTTTGAGATTCACAGGCTGGCCCAGCTTCCAGCCGCAGGCGACGTGCGCGAACTCCTCGGCGCGTACTACGACCAGGCGTGCATGCCCTCGCTGCTGATTGTCTTTGATAAGCAGGACGCCATCGAAGGCTGCTTTGACGAAGAGGCTCAACAGTGGCCGGAAGGAAGCTCCGAACCATGTTTCGCCGTCGCCTTCGTCCCGGCAGATGCCAACCAGACCGCTTCTGCTTTCGAGTGCCTTGCGACCTTTCTTCAGATCAACCGCGAACTCTGCCAACTCATAAAGGACTTCGCCACATTCGCGAAACCCATGGAGAAGGGTGGCCGGCGACCCTCGCAGAGTAACGTATAAACGTGACACGTTGTTTTACGATGTATGCACTTTCCAGCCTTCCGCATTGCAGATTGCCGGCAATGCGCTGGTAAATCGACATGACCGGCTTCCAGGCTGGCTATATAGAAAGGTCACTGACTTCTCAGAAGTAGACCGCTGCTTTACTTTTGCAGAGGGCCGAACTTGGCCCTCATCTGAGTGCTCAATCTTCCATTTTTTCAATTATTTGCAACGATTTTGAACAACCAGCGCACTCAATAAGCACAGAATTGACATATTACACTACATGTAATATTGTTTGCTTGGAGGCCAAAATGACTGGACAGGCTCTTCGTCAAGCTAGAACCGATCTGGGCATGTCACAGGTCGAAGCAGCAGCGCGACTTGGTGTCTCTCAGACATTGCTTTCTCTTATGGAGAAGGGCAAGCGTTCCGTCACGCCCGCGGTTGCCGAGAAAGCCGTAACGCACTTGCAGGCAACTCCTGAACAGCTTCCTGTTTTCCCAAAGACTCGTCACAGCGACGATCAACTTGCGGCTGATCTCGGTGCACTCGGCTATCCCGGTTACGGTTACCTCCGAAGTCAGCCACGGAATCCGGCCGAAGTTCTCTTCGACGCACTCGATCGGTCAGACCTCGATGCCCGTCTAGTGGAGGCGCTACCCTGGCTGCCGCTGCGATACTCGAACATGGATTGGACCTGGCTTACTACACAAGCAAAGGTTCACAATCGGCAAAATCGCCTTGGCTTCGTCGTCGCTCTCTCCGCAAAGGTCGCGAAGAAGCAGGCGAAGCGCGACGTTGTGAAACGCTTGTCCCAGGTTGTGAAGACGCTGGAAGAAGCGCGCCTCGCGAAGACCGATACACTATGCCAAACGTCGTGGCCACCAAGCCAGAGAAAGTTCGCTCACAAACAGCGGTCTGTTCTTGCGGCTCATTGGAAACTGGATACGCGACTCACAGAGGAGAATCTTGCTCACGTTGCCGCCTAGCCAGTGGAAGGAGTTCCTTCAGGCTCTTGACGCGAAGATGACTGAAGCCTGCACGTTGCCATGCTTTGGAGGCTTCGCCGTCACGCTGGAGTACGGTATCAGCAGACCAACGTCTGATATAGACGTTCTGGATGTCGCACCGCCCAGAGCGGTAGATATCCTGATGAGGGAGGGAGGCAAAGGCTCCCCTCTGGCAATCGAGCATAAGGTGTATCTCGATTTTGTCGGAATCGCAAATCCCCCCTATGATTACGATTCCCGGCTGCGCCCCATGTATCCAGGAGCGTTTCAGCATCTTTCCCTCATGGTTATGGATCCGTACGATGTTGCTCTTACGAAATTGAAGCGCGACAGCGATAAGGACTTCCAAGACGTTCTCCAACTCGCCGAGAAGATCCCCTTCGATCTCGACTTGTTTGAGAAGCGTTATCAAGAAGAACTTCGCGACCACACCACTGGAAAAGCTGGAGACAACGACTTCACCTTCTATCGCTGGAAGGAAGCCATCCTGGAATACCGCGCCAGGAAGAAATAGAGCCGTTTCCTCTCGTCTCTCCTGGACCAATCTGTGACCAGAAGGTTTTCAAAGCGATAAGCAACGTTTGGAAACTCTGAGGACCTCTTGATTGGAGTCCGGCCTTCCGCGCCAGAGTAGCCTCTCTTCACCAGCCGTAATGCTGTCCAAAGCCGCCAATGGGCGGCTCTTTTTGTCGTGCGTTAGGAGAACTTCCCATGAACGTTGACCTCCACATCGGCCAGAACTTCCGCTACCATCTGCAACAGGCTCTGCTGATCTACGCCGGGAATGGCGACACCCGTGGCGGAAGTTTCGTTACCCTGCATGACGTCCAGGGTGAGTCCAAGCCCACCCTCGGCCCGGCCCAACGGCTCTCCACTGCTTTTCTTACTTCCCTGGCCAAGAACCTGCACCGGAATGTCGGCGTCGAGATTCTGCCTGAGAACGTGCTTGCGCGCACCAACGACATGTTCATGTGGTGGACGCCAGCACAAATGCGCCCCATGTTCTTTGGCTCCCCCGATGGCAAGATGGCGACGCTCAATGGACTCTCCTTCCCGCAGCCGTCGCTCGTCTTCCTGGCCGATGAACACACCCTTTCTGTCCGCGCCCTCAAGACAAGCCAGCGCCCCTTGGCAAACACCAAACTCTATGTGGCGCCCTACTGGAATGTCTACGAAGACGGCTCCATCTGCCTCGGCTCGACGCCCATCCCCACATCCCCGTCCATCTCGACCATTCCGCAGTGGCAACGTGCCTTTTTTGAGAGCGAGTTCACTCACCCGAACGGTGCGCAACGTATCACCACTTGCAAAGGTGGTTTTGCGGCGCTGTGGCAGACCCTGGCCGGTAAAGACCAATTCCCTGCCCGCTACCTCGTGGACGCCAAGCAAACTCTCGCAGCCTTTATTGAGAAACGCCATGCAAATTGATCATGCGATTCAGGACCACCTGCTGCGCAACCGCGTGCGCATGCTGATCGTTGGCGCCGGAGGCACCGGCAGCGCCTTCCTGCTGAACCTCCCCTACCTCCACCAGGCACTCACCGCGTGGGGCCACCCGCGCGGCCTCGAGGTCACCGTCATGGATGGAGACACGGTTTCGGAAACCAACTGCGTTCGCCAGCCGTTCGCGGTCTCCGACATAGGCCACAACAAGGCCACCGTTCTGGTGTCGCGGCTCAACCTGTTTTGGGGCCTGAATTGGTGCGCCGTCCCGCGCCATTTCACAAGAAAGTGTCTCCTCACAAGAAGTGGGGGCTACGAGAGCTTCGACATCGTTGTGGGGTGCGTGGACTCGCGCGCGGCGCGCAGGGAGATCACGGCAGCTGTAACCAGTTCCACTTCCAGCACCAGCTATTACCTGGACCTGGGCAACAACAGCTCCAGCGGCCAATTCGTCCTCGGTCAGCCCCTGAACTCGCGCAACCGCCGGCGTAAAGACCGGCTGCGCATCGTGTCCGAACTGTTTCCGGAGATGCTGGATGAGGAAGAAGACCCGTTGCCAAGCTGCAGCGCCGCAGCAGCGATCAACGCCCAGGAACCGTTTGTCAATCAGACGTTGGCGGTCTCCGCGCTCTCCATGCTCACCCGCCTGTTCCGCTATGGCCGCATCCCCTACCAGGGCGCATTCTGGAACGCCGAGACCGGCCGCATGGTTTCCCTCGTCATCGACCCCGACCAGCGCCGCCGCCTCTCCCGCGCAACCGCGCCGCGAAAGGCGGCCTGAGCCGGCAGATTTTGCTTTTGTAGACCTTCCGCCTGCGTTTTCCCTTTGTCTATGATGCCCGCAGGAGGATCGATGAAAAAGACACTTGCTGTTTTTCTTCTACTGATGGCGTTTGCCAGTCCGGTATTCGCGGCTCACAAGCACCATCACCACGGCCACCACCATCATCGTCACCATGCCTGATGCAAGCAGGGGCGCTCCCTGCCACCTCTTTTCTTGCGGACGCCATCGCATTTTTTCCAAATGTAACATTGACTCAAGGATGCCCTCTGCGAAGGATGGTGTCGAGCAGCGTTCCGCCATCCATTTACGGGGGCGCTGCTACAACATGACCACAAGGATAACCAAGTAATGACTATGCGGATCGCCAGAAGTGAGACCATCGGCGGCATCTCTGCAATTGAGGTGCGCAACCGATTGAGGAAATACGGCGACGGCTTCCGGGCTGACTGGGTCACTGATATGGGCTATAGCGAACCCCAGGGAGCGGCCTTGATAGTCGGCCTGTTAGAAGGCGGCTACATCACGGTTGATACCACACGACGCAATGAGAATACATTCCCGTGGTACAAGCTCACGGACCTGGGCCGATCCCTTGTCCGCGCATCGGCAGCACTACCCGTGAAGCGACAAACCGCAGATCGGACACTTCGAGAGTTCATGGCCCGGGTTGAAGAGGTCAACAACAGCTCACGGTTCTTATATCGAATCACCGAGGTCGTCGTGTATGGCAGCTATCTTCGTGGCGCAGCAAGCCTTGGAGATTTAGACCTGGCCTGTGAGTATGAGCCGACAATCGAGAACCCCGACGAGCGAACAAAAGCAACCCGGAAGCACTTCGAGGAGTCCGGCCGGGTCTACTCGAGAATTGGCGATGACTTTCACTGGTCGCTTCAAGAGGTGCAACTGTTTCTGAAGAATAGGCAAAGAACCATCAGCCTGCATCCGATGCACGACTTCTTGAGAATGCCGAAAGCAGACAACTTCAGTTACCAGGTGCTTCTCGGCGACCCGGAACAGATCGCAGCTCGCTTAAGTACTTCGAAGAGCGTGTAGACGACGCCCCCATCTTCGGTGTCGTAGACGACAAACCCGTGCGCTCACCTTCCATGATTTCATTTTCTCAGCCGGGTACGGACGCAGGAGGTCTACCGGCAGGTGCGACGGCTCGGCAGGTGCCAACCAACGATCGTAGTCTCTGGGGTTGAGGATCACCGGCATTCGATTGTGTAGCGGCTTTTATCAACTCATTCGGGTCAGTGGTGATGACGGCATAGGTCTCAAGGGACTGACCCGTCGCCTTGTCCTTCGAGGTCAAGGCCTTATCCTGAGAGCGCAAGTCAGGACAAGGCGGGATTCCGGGAATGTGCGGACGCTACTACAGAACCGCGGACAAACAGGCGATCGCGGAGTACTTCCACTCGGCCGCGGCGAGCGACGAGCCGCTGCCGCCGGGTTACAACATCGCGCCCGGCACCACGCAGCCAGTCATCCGGCAGGCGCGTGACACCTTCGTTCGCGAGCTTGTGGGCATGCGCTGGGGTCTGATCGGCTTCGGATCGAGTGGCCCGGACCCAAAACGCGCCACATTCAACGCCCGGTGCGAAAACCTCGAAAAGAGCAACCTCTGGCGCGCACCTCTTCACAAGCGCCGCTGCCTCGTGCCTTTGTCCGGCTTCTATGAGTGGCGCAAGACCGACAAAGCGCCGTTCCGCTTCACCTTGCGCGACCAGCCGCTTTACGCTCTGGCCGGGCTATGGGACGCCTGGAAGAGTCCGACCGGAAACTGGTTGCAGAGCTTCTCGATCATCACTGTCGAGGCCAACCCGGTCATGCGCTTGATCCACGACCGGATGCCCGCCATTCTCAGCCCGGGGGACTACGATGAGTGGTTGGAGCGTGGCGACGTGGAAAGTGCGCCTGTTCACCTGCTCCTTCCCTTCCCTGAAAACACGCTGGAGATGCACGCCGCCAATCCCAAGGTCGGCAATGTGCGCAACCAAGGCGCCGACTTGTTGGAGCCTTAAGTCGCGGGCCGCAAGATCGTGTGTCATCGTGTACCCTGTCCCGTCCGGCGCCGGGAAATAGGCCTGCATCTGGCATATCCGGCGGTCAACACGAGCCGGAGCCGCTGTACGGCCCGGGTAGCCGCGTCCTCACGCCATTGCAAGCCAGCGAAGAAGCATCCTATGCCACAAAAGTGGAAAGACGAGGAGACTGGCAGCGAGCGTGACGAGATAAAGTTCCGCCATGCTGCCCAGCGCGCTAAAGATTTCGACGGCAGCCTGTTGAGGCGCTGAGACACCGAAAAAACGGATGTGGAGGACGCCCAGAGTAAGGACTCCGGCACCCACCAGGCCAACGACCACCAGCACGCCCAGAAGACACAGATGGCCATGGCGCGGGATGCGCGTGGTCGGGATGACCTCGGGCGCAAACGGTTCAAGCGCGGCTGCCGACGCAGGCGGTGCGGGGGGCTTCCCAACTCGACATGTGCTTGCTCTGGCAGGCTGCCATGGGGGCGCCAGTTTCGATAGAGAGCCCCGGCGCTGGAGCCAACTCCGTACTCTCCACGCACAACTCCTCTTGTCCTCTCCGGTCGTTCATTGTCCCGATTGTCATGGGCCATTTCTACCCATTGGGAAGGTTCCAGTGACACCGAATTTCGCAATTAGCAAAAAGGAGCTTCATTTATGTCCAAGTCATTCGCGAAGGCGCAAATACTGGGCCACGCAGGCGGTGACCCAGTCTTCCAGGTCTCTTCCAACGGTTACGCGGTCGCAAAATTCTCCGTGGCCACCAACGAGCAGAGAAAGAACACGCAGACCGGCGAATACGTCGAACACACCTCATGGCACAATGTAGTCGCTTTCGACAAGCTGGCCGAGGTGGTGCGCGATCGTGTTCACAAAGGCGACCGGGTCCTCTTTGAGGGGCGCCTTACCACCTCCAGCTGGGAGGACAAGCAGTCCGGCCAGAAGCGGTACAGGACCGATATTATCGTGACGGACATTTCTCTGCTCACGCCGGCCCCGGAGCCACACTCGGGCGCGATAGCGGCTCCCGCTGCTGCCAACCTCTCGAGCGCCAGGAACAGCGCGACCGTCACCTGCGACCAGGAAGACGATATATCGTCAATCTTTTGAGGTATCTTGCACCACCACGATGGGACGTGCGAGGGTGGCAGCCCGCGTTCCACTACATGCCCCACACCCTGTTGCTGTGTTGCTGCTACCTCGTAAGATATGGAGAGGAATATGGCCGGGATCCCCGATCTGACCCTCGACGCCGGACTGCCGGCGAACGTAGACGCCGAGAAGACCATCCTCGGCGCCATTCTCCTCGACAATGCGGCCCACGCCGAGGCTGCGGAAAAGCTCGAATCCGACGACTTCTCCCTCGACTCGCATCGCCGTATCTTCTTGCGCATGAGCGAATTGATGGACGCCCAGCGCGCCGTCGATATTGTGACCCTGGCCAACGAGCTGGCCCGCTACAAGGAGGTCGACGCTGTAGGCGGCGTGGCCTACCTTGCAAGTCTCACCGAGGGTTTGCCTCGGCGCCCGGTCATTGAGGAGTACATCCGGATCGTCAAGGACAAGAGCATGCTGCGTCGGCTCATGCTCATTTGCTCCTCGGCCATTGCCCGCGCGGCCGACCAGAGCGAGACAGCCATCGGGGTATTGGACGAAACCGAGGCCAAACTCCTGGAGGTCAGTGAGAAGGGCCTCACCCAGGGATTCCAGAGCTTGCACCAGATCGTCGAGTACTCCTTCGGCTCCATCGACAACCTCTACAAGCAGAGCCGCGAAGTAACCGGCCTGGCCACCGGCTTTACCGAACTGGACCGCATGACCAGCGGTCTGCAGAAGGGCGAGCTGATCATCATCGCTGCCCGCCCCTCCATGGGCAAGACCGCGCTGGCCATCAACATTGCCCAAAACGCGGCGATTCGCGGCCAGGCCACTGTCGCCGTCTTCAGCCTGGAAATGAGCAAGGAATCGCTTTTGCGCCGCATGTTGGCATCTGAGGCGTGGGTAGACCAACGCAAGCTCCAAACCGGCTTCCTGGGCCGCGAGGACCACGACAAGCTACAGAATGCGTTGAGCCAACTGGTTGAGGCGCACCTGTTCATCGACGACTCTGCCGGCATTTCGTTGGCCGAGATGCGGGCCAAGGCGCGACGGCTCAAGCAGAACGCCGGCGGCCTGGACCTCATCGTCGTGGACTACCTGCAGCTGATGTCGGCCACCGTGCCCTCCTCCGGCCGCAAGAATTACGAAAACCGCACCCAGGAGGTCTCGGCCATCTCCCGCGGGCTCAAGGCGCTGTCGAAGGAGCTGAACGTGCCGGTGGTAGCCCTCTCGCAGCTCTCTCGCGCCAGTGAGCGGCGCGGCGAAGACAAGCGCCCCCTACTCAGCGATCTGCGCGAATCCGGTTCCATCGAGCAGGACGCCGACGTTGTCGCCTTCATCCACCGCGAGGCCTACTACAACCGCGACGAAGAGATGTCCGAGAAAGACAGGGCCAAGTCAGAGATCATTGTCGCCAAGCAGCGCAACGGGCCCACCGGCACGGTCCATCTGAACTTCATCTCCCGGTTCACCCGCTTCAATAATCCAGACGCGGCGCAAGACGTTTGATTTGACCTGCGAACGACTCTGCGCCCCTATCCGCATCAAGAAGGCCAAAGAGTTCGAGCAGGTTATGAGCCAATCCATCTCACTCGACGAACAGCGGATCTGAGCGCGACACCGCGCATCAAGACCACTGTCCCCACGCCCTCTCACGCTGGAGTCCCCCATGCTTTCGATCATTCAACCTAAAAACGGCAGTTGCCCAACAAAAGTGCGCCTGTTTCGAGGCGTTTCCGTGGTCGGTTTAGGATGATTCTGGCCACGATGTAGTCCAGCAGGGTTTTCCATCTGTTTGTCGTCGGCGACTGCTCCGCAACTTTCCTTACATGGCCAAGAGCCGCGCGGATATTGGCGATCAGCAGCATGAGCGTGGCCTTTGCCGCGTGCATTGTAGTCAGATAGAGTGTCGTTTTGCCGGCGTGCGTGGTTGCTCTGCCCACCGCAGCCAGCAGCAACGCACGGCTGGTGATGGCCTCCATCCTGGCCTCTGGCTTGGCAGCCCGGCAATACCAGCTCCACCAGTTGTAAACCAGCGCCACGGCGCGCGCGCTGGTCTGGCAGCGCTCGATGTCCTGCGTCGTAAATCCGCCCCAGCCCCACTGGTTCTTCAACTCGTCGAAGCCGTTCTCGGCATCGGCCCGGTCACGGTATAACTGCGCCATCGACTCCAGTGCATAGCTGCTATTGGTCACCAGCACGGCGTATTCCCACAACTCCACATCTTGATCGGGAAGCAGTAACTCCATCTGCCCTTCGGCGACCTTGCGAGTCAGCGCTATAGCAGACCTGGCCGCGCGGCGCAGGATCACTACACGCCGCGACTTATCCCACCCGGCTAACTTCAAAGTATCTTCGACAGCGCTCCAGCCTTGATCGCTGCGGCCCGGCGTTGTCCAGTCTTTACGCGCGAACTGGCGCTGCAGTAGCTTCTTGACGCCGCTGGTCTGGCGCAGTTTGAACAGATAACTCTGGTTGCGTGCTTCTAACTCGGCGATAAATGGTTCGTTACCGAATCCGCAGTCGCCACGCACCAATGCGGGTAGTTG
>CAYQOQ010000145.1:0-11563 GCA_964419175.1 uncultured Occallatibacter sp. | reverse complement strand
ATGTATCTTACAGCATTAGTATATGAGCGTGGAAGACCACACTGCAAACGATTGTGCCCAAAGAAGTTCGCTTGAAAGAAGCGCCAGGGAAATGGTGGGTTCATTGCATGAACAGGCGAGGGATTCGAACCAGATGCACCAGAACAAATCGAACCGTGAGGGGGATGGAGAAAAGTAAGCTGGCCAGGGACCGCGTAGCACGTCAGAGTTGACATCACGCGAGAGTGGACCCATTTCTGGATTCGATGGTAGAACTGTGTCCCTGAGCGTTAGATCGGCAACTGCCGCTGCTACCGAACGCCATCTCCGCTCAGTTGGAAATCTGTGCCGAACTGCGTCCGAATTCAAAAAATCGCGTCCTTCTTGTGCCCGGATGGAATGTTGGCGATGGACGCAAGAAGGGCGGGTACTCCAAATTCAATTCGCGACCAAATCGGTAGCTTGTAGAGGGTGGTCGTCGATACGTAAGCGATCAGAATAGTTCAATTGCGGGCCGGTTGTGGTCCTGATCGTCTTTGCCTCCGGTTGCATTGACGTGGGTAACGGTCTGCGAGGCCATCCGATATTTGCTTTTCTGGGTCTCCAGCATCTCCGCGAAGGTGCGATCAAACTTCCCTTCCCAAACAAAATCGTTGGCGTTTTTGGACATATGCTGCATATGGCCGCTCATTTCCAGGAGCGCCTCCTGCACGTGCTCCATTCTCTGCCGCATCACATCCTGGAACTGGATGTGGCCGAGGGCCTGCGTTAGGCGGTCGACGCTCTCGGCATAGTTTGCGTCCACCTCGGTGATTACGTCCAAGAGCAGTTGTCCGTTTTTGGAAAACTCCTCCTGCATCCCGCTCAGATCGCTTACCAGATGGCTCATCGCGCTGCTAGTCTCGTGCTCTTCCAGCGAGATGCGGGATTCGGCCAACTCCTGCTCCACTTTCTTGCAGGTTGCATTGATCTTCACAGCAATGTCGGAGGCGGCTTTGGTGGAGTGCACGGCCAGCTTTCTGACCTCGAAGGCAACTACGGAGAAGCCCTTGCCGGCGCTGCCTGCGCGAGCCGCCTCGATCTCGGCATTCAGGGCCAACAGATTGGTTTGCTGGGCAATCGAAGTAATGACTTTGATGAGCGGCGTTAGCGCGGCAACCTCGTCGGCCAGCCCTTGAATACGCTCGAAGTTGTTTCTGAATTCGTCAATCTGAGTTTCAAACTGCATATCGATGGCGGCGATGATCTGCTTGTTGTTCTCGACGCGCAGATGGGTGCTTTCCGTCAGCTCCTTGCCGCTTCTGATGGAAGCTGCGATGTGCTCCCTTTGCTGGCTAGCCTTGGCATTGAGGATGCTTATCTGCTGGATGACCTCGATGACCTCGCGCTCGGATTCGGCCAGCGAATCGCCAATCTGGTCGTGCATCACGTCAATGTAGGGCTTGGAAGCTTGCAATTCGTCTCGCATCGCCGTGCGGCGCATGGAGACGTTCGCTAGTTCGGTTCTGGTGAGCGTCCCGACAACTCCGAGATCGGCAATGCCCTTGCGGGCCTGGAGCCAGTTCAACCATTGACCGATCAGCAGGGGAACAATGACCAAAAGCAGATAAGTTAACGCGATCTCATTCCGGTAGCGAAGGAAGGCTGGGTCCAAAAGATAAGTGAGCACAGAAAAGAAGGCCAGGTTGGAGAGAAGACGGTAGCCTGTCTGAAGCAGCAACCGGTTGCGCGCCTTGCAATAGCGGGGGTTGCTGGCGCAAGAAAGCTTGCGGTCCTCGGCATCCTCGCGGGTGGCCTGGGCGCGCGAGTCCATCTCCAAACCTTGATAAGCCGTAGACGGCATGCACTTACGCTCCTGGCAAAACCTTTTTGATGACGCTGACTAGGTCGTCGCCCGAACATGGCTTGACGATCCATCCGGTGGCGCCGGCGCGCTTGCCCTCATCGCGCTTTGCGGCGTCGCTCTCGGTGGTCAGAGTGAGGATGGGGATGAACTTGAAACCCGGCAGAGCGCGCAGTTTTGGGATCAGCTCCAGGCCTCCCATGACCGGCATATTAATGTCGGTAACGATGAGATTGGGCTTGCATCCGGCATTCAATTTGTCAAGCGCCTGCTGCCCATTATTGGCTGTCTCCACCTCAAAGCCATTTATGGTCAGAGTGGTCTTGAGGCTCATCACCATGGTGATGGAATCGTCTACGACGAGAATTTTCATTGCCATCGAGGCTTCCTTGCGGTGCGAATCATCGCATTTTCTCCAGCCCGGAGCGGAGGTCAGGCTATGCCTGCCACCTGAAGCGGAGCTACAGCCCGTTTATCGGCGGCATTTGCCGGAAGGTGAGTAGGAGCCGGAGTCCGGCGCTCGATCCTCACCTGTTCGATTGCTTGACGCCATGCGCTGCCAGCCACCGCACATACTCGCGATCCTCGGTCTGCATATGTTTGGTTTGGTAATCCCGCATGAAGTACAGAAACGGGACGTACACAGATGCGTCGCCCTCTCTGTGGCCGACAGTAATCTCCGCGATTTTGCCTGCCATCTCCCGATGCTGTGCGCAGTGGGCGGCCAAGCCGGGAAACTTGACCGACACC
This sequence comes from uncultured Occallatibacter sp., assembly GCA_964419175.1. Taxonomy (GTDB): domain Bacteria; phylum Acidobacteriota; class Terriglobia; order Terriglobales; family Acidobacteriaceae; genus Telmatobacter. The sequence goes on along the minus strand of CAYQOQ010000145.1, from coordinate 8,991 downwards.
ATCAGCTTTTCTTCGGCGGAGAAGTGCTCGTTGGCGAGCGACGTCAGCTTGTCCAGAAGCGGGTCGGCAACCTCCCGCGCCTTTCCTAGCATCGATGCCGCATGAAGTTCGTTGAGGATTTTCATCATGGTTTGGTGCTGATCATCCAGGGCTTTCACGCCGACTGAGTATTTACTGCTCCAGGTCATCAAGGCCATTTCGTTACCCTTCCAATGGATATTGTCCGCCAATGAATTCATCGGTTGAATTGTAAGAAGGGAGAGTGGAGAGTCGCGTGTGCGCGGGCGCATGAAAAGCAAAGCAGATTCCCGGAGTGGAATGCGGATTATCTTTTTGGGAACAGGGAGAATGCGGCTTCATTATGCCGTTTGATTTCCGGGTTTTATCGAAGGCCTCGCCGATAAGGAAACCAATGGTTCCTCATCGGGAATAAGGCTGATTTTGGTTTGTGGATTCCCATCCATTCGCCCAAAACGCAGCGAATGGATGGGGCACGGAAGATTTTCGGTTTGTCCATTCCTGCGTTATTAGAAATGGCCAACATACATCTGTTCAAATGCGACTCAACAATTGCTTCATGCGGTCGATGAGAGTCGTGTTGCGCGTGAAGGTCGCGTGCAAACGGACAAATAGGGCTTGCGGAAGGAGCCGGCATGGGAGTCACGCTGGACAAGCATGGGAGTCGCGCTGGACAAAGTGAGGTGCTGAATCAGCTTCGCCTGGAGGGCGACGTCGGCATTGGATGCGCGGCGGAGTTCAAAGGGCTTTTGGAGCAGGCGCTCGGTTCCGGTTGCGCGGTGCGGATTTTACTGGAAGGCGCAACCGATCTGGATGTAACGGCCGTGCAGTTGCTTTGGGCTGCCGGGCGCAAAGCGAAGGGGAGCGGCGTGGGGTATTCGATTGTCAGCGTAGCGCCGGAGCCGATTCTTGCCGCGCTGAGTGAGGCGGGACTTCAGCAGTTCATCAGTCCAGTCAACGTCCTATAAACAAACAGGGTGGGTGGGTGTCGATGGCAAGCAAGGCCGACCAGTTCAAACATGCCTTCCGGGAAGAAGGGCGCGAAGTTCTAGTCGATCTGGAATCGGCGCTGCTGGAGTTGAACGACAACCGCGCCGACCAGGCGCTGGTGGGGCGGGTCTTCCGCGCTCTGCACACGCTCAAAGGGTCGGGGGCGATGTTCGGCTTCGAGGATATGGCCACCTTCACGCATAACCTGGAGACGGCCTTCGACGAGGTGCGCAACGGGCGGCTGGAGATCAGCTCGGAGCTGATCGACCTGACGCTATCGGCGCTGGATCAGATCCGGGCGATGTTGGAAGAGGGGATCGAAGGCGCGCCGGAGCCCGATCCGGCTGCCTGCGCGGAGATTCTGAGTAAAGTTAGGCACCTGACCGGCAAGCCGGATAAGAAAGTGGCCGAGAAAAAGGCCGCTCCGGCAGAGGCGGAGGCGGCGGCCAGCACATCTGCGGCGCCTGAGTCGAGTCCCATGGACTCCCCGGGCCCGGCGCGGGAGTGGTCGATTCGCTTTGCCCCCGGCGCGGAGTTCATGCTAAGCGGTGCAAATCCTCTTCTTCTGCTGCACGAACTGAAGGGATTGGGCGGCCTGGCGGTGCGGGCCAGCATGGCGGCGGTTCCTCCGCTGGAGGAACTGGACCCGGAGCGCTGCTACATCAGTTGGGAGATGGTGCTGGCGACGACCGCCGGGCGCGAGGCTATTCGCGATGTTTTTATCTTTGTCGAGGACAGTTGCGAACTGGTGATTGAACCTATTCTGGAGCCTATTTCGGTTTCGGAACCCTCTGCTACTGCGTCGGCGCAGGGAGCTTCAGCAGCTCTGAGCGCGGCCGAAGTGACGGCGCGCGCGCTCGATGACAAACGTGAAAAAACCGGCGGTCGCCGCAACTATGACGCTCCCGACAACGCGAGCAGTTTGCGCGTACCGGCAGCCAAGCTGGACCAGTTTGTGGATCTGGTGGGCGAGCTGGTGACGGTGCAGGCGCGGCTGAGCGAGATTGCCGCCAAGCACGACGACATCGAGATCAGCTCAGTCTCAGAAGAGATTGAGCGGCTGACCAGCTCGTTGCGCGAGAACTCGATGAACATCCGCATGATGCCGATTCGCGCCACCTTTGAGAAGTTTCGCCGACTGGTGCATGATCTGGCGCGCGACCTGGGCAAGAGCGTTGAGCTGACCATCGAGGGCGCGGATACCGAGCTGGACAAGACGGTCATCGATCAGTTGAGCGATCCGCTGATGCATCTGATCCGCAACAGCATGGACCACGGCATTGAGTGGCCGGAGGCGCGCGCCGAGCAAGGCAAATCGGCGACGGCGGTGATTCATCTGGCAGCGCGGCACTCCGGAGCGAGCGTGCTGATTGCGGTCTCCGATGACGGCGGCGGCATCCATGCCGAGGCAGTGCGCAGCCGAGCCATCGAGCGCGGCTTGACGACAGAGAACGCGCAGTTGAGCGATCAGGAGATTTACAGCTTCATCTTCCAGCCGGGCTTTTCGACGGCCAAGCAGGTGACCGATGTAAGCGGCCGCGGCGTGGGGATGGATGTGGTGCGGCAGCGGGTGGACAGTTTGCGCGGCTCGATTGACGTGGCCAGCAGTCCCGGGCTGGGAACCACCGTCACGCTTCGCCTGCCGCTGACGCTGGCGATTATCGACGGCCTGCTGGTGAGCATCGGCGACGCCTTCTTTGTGCTGCCGCTGGCCAATACGCAGGAGTGTGTCGAATTGACGCAGGCCGACGTGGAGGAAGCTAACGGCAAGCATCTGGCTCATGTGCGCGGCGAGCTGATCCCATACATTCGCCTGCGCGAGTACTTCAATATTCGCACTCCCAGGCCGGTGATCGAGCAGATCATGATTGTCGAGACCGAGGCCGGGCGCTATGGCTTTGTGGTGGATGTGGTCCTGGGCGACTGCCAGACGGTCATCAAGAACCTGGGCCGCTTCTACCGGCACGTGCAGGTAGTGAGCGGGGCAACGATTCTGGGCAATGGTACGGTGGCCCTGATTCTTGATCCGGAACGCCTGGCGCAGGACGCGGTGCGCGCCATTGCGCATGGGGCGCGCGGGCGTCCAGCGGCAGCAGTGGCGGCAGCCGTCAAGCAGAGCCTGCGAGAAGGGAATGCGGCGCAGCAACGAGCTATGTAGACCTTCGTCGGTGCTGGAGTGAACGCCAGCAACCATTCATCAACGATTCAAACTGCCGGGTTCCGGGTTCTTCGTTTTCAACTCTGACAGCGGGCAGAGGGAAGATCTGGGGATTCAAGCGAAAGGGAGGGGCGAATTTCATGCCAACTGCATTGGTAAGTGAAGGCCGGAAGCTGCATGGCGGAGCTTCAGGGAATGGCGGGAACGGACACGGAGTCCGTGAACGCGTGAGCGAGAATAAACAACTGGTCGAGGAAGACGATTCATTGCTGGTGCTGAACGAAGTCATGCGCCTGGTGGATGCGTCGAAAGAGGGTCGTCTCTCCGAGCGCGGCAAGGCGACAATCTTCAACGGTACGCATCGGGAGATTATTCAAGGCGTCAATGAGATGCTGGACGCAATTCTTCTGCCTATCGGCGAAGGCAACCGGATTCTGGCGCAGATTTCTGCGGGCAAGATTGACGAGTTGATCGCTGCAACCTACAAAGGCGACCACGAAAAGATGAAGGTCGCCGTTAACAACGTGGCCATCGTCACGCAGGGGCTGCAAAAGGAAATGGCGCGATTGATCGAAGCCTCGAAGGAAGGCCAGCTCAGCGATCGCGGCAAGCCAGAGAACTTCCAGGGTGCCTACGCCGAGATTGTGCGCGGCGTCAACACCATGCTGGATGCGATTCTACTGCCCATCGGCGAAGGCAACCGTATCCTGGCGCAGATTTCAGCGGGCAAGATCGACGAGCTGATCGCTGCAACCTACAAAGGCGACCACGAAAAGATGAAGGTCGCCGTCAACAATGTGGCCATCGTCACGCAGGGGCTGCAAAAGGAAATGGCTCGGCTGATCGAAGCCTCGAAGGAAGGCCAGCTCAGCGATCGCGGCAAGCCGGAGAACTTCCAGGGCGCGTATGCGGAGATCGTGCGCGGCGTGAATGTTATGCTGGACGCGATTCTGCTGCCCATCGGAGAAGGCAACCGTATCCTCATTCAGGTCTCCAACGGCAAGATTGACGAACTGATTGCACAGACCTACAAAGGAGATCACGAAAAGATGAAGCAGGCGATCAACAACGTGGCCCAAGTTCTGCAAGGGCTGCATAAAGAGTTGGCGCGCCTGACCGAAGCCTCAAACGCCGGCAAGCTGAGCGAGCGCGGACGTCACGAACAGTTCAATGGTGCCTATGCGGAGATTGTGCGCGGCGTCAATGCGATTCTGGATGCGGTGATCAACCCGCTGAACGTCTCCGCAAGGTATGTGGAGCTGATCAGCAAGGGTGACAATCCACCGCCGATTACCGACACCTACTATGGCGATTTCAACATGATCAAGAACAACTTGAACGCGCTGGTCGCGGCGATGACCGAGATCACCACGGCGGCCGAGGATATCTCCAACGGCAACCTGACGGTGGATATCCGCGAGCGTTCGCCGCAGGACAAGCTGATGCAGGCGCTCTCGGCGATGGTCAGCGGATTGACGCGGACGGTCTCCGACATTCGCGGAATTGCCGGTGAAGTCGCGGCAGCCTCACAGTCGATCTCGACGGCCTCGATTCAGGTCTCCAAGGGCGCCAGCGCGCAGGCGGCGGCGGCGGAAGAGGCTTCTTCGTCGATGGAGGAGATGGTAAGTAACATCAAGCAGAATGCCGACAATGCTTCGCAAACCGACAAGATTGCCAACAAGAGCGCCAAGGACGCAGCCGAAAGCGGCAAGAGCGTTCTGGAAGCTGTTTCCGCGATGAAGGAGATCGCCAACAAGATCTCAATCATCGAGGAGATTGCGCGGCAGACCAACCTGCTGGCATTGAACGCGGCAATCGAAGCGGCACGCGCCGGCGAGCACGGAAAGGGCTTTGCCGTGGTGGCGGCCGAAGTGAGGAAGCTGGCCGAGCGCAGTCAGAAGGCGGCGGCAGAGATCAATCAACTGTCGGCAACCACGTTGCGCGTCTCGGAAAAATCCGGCGAGATGCTGGACAAACTGGTTCCTGATATTCAACGCACCGCAGAATTGGTGCAGGAGATTTCCGCGGCCAGCAAGGAACAGGACACCGGCGCCGAGCAGATCAACAAGGCTCTGCAACAACTTGAAAAAGTCATTCAGCAGAACGCCTCGGCCTCGGAGGAGATGGCTTCAACGACCGAAGAGTTGACTGGGCAGTCCGATCAATTGGTCAGCGCGCTGGGCTTCTTCCACACCGGCGACGAGGGCAACGGGCGCAAGGGCGGCGGCGCAAAGTCTGCTCGTTCCGCGCACTCCGCTGCGCCGCGGCCGGCGAGTCAGGCCGCTCACCCGGCCTCATTCAGCTCAAAGTCGTCGGGCGGGGTGAATCTCCGGCTCAAAGACAAGCACGACGAATTAGACGGTGAGTTCGAGCGTTTTTAAGGTACAAGCCAAGTGCTGGTCGCGGGTCTCCCAGATCTCAAAATCGAGAGCTGGGGAACCCAAAGTCAGCACCAGTCTTCACAGTGAGAGGAGTTGCAGTATGAGTGTCAGCGAAATCACGGAAGCGCGGCAGTACCTCACCTTCAAGCTCGGTAACGAGATCTTTGCCACCGATGTGGCGAAGGTAAGAGAGGTGCTTGACCTGACTACCATCACCCAAATCCCCCGCACGCCGGAGTTCATGGCGGGGGTAATCAACCTGCGGGGCAGCGTGGTTCCGGTCGTCGATCTCAGGCTTTGTTTTGAGATGTCGAAGACCGAAAGCACGCGCAACACATGCATTGTCGTCGTCGAGGTTCTGTTGGAAGGCGAATCGACGGTGATCGGCGCACTGACCGATTCCGTCGAGGAAGTGATCGACCTGGAGCCGGATCAGATTCAACCGGCGCCCAAGATCGGCACGCAGATCCGCACCGATTTCATCAAAGGAATGGGTAAGCGCGACACGCAGTTCATCATGATTCTGGACATCGATCGCGTCTTCTCGACCGAGGAGCTTTCCGCAGTCCGCGGCCAGGAAGCGAGCAAGCCGGAGGCCTCCCGTCCGCTCGCGGAAAAGCAAACAACCGATAGACAACTGGTAGCAGCATAAAAGGAGGAAATGGGGCGGCTCAAAGCAGAACAAGCCGCCCCATTCAATCGCATGGGCGCACACGAAGAATCAATTTCCAGCAAAGATTATGCGCGCCTCTGCGAGTTGATCTATGCGCAGGCTGGCATTCATTTGGGTTCGGAACGCAGAACCATGCTCGAAGTGCGCATCAAGCGCCGCCTCAAAGTTCTTGATCTTCATTCCTACAGCGAGTATTGCAATTTTCTCTTTAGTCAAATGGGAATGAAGGATGAACTTATCCATCTGATTGATGTAGTAACCACCAATAAAACCGATTTTTTCCGCGAGCCAGCTCACTTTGATTTTCTGCTGGAAAAAGCTCTGCCCGCATTGGCCGAGCGCATTGCCGGACGGAACTTTGTAATCTGGAGTGCGGGCTGCTCCACCGGCGAAGAGCCCTACACCATGGCGATTGTGTTGAGCGAGTACGCGGCAGCGCATCCCGGCTTCCGCTTTCGCATCCTGGCCAGCGACATCTCCAACATCGTTTTGTCGAAGGCCGAAATGGGCGTCTATACCGAAGAGATCATCGCTCCGGTTTCTCCCTTGCTGCGGCGCAAATACTTCATGCGCAGCCGCAAGCCGGGCTCCGAACAGGTGCGGGTGGTTCCCGAGCTGCGGCGCTCGATCGACTTCCGCCGCCTGAACTTCATGGATGCCGACTATGGCATAAGCGAGAAGGTGGACGCAATCTTCTGCCGCAACGTCATCATCTACTTCGACCGGCCAACTCAGGAGCGCATTCTGCAAAAGCTTTCCAGCTATCTGCTGCCCGGCGGGTATATGTTTGTCGGTCACGCCGAGACGCTGCATGATATGAACCTTCCGCTCGTGCCGGTGGCTCCGGCTCTCTACAGGAGAGTCGATGGCGGAAGCTGAAGAAAAACTTCCGGAGATCTACTTGCAGCCGGGCGAATCGCGCCTGGTGAAGGAGCCGACGATTCTGCGTACGTTGCTTGGCTCCTGTGTGGGGATTGCCTTCCGAGAGCCGCATTTGGGTTTGGGCGCGCTCTGCCATCCCATGTTGCCGCGCTTTCCAGTCAAACAGGCCTTAACGATGACTCGCTCCGCCGGACGCCGCTACGTGGACTATGCTGTTCGCGATCTGGCCCGGCAGTTTGATGCGCTGGGCGCGCGCCGCGACGAGGTCGAGGTGAAACTCTTCGGCGGCGGAGATGTGCTGCTGACGGGCAATGATGCAACGCGGCCCACAGTGGGCAGGCTGAATATCGAGGTGGCGATCAAGGTGCTTGAAGAGGAGGGATTTTGCATCATTGCTTCTTCGCTGGGGGGGCAGCGCGGCATCAACATCTACTTCAATACGCAGACCGGTGAAGTCCTGCTGCAGCGGCACTCCTGAAACTTCATGCAGACTGACGGCCAAGCTGTGAATGCCGATAAGAGTCAATGAGAGCAACGAGGTCTGGTCGATGAGCACTCCAAAAATTCGCGTTCTGATTGTGGACGACTCCGCTGTAGTGCGCCAGACGCTGCGCGAAGTACTCGAGTCCGACCCGGAGATCGAGGTGATCGCCACGGCTGGCGATCCCTTTGTGGCTGCCGAACGGATCGCTGAGCAGATCCCGGATGTCATCACGCTGGACATCGAGATGCCGCGCATGGACGGGCTGACCTTCCTCAAGAAGATCATGAGCCAGCATCCGATTCCGGTGGTGATCTGCTCCAGCCTGGCCGACGAGGGCGCGCAGAGCACCCTGCGGGCGCTGGAGTATGGCGCGGTCGAGATCATCACCAAGCCGAAGATGGGCACCAAGCAGTTCCTTGAAGACTCGCGCATCGAAATCTGCAACGCGGTGAAGGCCGCCGCCGGCGCGCGTCTGCGCAACCTCAAACCCAGCCACACGGTCGAGCCCAAGCTCAACGCCGACTGCATCCTTTCGCCTGCCACTCATGCGATGGACGAAACGACGGAGAAGGTCGTCGCCATCGGCGCATCCACCGGCGGAACCGAGGCGCTAAAGACAGTCCTTGAAGCGCTGCCTGCCGACACTCCCGGTATCGTGATCGTGCAGCATATGCCGGAGCTGTTCACGCGCGCCTTTGCGCAGCGGCTCGACGGCCTTTGCGCCATCACCGTCAAGGAGGCGGAGAGCAACGACACCGTGATCCGCGGTCGCGCGCTGATTGCGCCGGGAAACCATCATATGCTGCTCAAGCGCAGCGGCGCGCGTTACTACGTCGAGATCAAGGATGGGCCGCTGGTCTGCCGTCACCGGCCCTCGGTCGATGTCTTGTTTCGCTCCGCCGCTCGCTATGCAGGACGCAATGCCGTCGGCGTGATCCTGACCGGCATGGGAGACGATGGCGCGCGCGGAATGCTGGAGATGAAGCAGGCCGGGGCGACGACCATTGCCCAGGACGAGGCCACCTGCGTCGTCTTCGGAATGCCCAAGGAGGCCATCAAGATGAATGGCGTTGACAAGATTCTGCCGCTACAATCCGTAGCCCGCGCAATCCTCATGTGAGCCGCTTCCTGTGCAGGCCAAAGAGGTTGTTCCGATTCCTGCCTGCCTGAGTCGAACGATGCCGCGGGTACTCAGCTCAGGCTTTTCGGACCAGGGAAACCGCAAACGATTCCGCCGTCCGTTGCATAAAATTACCCGCCGCCGGCGCACACTCCAAGCATGAACACGAGCCATAGCCGTGTCTTTTCTGATCCCTGTTCCCTATTCCCTGTTTTTCGCCCTACCCCCACCCCCCCCACCCCTTTAGGAGATGATAATTTTCCAGAAAAATCATGTAATACACAA
>CAYQOQ010000144.1:0-11776 GCA_964419175.1 uncultured Occallatibacter sp. | reverse complement strand
CTACTCGCGTGAGTACAACACCTACCGGCAGAAGATCGGCCGTCAAGCACAGGGCGATACCGAACTCGAGATCGAGTACGAGAAGATCCTGGCACGGGTAAAGAAGACACGCGAGTCTGTCATCCGCATGACCGACCGGCACTACACCGAGCCCGTGGATGAGATATCGGGCACCGTTGAATTGGCATCGCCAGGGGGAATCACCCTCAAGAAGTATCCCGGCCGGACCTTCCAGTTCTCCTCTGTGAGCACCAGTGCTGCAGATATGTCGGCACGCATTCTGGGCAAGAAGAACGATATGACCAGGTGTCTCCGTCCTGCCGGAAACACAACACCTCGCGCGCCCGCGCCAGAAGCTCCCTGCCTCTGCTCATATGCTCACCGCCAGCCAGAACAGCAGCTTCACTAATCACGCGCTGGCAAGCTCTCCATGATCCACTCTCGCCATCGGCCCACTACCACCTATTCGTATGGCCCGTGCGCAACGACACCATAGGTGGTGCGCAATGATCCAGTGGGCACTGAGATCGTGACGCTCACTGTTGAATCGACGCATATATGTTGATGCGCGTAGATTGACCGCTGAATGACGGAACGGGATTCAGGATGATGGAGGGAGTAGAGATTTTTTACTTCTCAGGAATCGTGTTCCCGGGCCATCAGGAGGTTGATGTGGTTGCCGGCGGGATTACATGGAATGAACTGAAAGGCCTTCTATTCCTGGATCTATGTGGCTGTTCTCTGCTGTCAGGAAGAATTAAATGAAGGAGATTCCAAGTTGCTCACTGGTTCTCTCTTCCGCCGCCGGGACCGTCGTCGGCCTCAAAGGCCGCTCCGGTTCACACCTCCGGACAGGGGCCAATTCCCATCTCCGAACCCCCATAAATAGCACCGGAATCAGCATCGACCTGCCAGGACAAAAACAGGACCAAAGGGAGGGGAACACGTGTTTCCCTACGAAGCATTGGCGAGTTTCGCTGCTCGGGAGATTTTGAGCAGTCAAAATCCCCACCCTAGGTATCTGTCGGGCATAGCGATTATCCCGGCATGATCCGTGCCCTCCAGAGCATAGCGGGAACCTGAGCCGTTCGTTGAAATCCGATGATCTGGTCTCATTCCCGCTCTGTAAGAGTTGTTTCCGGTTGGCGCTACCCTTTTCCCGCCGATTTATGTCATTTGCATTGCCCAGCCAGCCCGGAAGAGTTTCAACAGGTTGCTGACCGCGCACACCAGCCTCCACTCGTGGCGAACATTCTGCTTGCCACGCAGACTGAAGCGGCGAAAAACTCGCACTTCCTTGATTTGCCCGAGGACCGGTTCGACGATCGCCTTGCGCATCTTGTACACCGCGTGGCCAGCCTCGGTCTTCAGCTTGTGGCGCATGGCCTCGCGCGTCGTAGTGCCTGGAGAGACTTCCGTCGTTGTCGATTCAACCGGATCACTGTGTTTGTCGCGCCCCGTGGCGATATGCAGATCGATCCGCGGGGTCGTCGCCGCATTGTGCCCATTTTGTCAGGCTCATTTGAAGGCCCGCGCATCAAGGGCATCCTCAGTTTAGGCGGAATTGATTGGCAGATCACGCGTCCCGACGGAGTCACCGAAATAGAAGCACATTACTCCTTGGAGACAGGTGACGGGGCCGTGATTCGTGTGGTTAATCGTGGGTATCGCCACGGGCCGCTTGCGGTGATGGAACGGCTTGCGCAGGGAGATGCCGTTGATCCTTCGGAGTATTACTTTCGCGCCGCACCTATCTTCGAGGCACCTATCGGACGCTACGATTGGCTGAATCGCAGTCTTTTCATCAGCAAAGGCGAGCGTCTTCGCGACTCAGTTGTCCTTGATTTTTATGAGGTCTTATAGGTATTCGCTGGCGGACCTGCATCTCTATTACATGTGGCTGAATTGTGAGTTGGATCACTACAATCTATCAGGGATTTGTAGCCTTCTAGGTTTATGGATGGTTCTACCCCGCGCGAGCATGCTCTGACTAGCTGACTCTGCATCGGAACGCGGGCGGCATGGGGTCTAAATGGATCATCGTTATTTGCGCTACTTCATCGCCGTGGCTGAGGAGATGAGTTTTACAAGAGCGGCGGAACGGCTCCACACCGTGCAACCTTCCCTCAGCCAGCAGATTCGACGTCTCGAGGAGATCGTCGGAGCGGAACTGTTCCTTCGCAGGAAACATCGCTTGTATCTCACCGAAGCCGGGCGCATCTTTCTGGAAGAGTCGCGCGCGATACTGCAACACACTGATCGTGCGATTGCGCTCGCAAGGCAGGCAGCTCGTGCAGAGGCCGGACTTGTAACGTTTGGTTTTGTCCCGGGAGTTGAAGGGAAGATCTTCACGCGCATTTTGCCTATGATTCGCGTGCACTTCCCTCGGGTCGAGTTGACCTTGCGCAGCCTTACCAGTCCGCAGCAGTTGGAAGCTCTTCACAATCACGAGATTAACTTTGGATTTCTACGGCCTCCCATCGAAGACCCGGACCTGAGCTGGAGGACAATTCTCCGCGAGAAGATTCTTGCAGTCTAGGAGTCTGTCGGGAATAGATTTTTCGCAGTTTAGAATCAACAACTTACAGATTCTACGGAATTAAGTAAGTTATTGATTCAGGACGGGTTATAGTTTTTGATTTTCTTATCCCCGACACACTCCTAGCCCAGCAACCATTCACTGGCCAGGATGAAGCGGATTCCGGTCAAGTCTCTCGCCGATTTGCCATTTCTTGAAGTGGCCCATGATGTCGCACCCGCTCTGCATGATAAGGCGAAAGAAATTGCCGCCGAGGCGGGGGTTCAATTCAATGCAATTCTTCCGGCGAACAATGTCCTGATGTCCTTGAATGAAATTGCTGCCGGTCTCGGATTTAGCCTCTTGCCGGACTATGTTTGCCAGATTCTTCCCGCCAACGTGGTGGCCAGGCCGTTGGAATGCGACTCGGAACCAGACCTTCCACTTCTTGCAGCATATCGAATCGACGAAAAGCTACCCTATATAGCCCGCTTCGTTGCACTATTCGCGGAACAACTGGCGGATCATGATCCCATGCCGCTGATGGACACGGCCGGGCGCTGAGAGGATTGCGCGGGTCGGTGGTCGTGACGCCGTCGACGATGAAGTTATAGCGATAGATGCCGGGCTCAATGGGGCCGATCATGACCTCCCAGATGCCCTGGTCGCCCTTCAGCATGGGCACCCCGCCCATGCTTTTGTAGGCCTCCTCGGGGGTAATTCCGGGAGTGGACTCGGGGCCTTCGGCCTGCAGTTTGATCTCGTTGGCGTTGGGAGCCCAGATGCGGAAGCGAACATGGGGTCGAGCTGAACCTCGACTGACTTGAGCGTGTCGTTGGGCATAGGGGCGGGCATTTGAAAGGCTGGGCGCGAGGGCTCTGCTGTTGGCTGCGCCGGCTGCTGAGCCAGGACTAACGGCGAACTGCAAAGCGCACTCGAGGCGAAGAACCAAACTACCGATTTTGTTCCGAACTGCGTGATCAATCTCCTTGCTATGCTACTGAGGGCTTTTGCAGGTAAAGCTTCCCGCGTCCTGCGAGTCGCCGGAGCCGTTGTACGCGGCATACTGTGGGTATGGGCAGAGCGGGCGTGTGCGCCCGGGGAAAGCGGCTCCCTTTGCCAAGATCGATTGCGGCGCCTCGCCCTGTTCAACCCACTTTTCGAGGGCAGTGAGCGCGTCGAATTGGTCGGTGGCCGGTCCGCCGCCGCAATGCGTCATGCCAGGAATTAGGAAGAGGCGGGCGAAAGAAGCGGATTTCTCCGCGCCGCCGTTGTCGCGCTCGAGTTGGCGATAATAATCGATGATGTCATCGGCGGAGAAGACAGGATCGCTGAGCCCTTCGTAGATGATCAACTTTCCGCCGCGGGCCGCGAAGGTGGAGAAATCGGTGGAAACTGCGTCGTTGATGCGGGCGGTCTGGTCGGTTTCTGCCGCGGCGCGGTCGAAATCGAGATTCATCGGGGTCAGGTCCTGGATGTATGGATGCACGAAGTAATCGCGGAGGGACATGGCGCCCAGCGTGGTGTTCATGGCGTTAGGCACGGCGGTCTGCGAGGTTCCCAGCTTCCACATCCTCCAACCCATGTCGCCGATGCCAGCATCGTAAGGCCAGCTTGAGTACAGCGGATTGCCATTGGAGTCGTGCGCGCCGCCGAAGGATTGTTCGAGGGCCTTGACCTGCGCGGGGCTCAGGCAGCTGGCGGTCTTTTCGCCTTTGCAGGTGAGCTCGGCGGGCGAGATTTTGCATGCAGCCATGTTGTTAATCTCGCCGTCCTTCAGACCGTCGAGCGCGTCGCATTTGGCGAGCACAGCATCGGCCACGAGCTTGAGGTCTGAGTTGGAAAAGGACACGCTCAGGATTGGATTGCCAGCGGAGTCTTTAGGCGCAGCGGCCACGAATGCCTGTGTGTCCCATGCTTCGGCGATGGCGGCATGAGTGAGCCGGAAGCCAGGATCGCCAGCGATCGCTCCGTCGAAGTCGAGCGGGTTGCGTTCGACGTCCATCATGGCTTCGCGGCCTCCGTTCGAGCAGCCAACGAAGTACGAGTGCGTTGGCAGCTTGCTGTAATAGGAGGCGATCAATTGCCGGGCTGCGCGCACGGTCTCAGGCGTGGACTCGAAGGCATAGTCGAGACGCGCCTGTTGCTCGCGGCCGAACGATGAGTCCATGGGGTTCTCATGACCACCGTCGTCGCTGGCCACGGCATAGCCGCGGTCAAGAGCAGTGAGCATGCCGCGACCGGTCATTCCAATAGCAGGCGAAAGCGAGCCGTCCATACCGCCTCCACCCTGGAAGAAGAATTTGCTGTTCCAGGCGGCGGGCGCAGGCAGGCGCAGCTCGAAGCGGATACCGTAGTTTTTTCCGTCGGCGCCGGTGCGGTCGCGAATGACTCCGATCACTTTGCAGAACGCGGGCAGGGGTCCGATCTGCATACCAGGCATTCCCATCGGAATTGTGCTCCCCGCGGGCACTGCCTCCGCGCTTTCGATCTTCGTCTGGTCGATCGCGAGGCTTTTCAGCCCGGCGCAGTCCTGCGCCATTGCACCGATGGAACCCACATACAGGACCAGGATTCCCGCCATCATCGCAAGAGCTCGCAACGCATTGCACATAGTTCGATTCACTTTTCTCTTGTAGATTTCTTCCCCAGCATTGCCGCGATCGATCATGCTCAGCCTCGCGTCATAGTGCCATCCCAAGTGCTGATCTTGACCGGGATTTCCTTGCCGGTGAACCACGTTGAGGTTACATTCTTGGTCTCGGTGAAGAAGATAAAGCCATCGCGCCCCATGCAATGCAGGTCGCCGAAGAATGACTGCTTGTGCCCGGTGAATCCGAATACGCCGAGCGGCACGGGGATTCCGACGTTTACCCCTACCATGCCCCCGTCAGTTCGCCTCGCAAACTCGCGCGCAAAGTGGCCGCTTTCCGTAAAGATCACCGATCCATTGGCGAACCGGCTGTTGTTCATGCCTCGCAGTCCCTCTTCGAAGTCCTTGACACGCTTGATGCAGAGAACCGGGCCAAATATTTCCTCACGTCCGCACGACATTTCTTCGGTCACATGATCAAAGATCGTAGGGCCAACAAAGGATCCCTTTTCGCACTGTTGCGGCAGCTCCGGATTCCGGCCGTCGAGAACCAGCTTTGCGCCTTCCTTGATTGCAGTCTCAATCCAGTTGAGGACGAACTTCTTGTGCCCCTCGTTGACAACAGGCCCCATGCTGGCCTTCTTATCGTATGCAAGACCGGGCTTGATCTCTTTGGCAAGCTTCGTAATAGCTTCCACCAACTCGTCGGCAATTACGTCTTCGACCACGACAACCGGAAGCGCCATACACCGTTCGCCTGCACAGCCGCAGAAGGAGTTGATAATACTTTGTGCCGTCCGCTCAATAACGGTGTCGCGCATTACCAGCGCATGATTCTTGGCCTCGGTGAGCGCCTGCACGCGCTTGCCGTTGCTGGTTGCCGTGGCATAGATGTGCGGTCCCACACTGGTTGAGCCAACAAAGGAAACGCCCTTGATTGCCGGATGCCTCAAGAGGATTTCGGCCTCGGTCCGGCTTGTGGTCACGATATTGAGAACGCCGTACGGCAAGCCGGCCTGCTTCCAGAGCTCAGTGATGCGCATTGCGGACTGAGGCGCAAAGCTCGCAGCCTTCAGCACCATGCAGTTACCGGTGACGACGCAGATGGGCGCCATCCATCCCTGAGGAATCATAGCCGGAAAGTTCCAGGGAGCAATACCCGCGAACACGCCCAACGGTTCACGAAACTGGACAGTATCGTAGCCGGATGAGACATTCATCAACGACTCGCCTTTCATCATCTGCGGCGCGCTGCAAGCGAACTCGACAACCTCGATGGCTTTCAGGACGTCACCCATGGCCTCGTCCCATTTCTTTCCGTTTTCCTGGGCGCAGATATAGGTGAGCTCATCGAGATGCTCACCGAGAAGCTGCTTCATCTTGAATAGCACCTGGGTCCGCTTGGTTACTGGCGTGTCGCGCCAGGCGGGAAAGGCCTTCTCAGCCGCATTGATCGCTTCTTCAACCTCTTCTGCTTTGCACTGTGGCGCAAGCGCAATCACAGCACCGGTAGAGGGGTCGTAGCAAGGCATGTACTTATCAGTCTTCGACTCCTTCCAAACGCCTCCCACGCAGTATTTGAGCTTCTTAGGAACCTCACCGCTGATGGGATCGGCCTGCGCTTTATCGGGAACGGCATAATAACGATCAGATTCTGCAATCACGGGAATTACGGTTGGTGCGGTCATACTCTTTCCTTCCTTAAGAGTGTCAAATTGTCGCATCGCGACTGAACTCAAGCTGCGTGTTTACCTGGCAGCTGTCTGTGCCCCTTCAGCTGTCTCAACAGCACTTGGCGTCTCACCCCAGCCTTCAGGCAGCCACGGATAATTCCGGTCGCCCAACGAATTGGGATCAAACGCTTCCTTGATCTTGCGCTGGAAGTTGAGCACAAGCTGCTGAGGCATCTTTGAGAGAGCAGCCCAGATCCTCTCGTCCGTCCATCCGATCTGGAGGTAGAGCAACTCCTTGCCCAGAGGAATTCCATGATTGGCGCAATCCGCGATTGCATCTTCCATGTGCTTGATGCAGGCATCGATTGAATCGTTATCATTCGGATCGTAGGAAACAAACTGTTCAAAACCGAAGAAGCCGCCTCCGCCAATGGTGCTGCCGCAACCCATAAGGGCATCACCTCCGCACTGCACCAATTTATCGTTGGCCTTCTGGTCGCGTTCAAAACCATCGATAGCGACAGGCACGTAGTTCTTGACGAAGTCCGGAGTTCCCGGCTGCATCCAACTACCCATGTAGCCACCAGCCCAGATGAAGTTGCAGTGCTTGTGGCCGAGCCTTTGCATGTACATATTTGTAAACTCGGCCATGTCTGGTTCGCAGAATCGTTTCACCTTATAACATCCGGTCTGGCGCAGGACCTCGTCGAGTATCCTGTCCTGCAATTGGATATCCTCAATTGAGTTGCCCTGCATGATGAATTGGAAGGAGATGCGGGTCTCCTCTGTCAGCTTCTGAATCTCCGGATCCTTCGCGGATGTCTCAACATCGTTGAGTGTTTTGGTCGGGTCAATGTAGTTGAGCCAAAGCGCAGGCGCCAGATCTGCGCCGGCCAGGTTGAACTGCCGGTGGAATATATAGCCGATGCCGTTGTCATAGATCTGGTAATAGCACTCTGCCAGAGCATCCCAACTGGGTGCCCCAATGGTGTACACCCGAAAGTTATCGGAAATTGGTAGGCGATATCCAGGAAGCGTTCCCGAGGGCTTCATTACAGGATCACCCTGCCACGGACTCAGCTTGATGGCGCACTTTGTATATGTCCCCAGGCCTCCGCGTGAGCCGAGTCCGCCCCGGGTAATCCCCCGTGGACTGGGACACCCGGGCCTTCGGAACAGAACCACCCGCAATTCGAGCTGAGCGATCCAGTGCGGATAATCTCGCCGGCCGGGGTAACCCACTCCTGACCGAGTAGGTTGTCGGAGTTGTTGCCCATGTAATAGCTTGAAGGTCCGCCGCCGAAATAGGCGCAGGCACTCGCTACGATCGACGTTGAGCACCCGGCGCCGATGATATTAAGATTCAATCCGCGCTTCATAACTTCCGCCTGCAACTGTGCACAGATTACGTAGGGCTCGACGATCGCATACATGTTTTTCTCATCGATTTCGATGATTTTGTCCATGCGGCGCAGATCGAACTGCACAGTGGGCTCATTGTCCTTCATCGGAGCAGCCCAGTGGTACCAGCCTGTAGAAATCGGCTTGACCTTGATACCGTACTTGTTGCAGAGCTTCGTCACGGCTGCAACTTCTTCGGTAGACCCCGGGAGAACAACCGCCCACGGGCGAGGCATGTAGTGGCTACGTTCGGGCCGAACCAGTTCAGCTAGCCACTGGAAAGCATAGGAATCGAGAAATGCGGGATCGTCGGTGATGTTATCCGTACCGACGATGTCCTCGATCGCGCGATATGCTTCTCTTGGAATTGATTTGCTCATAACTGCTCCTTGCCTAAAGGGCCTGTCCAACCAGCTCGACGATATCGAAAACTTTCAGTTTTGCGCCGTCACCGTTGGTTGCATCGATGAAATTGCGCTCACACCAGGAACATGCACTGACAATGGCCTCCGCGCCGGTTGACTGCGCCTCTTCAAGGCGTTCTTTGGCAGTCGAGTTTGAGAACTCGGGATAAGCCTCGCGTGCGCCGCCGCCGGCACCACAACACCACGCCGCCTCTTTGATTCGCTCCATTTCCAGGAGCTGGAGCCCAGGAATCGCCTTAAGAATGTTTCTTGGCGGCTCATAGC
This sequence comes from uncultured Occallatibacter sp., assembly GCA_964419175.1. Taxonomy (GTDB): domain Bacteria; phylum Acidobacteriota; class Terriglobia; order Terriglobales; family Acidobacteriaceae; genus Telmatobacter. Next base: position 2,902 of record CAYQOQ010000144.1, on the reverse strand, counting down.
AAACAGCCTGACCAAAAATCTTCTTTTCCTTCCCGCTCCAGGGAACGTATGGCTCACCTTGGCGACCGAGATGGCAAGGATCGTGGTAGGTCACTTTGAGATCCACCCGCTTTGTGAATTGAAGCTTGCCGTCCCGGATCAGTTCGTCAATGATCTGTACCATGTGGACGACTTTAATCTCTGAACCCGCTTGAGCGGTATATTTCCGGCTGAAGGTATGAAAGCACTCAGCGCAGGGGGTAACAACGGTGTGTACACCGGCCCTCTTCCACGCTTTCAAGTTTGCGTCGGCGCGAGTATGAAAGTCGTCCCTGTAACCCATGTCGTAGGCACGGCCACTGCAGCACATCTCGTTCTTGCCGAAAACACCGAAATCAACACCAGCCTTGTTGAGAATCTCCACGCTGGTCCGAGCAACCTGTCCGAGGTCACCGTCGAACGAATAGCGGCATCCGGCATGAAACACGGTCCCCGCTTTTTCCTTTGTCAGATCTTTGACCTTCAGATCTTTGATCCAGTCGCCCCGTTTCTTCGCGGGTTGTTCCACCATGTTGGACTCTTTGCGAAGGCAATTGATCACCGGAGCCAGCTGTGGCAGCGTGTGCCCATCCTTTACCAGGGTTGCGCGCAACTCACGCATCGCATCGAGCGGCTCCATGTCGTACCTGCAGAGCTTGCAACTCACATCGCATTGCCCGCAGAGGTTGCACTTGAACACTGAATCCTTTACCTTCTCTGTCACTGTGGAGCGTCCATCCATCAGAGAGAGAGCGGTAATCAAACGTCCGCCTGCCGAATAAGAGTGAAACTTGCCGGACTCCATGCTTGGGCACCCTCTGGAGAATCTGGCACTCTTGAACAGGTCGAAGGGAATCCATTTACAGTAGGCGCACCGTGTGCATCGCATCGCATCTGCGCGAAAATCTTCTAAGGCCATCTCTATTTCTCCTGACTCACCGGACTAAAAGCAAAGCTTCCCGGGATTAAGCACATTCTTCGGATCCACGATCTGTTTGACAGTTCGAAGAATCCGAGTTGCGGTGGCGTCCCGCATGTACACCATCTCAGCCCACGCGCCGTAGGGACGCGAGAAATAGGCGCCCTGCGAAATCAAGGCCTCGCTGGCTTCGTCATAGATCGTTTTGACCGTTTCCGCTTCCTGGCGGTCAGCAGGATTGTATGAGAAGTTGAATTCAACCTGCTGCGAAACTCCATGATGTTGGGGCTGAACATAGACGCCAATATCCGACGACGGGTAACGGTGCCGCTCTGCAATCGAGAATACGGTCGTAACAAATTGCGGAGCTTTGTCCAGGGTTGTGAGGAAGAAGATATCTTGGGATCCCCCGCGGGGTTTGAGCTTGAAGTAGGTTACGCCGGAGCATTGGTTGAAGGCCTTTGCGAGTTGAGCAGTTCCGATGGCCGGGAGCCCGGAGAGAAGATTCAGACCAGACTGTTGTGCCAGGCGCTGCAGATCATGCTCCTGCAACAGGACGCGCTCCTCTGGGAAGTATCCGGCCCCGGCAAGTCCGATGACGACAGTCCAGGCGGGGAGGCGGCTTTTCAGTTTTTCTATCTGTTGGGGGCTGTCGCCGGTCATCGTTGCCAGTTGGGCTGCGTTGACGCACATCACTTCGTCACCGATACGGATGCGCTCCGCCTTGTAACAGAATTCGATCAGGTCTTCGAGCTTTTTCCCTTCCACGTAGACATAGCGATGGGCGCTTGGGATCAATTCGCACTTGACCGAAGCCCAGACCACAATGCCCATCGTTCCCTGTGCGCCGGTCAGGAGACGCATAAGGTCGGTAGCGTTGGGACCTTTCGGATCGATCTGGGCCACGCCGCGCTTCCACTGTTCCTCTAGATCCATCGGTCCATTGCCAGCTTCCCCGGTAAAAGCAATTTCTCCGGAACCCCAAACTACGCCGCAAGTGCGCAAAGGCTCCGGCAGCGAGTAGTTGAAACGTGGAATGATTGTCGGTTGCCTTTCAAGGAGGCTCGCCACGACGGACTTGTTGGGGCGGGGCAGCAATGGCCGGCAGATTCTGAGGCCTTCTTTGGCCAATGCTGGCTCCAACTCTGCATAGGTCACTCCTGGCTCGATGATTACAATCTTGTTGCGCCGGCCGATTCTCCTGATTTGGTTCATCCGGCTGAGGTCGACAATTACGCTCTCAGGCCGGCTGGGAACGGTATCCCCATGAAAATGAGGAAAACCACTGCTTACGGGTACCAGTGGTGTGTCTGTCCGGTTGGCCCATGCCACAAGAGACTGGACTTCGTTGGCAGTTTTGGGGCGCACCACGAACCAGGGTGTACGTCTTGGCGAATAGCTGCAGTCGGTCGCATAGCTATTCAGGATTGCTGGATCGTCGATCACATGCTCCGCGCCCACGATCCCAACCAGCCCATTCTTTGTGCTGTCCACTGGACTCTCTCCCTCGTTGACCGGACCAGACGGTCAACAAACTCTATGCGAAAAACCGCATCATGCATGGAAAGGCATCGACGTCCGGTTTTCACGGTGAAACGGTCTTTACGCAGGTCCTTGATTGATGTGTAGCACGAAGCGAGCAAGGAGGGACAATACATTGTTTTGCTGATTTCATACTTTTGAGCTATGTTCCTTTCATTCCGAGGAATCCCGACGGTATGGGAGCAGCGGGCGCGTTTAGCGAAAGGAAGTCAATATAGAGCCTCTGCTAACCAATCTTCTGCGTACGACGCATGATCTGCAATCCATGGAACATCGAACCGGATGTCCACGGGACGGTCTTAAGCTATTAAGTAAGGTCGAGATTTGCTTAATGAGCCGGTGAATCGTCAGAGGAATTTCAATTGAAGCTTAGGGAAGCTCTGATTAAGCCCGCGATTTTGCGCACTGAAAAATGTGACTGTG
>CAYQOQ010000143.1:0-11831 GCA_964419175.1 uncultured Occallatibacter sp. | reverse complement strand
GCCATCTGGGCCTGCAGCTTCCGTTCCGCCTTCCGCGCCATGGCCGTCACCGGCATGCCCCTCGACGAGCTCGCCACCCGCATGAACCAGCACCACTGGGCCGAAGGTGAAGAGGCCCGCCGCCGCTATCTCACCGCCATCTTTCTCCGCCTCCACCCCGGCGCCGGCACCATCGAAGTCGTCAACGCCGGTCACAATCCCGGCTTCCTCGTCGCCCCCGGAGAGGCGCCCTACGAGTTCAACGCTGCCGGAACCCCTCTCGGTCTCCTACCCGGCATGACCTATACCAGCGAACTCCGCTCCTTCCCCCCCGGCTCCCGCCTCCTCTTCTACACCGACGGCCTCACCGAAGTTTTCAAAGGGGATGAGGAGTTTGGCCCCGAACGTCTTATGAATGAATTTTCTACGTGCCCCGCCGAGAAGGCCGATGGTATCCTCGATGCAATATGGACCGCCATCGACGCGTTTTCCGAGGGCGGCCCGCAGGGGGACGACATGACCGCACTCACCCTTTGCCGCGGCATCGCTTCTATGGAGACCCCGCAATGAGCGAGACCAAATCCACCACGGTGGAAGTGCGGCTCCCCACTCGCATGGGCTACGAGAAGGTAGCCATGAGCACGGCGGCCGCGGTGGCCAAGCTCATGGGCTTCCCCGAAGATCGCGTTGAAGACCTCAAAACCGCCGTTGCCGAAGCCTGCATCAACGCCATCGAGCACGGCAACCGCCTCAACGAGAAGCTCTCCGTTGGCGTCGTCCTCTCCGCCGGCCCCGACCAGCTTGAAGTCAAAGTCATCGACGACGGCAAAGGCATAAAGACCCAGCCCGCCAAGCCCGACATCGATCGCAAAATGCACGGCGAAGAGGGCCCCCGCGGAATGGGCATGTTCCTCATCCAGGCTCTCGTCGACGAAGCAGAGTGGGTCGCTGGCGCCGACGGAAAAAGCAGCTACGTCCGCCTCGTCATCCGCCTCGACAAGGAGGCATAATGGCCTGTGTTGAATGTCGTGCGTTGAAAAATTACGGCGTCACAGGCTTCGGAAGAATTTCACCGGAGCTGATGTTTCACCGGAGCTGATGTTTTGAAAGGGCACGACTTTAGTCGTGCCGCAAATGATGGATAAAAACGCTGGGCTTTAGCCCCCGAGGGATGGTTTTAGACCGCTTCGACATTCACTGCGGACAAGCCGCAAACTGAAGCCAGAATCGCCAGGCAAACGCAAATCGCCAAACCAGCATCGCAGCCAAAGAACAGGGAGATCAGAAGATCGTGCAGAGTGAAACCAAGTCCCATGTTGACCAGATCACTTCCCCCGCCGGACAGCCCGTGACCATCCTCCGTTTCGAGGGCGACATCGCCAGCACCTCCAAAGAAGCGGTCCTCGGCACCTACCAGGCCCTGCCCAAAAACGACGTCAAGCTCATCCTCCTTGACTTCACCAAGGTCGACTACATCAACTCCAGCGGCATCGCCCTTGTCATCCAGCTCCTCATTGAAGCCGCCGCCGCCAGCCAAAAAGTCGTCGCCTTCGGCCTCTCCCCTCACTTCGTAAAAGTCTTCACCATGGTTGGCATCACCAAGTACGCCGCCCTCTTCCCCACCCAGCCCGAAGCCCTCGCCGCGTTGTAAGCCGCACGGGAACTTCAATGTATGCCACTCCGTACGTTCAGTTGCAGGGAGTGCAGCCAATGAAAGCAATCCTCTACGACCATTACGGCTCACCGGATGTCCTGCACTATGAGGAGCTAGAAAAGCCCCTGCCTGCTGACGATCAGATACTCATCCAGGTCCGCGCATCCTCGGTCAACCCCTACGACTGGCACTTCATCCGAGGCACACCGTCCTTCATCCGCCTGTTCATCGGCATGCGCGCGCCGAAATCGAGACGGCTCGGTGCGGACGTAGCAGGACTAGTGGAGGCAGTCGGCCGCAATGTCACAAGCTTCAAAGTCGGCGACTCTGTCTTCGGAACGGCTGTCGGCTCTTTCGCCGAATACGTCTGCGCGCCCGAGTCGACTTTGGCTCTGAAGCTGGAAAACCTCACGTGGGAACAAGCTGCATCGGCGCCCATCGCCGGAATCACTGCGTTGCAGGGCCTGCGCGATACAGGCAGGATCCTCAAGGGGCAGCATGTCCTTATCAACGGCGCAGCCGGGGGCGTGGGGACATTCGCCGTACAGATTGCCAAATCGTTCGGAGCCCACATCACTGCGGTGTGTAGCACCAGAAACATCGAGCTTGTCCGGTCCATCGGCGCGGACGATGCCATCGACTACACGCGTGAAAACTTCATTCATGGCACCCAGCGCTACGATGTATTTTTTGATCTGGTGGGCAACAACCCCTTGCCCGCATGCCTGCGTGTGTTGCAGCCCAAGGGTGTTTACATCGGATGCGGTGGCGGAGGCCCCGACCGGCGGTCCATGGAACCCCTTGGCTCCATGCTCCACAGCCTCCTGCTTCGCCCCTTCACAACACGAAAGCTCCCCGGTTTCCTCGCAAAAGTAAACACCGCCGATCTCAACGTTCTGGCCGACCTGATGCGCTCCGGCAAAGTCACTCCCGTTCTCGACAGCACCTACGCTCTCAAAGAAACCGCCGAAGCGATCCGCTATATCGAGCACTGCCACGCCCGCGGCAAGGTCACCATCACAGTTCCGTAACGGCTGCGTGCCCTACCGGGGAGCGATCGGGTGCCCCATCCTCGCCACGTTTTTGTTTTTGTGGCCAGGGTGGGAATCGACGCACTTCCCCCGCATCGGGAGAGCTGATAGCCGAAAACTGCCAGCTAGAAGCTCAAAGCCACCCCCCAGCGCTATCATTCTCTCCATGAACCTCGACACCATCCAGTCCGCACTCCGCTCCGCCTCCCTTGACGGCTGGCTCTTCTACGACCATCACCACCGCGACCCCATCGCCGCCAGCATTCTCGGCCTCGACCCCAAAGCCCACATCACCCGCCGCTGGTACTACTACATCCCCTCGACCGGCCTGCCCCGCAAGCTCGTCCACCGCATCGAGCAGTCCCGCCTCGACACCCTCCCCGGCGCCAAGACCCTCTACTCAAGCTGGCAAGAACTCCACGCCGGCCTCGCCACCATGCTCTCCGGGGCCACCAACATCGCCATGCAGTACTCCCCCAACAACGACATCATGTACATCTCCATGGTCGATGCCGGCACCGTCGAATTCCTCCGCACTCTCGGCAAGCACATCGTCAGCTCCGCCGACCTGGTCAGCCAGTTTGAAGCTGTCCTCACCGCCGACCAGATCGCCACCCACGCCGTCGCCCAGCGCAGAATCGACGCCCTCCTCGCCGAAGGCTGGCAGCAGATCGCCCGCCGTCTTCGCCCCACGCAAGGCAGCCAGTATCCTTACACTGAGTTCGACCACGTCCAGTGGCTCAGCGAAGCCATGCGCCGCGAGGGCTTGGTCTGGGAGAACGGCCCCAACGTCAGCGTCAACGCCAACTGTTCTGACTCCCACTACGAGCCCACCGCCGACAACACCGCGCCCCTCTGCGAAGGCGACTTCCTCTTGATCGACATCTGGGGCCGCCTCGACCAGCCCGACGCCGTCTACTACGACATCACTTGGACCGGAGTCATCGGCCGCGAGCCCACCGCCAAAGAGCAGCTCGTCTTTGAAACCGTCCGCAACGCCCGCGACGCCGCCATCTCCGTCGTCGAGCAGGCCTTCGCCCAGCGCCGCCCCATCCGCGGCTTTGAAGCCGACGATGCCGCCCGCGCCGTCATCCGCTCTGCTGGTTTTGCCCAGTACTTCACCCACCGCACCGGCCACAACATCGCCCACGAGATTCACGGCCCCGGCGCCCACCTCGACAATCTCGAAACCCACGACGACCGCCGCATCCTCCCCAACACCTGTTTCTCCGTCGAGCCCGGCATCTACCTCCCCGACTTCGGCATCCGCAGCGAAATCGACATGCTCACCTCCCCAACCAAAGCCTGGGTCACCGGCAAAATCCAGCGCGACCTCGTCCGCATCTAGGCTGTACCAACGTAGCGATTGCCGCAGTATGTGGCACGTGAGTCACAGATAAAACTAATCAGACGTCATCCTTGCGAAAGGAGCCCCAAGCGTTTTTCAGCTTGGGATGGTGAGTCGAAGGATCTGCCGTTGTTCTTCAATCAACTTCGGAGATTGGACAATAGGGGTTCTTAGACGACGGGATGCGAGTTCTGACTGTATCTCTCCAGCAGGGATCTGATCTCCGTCTCCGCGAATAATTGGCAGTCAGAATAGAGCTTTGTCAGCAGCACAGGAAGTGTCTGCACAAGTGTAGGAATAACCGATTGGAACTCCGTGAACTCAGCGCGGAAAGAGCGAATTCTCAAAAGATTTGCTCTCAATCTGCCTACACGCTCTGCTTCGTCGAACCATGTTTCACTCCAGTATTCGCAGGTTAGGCAGGCAGGAGTGCAGTGAGTACTATCGTGCATCAGAAAGGATTCCCAGCCCGATGCGGCGAGCACAAGAACCTTTATCTGATCGTCCCGACGCTTTTCGTTATTGCATTTCCTGCACGCAACCAATACGTTCCCTGGAACGTGAAGACCGGCACGATAACGGTTCATCCCATCCAGATGTTCGATTACAGCTTCAGAAGCCGTAAGGCTCCGAGAGCAATAAGGACAGCAGTTGTCGAACGTCTGCCGAACACGGTCGCCGTATTCTTCTCCCTCAACTCTGAATCGCCAGTCCTGGGAGATTTTGCGGCTCAATTCGTGGAGAAACATGCTTACAAGCTTGTTCGCCACGTCGGATTTGGCCCGTCTTGTGGCGGAGCGCAATTGGGAAGTTGCATCTTTCATTCGCCTTCCCCGATCAACCAGCCAACACTAACACCTAATGCGGTAGACAGAGCCTTTAACTCGTAGTCTTGTACGCGACGAAGGTTATTCTCAATCTTTGCGATCGCAGCGCGATCGAGTTGAACACCTAGCCGTGCGACCCTTCCGGAAAGAGCATCCTGCGTCAGGGGAGGATTAGAGCCGAGGCGGGCCTCCGCTATCCTGTGCCCGCAAATGTTTTTTTCAACGAAGCCTTTGACCACTCGGCAAGCCTAACCTTCAGAGGGGCCATAAAGTGTTCTACAATAGAACAATGGCAAGCCAACACAGGAGTGCTACTTCGGAAGAGAAAAGGCCAAGAAAGGCCGGATCGGGGAGGCCACAGTGTTGGCAGGCTCGGAATTCAGAAGGAATTGCAAATAAAATTGGTGATTTGACTTCGTCCCCAGAGATCCATGAGCAATCGAAAGAGTTGGTTCATTCACGCGTCAACGTAATGGCTGACCCAGAATTCTCTGTTCAAATACCACAAGAACTCCGTAGTCTTGCGCTGTCTCAAAGGGAGTTCGCCTGCTTCATGTGTGGTGCGGCTGAGGGCGAGACAGACCCCTACGACCCGTCAAAACAAATCCATCTGCATGTCTCTCTGATGCTTAATAGGCAAGATGGCGGCTCCGACGAACTATCAAATTTGCGCGCCCTCTGCTCCGTATGTAACGAAGGCGCACAGAATATCTCCCCAAAACGCCCCGAATGGGTCGACTTGCTCGTGCAGTTGAGACGCGCTCCGGCCCTCGACCAAGTTGAAGCACTCAAGTGGCTCATGAAGAAATTTCCGGCACAAACCCGCGCAAATCTACCAGATCCTGGTAAATAGCGATTACGGCACCAGCCACCCCCCCTTGCAGAGAATTAACTTTCCCCGGCGCATACTAGCTGTATGCCAAACCTCCGCCTTTCCGCCCTCCAACCGCCGCCAGACACCCCAAAATCGGCTCTACCCCCCACCCCCCTCCCCGTCAATTGCACCAATTACAGGGCGCCTCATTTTTAACAATATTATTAATCAACAAGATAGAGACATGCCCCAGTAACCAAACAGTAAACTGCCCTGCGAAATTCAGCAGTTTTTGAGCAAAAAACACACCAATTTGTGCCCAAAAACGCCCTCAAACCCCGCCTTTCGTCACTTTCTTGCACGGTCCACAATTCACTGTCTTCTGCTCACTGTCCACTGTTCACTGTCCACTGCTCACTGCCTCATGCGTTATAGTCAAAAAAGAATGGCAACCGCCGCAACAAAGAATAGCGCCGCGCCCAACACCAAGCCCGGCTTCGTCTATCTCCCGCTCATCGCCGGATGGCTCTTTCCCGGCGCGGGTCATTTTCTCCTCCGCAAGTGGGTGCGCGGAGCCCTCCTGTCCGCCTCCATCATCGGCATGTTTGCCCTCGGCCTCGCCATGAAAGGCAAGATCTACACCGGCGCGCAGGACGTTCTCGACATGCTCGGCTTTGTCGGCGATCTCGGCAACGGGCTGCTCTTCTTTGTCAGCCGGCTTCTCGGCCTCGGCGCCGACCAGGTGCAGGTCACCACCGCCGACTACGGCACCAAGTTCATCGTCGTCGCCGGCCTGCTCAACGTCATCGCCGCTGTCGACGCGCACAACCTCCGCACCGGGAGGAAGCCCGAGTGATTCATCCCTCCCAATTCACCGCCGTTGTGTTGTTCGCCCTTTTTGCCTCGACCGTCTTCGGTATCACGCAGCGCGAAACCCCGCGCCGCATGTTCCGTTACGGCGTCTACTGCTTTGCGCTCTTCGTAGGCTCGGCCGTCGTGCTTAGCTGGGTCATGTTCCTCATCGCCCGCTAGTGCATTTTCACTCTTGGCATAGAGCAGCTTTGAAGGGTACGGGCTTCAGGTGAAGGGTACGGGCTTCAGCCCGTACATAAACCCCGCAAAACAAGTTGGGCTTTAGCCCCTCAGGGAATGATTATCCCTATATACCATTTCTAAGCGCTGCCTCTAAGCCCTTCTTTTCCGCTCCCACACCGCCGCATCGAACTCGTGCGCGCAGGTATATCCCTCTGCCAGGTAGAGCTCCACGGCATGTTGATTCGCCTGCGTCACGGTCAGCGAAACTTCCGTAGCGCCCTGCCGCATAAAGCAAAAGGAAGCCATCGCCAGCAGCATCCGCGCCATGCCGTGCCGGCGATACGCCGGATGCACGCACACCTGCGTAATGTGCCCGCTCTGTGGGCTCACGCGCGATCCCAGCACCAGCCCAACAATCTCCCGATTGGCGCGATGAACCACCACGTGCGAAGCAGGCCCTGAGAATGCCCCGCAGCCCGAGTAGCGCACAATATTGTTCAAGAACCGCATCGAGCCGTTCACCGAGCGGTACTGGTCGTTGATCAGGCTGTCCGGATGATCGCGATAGGCCTCGCAGATCAGCCGCGCCGCCGCCGCCAGATCCTCGTCGCGCCACGGCCGCAGTTCCAGTTCGTCCGGCAAGTCGACCGAGGGCGGGCTCCAAAGCCCCTCCAGCGGCTGCACCATGAACAACCGCCGGTAGAGATCGAACCCGGCCTTTTGAAAGACCCCCGCGTGCGAACCCGTTGGGTGCATCAGCAGTTGCGACTCGATGCGCTCCACCTGCGGCGAGTTCACAAGCAACTCAAGCAGATGCCGCAGCAGAGTCTCCTCAATGGCATGCGCCGAACCGCGAACATCCGGCAGGCCGTCCATCGCAAATACGTCCCCGACCACGGCCTTGGTCTCTTCGTAAACACAGAAGACATAGCCGATCACCTGCTCCCCAACCACCGCCGCGTAGCCCGGCAGCATCCGGTTGTCCAGGTACTGCATCAGCAGCCGGGCAGAAGCCCGGTAGTCCCAATGCAGCCGTTCGTTCCAAAGCGCACCTTCGGCTTCCAGCACACCCCGCAGCATCGCCGCCGTAAAGTGCCGCAGGTCGAGAATCTCGCTGGAAGTACTCGATGCCACTCTTTTCTCCTGGCTTATGAGCTGCTATTGCAAACTTGTACCAGCCACTCTTAGTGTGGAGCCGTTTTGAAGGGTACAGGCTTTAGCCTATACGTAAAATTCAGCAATAAAAATGTGGGCTTTAGCCCCTGAGGGAATGATCATTCCTCTACACCATTTCTGAAATCGCTCTAGTCTGCGCTCCGTCTGGAACGCCGTCCGGCCGTGCACAGCACGGCTATGCCGCATCCCATTACCTTGCAATACCCTTCCGGACACTTTCGCACGTGTCGCTTCCAAGTGCAACTTGAGGCATGGGTTATTTGCGTCTAGCGTCCCGTCTCTGAAGTTCATATCATAATTGCGGCTGTCATTCTGAGTGAACGGGGCCCCAAACGTTTCTCAGTTTGGGGGTGGTGAGCGAAGAATCTTCTTTTGCCTTCCCCCGATTCTTACAAGAACTTCTGAGACGACACACTAGCGTGCGCCCACCAGGTAAACTTCCAGCCCCTGCTCCGGCCAACTGAAAACTTCCTCGTAGGGTCGGCCTTCCAAATACTCTTCCAGGGCTGCCGGGGTGTGCAGATCCACGCCCCGCCGTCCCGTCACCCGCGCCACCAGCAGATGCTGTTCGTCCGGCACCCCGCTCTGTTCGTAGTTCACCACCGCGCGGTTGCGATAGAACGAGAGCCCATACTCCACATCGCGACGCACGCGAAACACCGCAATCGTCTCGCTCTCTGGCGCCACGGTGCCCAGCTTTTCCGCTAGAGGCCGCGCGGAGTAGGAGCCGTCCAGCAGGTGGATCACCCTCTTAGTCGCATCCACCTCCGGAATCACCGCGAACGGCCCGACCCCATAAAGAAACAGAACCAGCACCACCATTACCGAGCATGTAACCAGCCGGAGCCTGGCTACGCCGAACCCCTTCGTGACAATCAGGATCAGCAACCCCGCCCCGCAAGCTGCCAGCACCGCCACGGCCGTTGCCTGTGCAGGAGGAAACTGCGCGCCATGGGCCACAAACCAGGGCAGCAGCAGAACCGCCACCGTCATCACGCCGCATAACGCCGCGTGCCCCAGCAGAAGCCAGCGGCTCAGCCCTGCCTTCCGGCTGCGAAACAGAAAGTCTCCCGTCAGAATGGCAATCGGCGGAATCGAAGGCAGAATGTAGCCCGGAAGCTTGGACCGCGAGAAAGAGAAAAAGACAATAGGAATCAATGCCCATAGCACCAGGAACTCCGGAAACGCGTCGCCGGGCCGGTTGACGCAGAGCATAGCCTTGCGGGAGTGGCGCAGCCGCCACTCAGCCACGGAAGTCAGGATGCCGTCTGCCAACGCGCGCACCGCAATCACCGTCCACGGCATCATCGCCAGCACCACCACCACCAGGTAGTACCAGAACGGTTGTGAGTGCTCGTACCGATCCGTCGCGAACCGCTCCAGGTTGTGCTCCAGAAAGAACTCGCGGAAAAACGTAGGATTCTGATGCTGTACGGCGATAAACCACGGCAGCACCATTGCGAAGTAAAGCACCATCCCCGGCCACCAGAACGACCGCCGCACAATCGACCACTCGCGCCGCAGAAGCGCAAAGGCAGCAATAATCACCATCGCCAAAAACGGCGCTACCGGTCCCTTGGCCAGCGTCGCCAGGCCCGTAAAAAAATAAATATCGTAGAGCCAGAACTTTGAGTCCGTCTCGTACCAGGCGTACCAGCCCAGCAGCCCGATCGCCAGCGGCGCCGCCATCTGCATGTCGGTCGACGCGCCCCGTGAAAAGCCAATAATCCCCACGCACGCCACAGTGATCAGCGCCGCATCCAGATGTCCCCCAGGTCGGAATCGTTTCATGTGCAGGTAGATCAACCCGATCATGATGAAGGCGAACGTGGTCGAGGGCAGCCGCGCGCTCCAGTCATGTACCCCGAAATCCTGAAACAGAAACATCGCCCGCCAGTAGTAGAGAGCAGGCTTCTCCAGCCAGGGATGACCGTAGAGATACGGAGTGACACACGCGCTCAGCCGCCCCTTCAGGCTGTCGGCGGAGTTGAACCGGTCCAGCATCTCGTGCGCAATCTGCGCGTAACGAGGCTCGTCGGCGCCCACCAGTCCCAGCCCTGCGCCGCCCAGCACCGGCGTCAGGCCGTACGCCAGGAAGAAGACCGTAAAGAGAAGAAATACGGTTGCTTCGCGCACTGTGGCCCAGGTCGGCAGCCGCTTGTAGGGCTCTTCGGGCAGTTCCGGATCAGGGGTTTCCAACTTAGTTTCCACTTCCAGCAATTCTCCAACGGGCGCGCGGCTGCATGCTCTGCTAAATAAAACGTTCTCGGCTCTGCTCAGGACGGCTGGAGGATGCCGAACTGGCCGCACACCCTGCGCGCTCTTGAGAGACGCGAAGTCGGTGCTCAAGTTTCAACACGGACAAGGCTATCAGATTCGCGTGGAATCTCCTTGAACGCAACGCTTCTTGACAGGCACCATGGTTACTCCTTCGAGTAACATGCCACCCCGCGCCGTAACTCCGTCAGAATCTCATCCAGCGCGTGCTCCAGCGGTCCTTCCAATGTACAGCCTGCTGCATTTCCGTGTCCGCCCCCGCCCAGCCGCCCGGCAATCTCCGCCACATTCACCTTGCCTTTGCTGCGCAGGCTCAGCCGGTAGCGCCGCTCCGGAAGCTCGCGGAGAAACACCGCAGCCTCAACCCCTGCGATGCCTACAGCCACGTTCACAATCCCTTCGCAGTCCTCCTCGGCTGCGCAGGTACGCACCATGTCCTGGTGCATCACCCACAGCCAGGCCAGCCGGCCCTCACGCTTCAGATTTCCCAGTGCTGCGCCCAGCAGCAGTACCTTCGATGTCGAGGTAGAAAGGCACACATCCCGCGCAATCGCCACCGGGTCGGCCCCCGCCACCACAAGATCCCGCGCCATTTCAAATGTCGAGGCCTGGACGTATCCATACGTGAACCCACCCGTGTCGGTCAGCAAGGTTGTATAAAGACACGTTGCCATCTTCGGCGTCACCGCCGCGCTTGCTGCCTTTACCAGCCGGTACACCAGTTCGCCCACGCTGGCCGTCCCGTGGTCGATCCAATTGATATGCGCATACGGCCGCCCGCTCAGATGGTGATCGATATTGACCTGGCAGAGGTTTTCGAGCCCACGCAGACGAGCGCGGTCCAGGCTGTCGCACTCCAGCAGAATCACCGCATCGTACGGACCATAAACGCGCAACGCGTGCCGAATGCCCGCCGCGCCTGGCAGTCCGCGATAGATCGCCGGAACGCTGTCGGCCGTCACTAGGTCGGCTTGCTTGCCCATCTGTTCCAGCAGCATTCCCATCGCCAGCATGCTGCCCACCGCGTCCCCATCCGGACGCGAGTGAGAACACACCAGAAACCGCTCTCCCCGCCGCAAAACCTGTAGAATCGCCTCAATCGGAGCATCGGGCTGTTCCATCGGAGTGCCCAGCGCAGTTCCGCCCGCCCCGGCGGCGCACGCATCCCCAGGCCCTCCGGCCAATCCACCCAAATTCGGCGATGCATCCAAATTCGTATTGAACGGGGCTCTATCCATGTACCGTTATTCGACTGCGGATTTCACATCCGGCGCCGCCTTCTCTTCCGCTTGCGCAGCCTGTTCCGCCTGCGCCTTATGCCGCTTCCGCGAGCGATCCATCAACTCCTCGATGCGCGCCTGAAAGCGCCCTGAGCGGTCGGCCAGAAAACTCAACTCCGGCACGTGGCGCACGCCCATCCGCTCCTTCAGCTCAAAGCGGATGAACCCCTTGGCTGCCTCCAGGCCGGCAATCGTATTCGTTTCGGCCGTCGCAATGTCCTTCACCGAGCTATCCACGGCCACGTATACACGCGCCGACTTTGCGCCCGGATTCAGCGCCACCTCCGTCACGTAACAGAAATCGATGCGCGGATCTGAGAGTTCACCCTCGATCATCGCCCCAATCTCCAACCGTAGCGTCTCCGCCACCCGGTCCTGATGATGCTTCCGCCCTCGATGCTCCGGCATGG
>CAYQOQ010000142.1:0-11837 GCA_964419175.1 uncultured Occallatibacter sp. | reverse complement strand
CGACCTGCATGCGCTTACTTGCTTTTCAACAACTTACGCACTTGTTTCTTATTAGCGTGGGGGTGGTGAATCGAAGGACCTGCTGTTGTTTTTCAAACAATTTCGGAGACAGGACTCTAGAACCGGCCGATCTTCCACCAACCATGTCCCCGAGGGGGGATTCCCCGCAGCATCTTCCATCTGCATTCCAGAATTCCCACCCGCCAATCCCCCAGCGACTTGCCGATCATTACCCCCAAAAAGCGCACAATCGAGATATGAGTTCCTCTAGCCGCATCCTCGACAGCCCGCAATCTACCCCCTCCCCGGCCAATGCCGTTAGACAGCTTGATCTCCACCAGGCTGCTTTTCTATTCCCTACCCCCCCTCCCCCCTCCCCTGTCAATTGCACCGATTATGGTGCACTGCAAAAATAACCCATTCATAATCAATACCCTACAAGAGCGCTCCAGTGCACAAGTAGTAAACAGGACGTCATTTTTCGCGGAATTTAGCCCTGTTTCTTTACCAAAAACGCGGTCAGAACGCCCTTTACGGGCCCCAATCGACCATTTTTTGAACGCCCATATCCCGAGCCGGAAGTTGACATCGAACTCCCCCCTCACCGCCTGCGGGCTTGCCCTGAACCTCCCCGAAAGGCGAAAGTAAACATACGATGGCTCAGGCATTCCGCTCAACCCGTGTTCTGACGCCGGACGGTCTCGCACCCGCTGCTTTGCTGGTCGAGAACGGCCGCATCGCCGCGATCCGGAATTGGAGTGACGTCCCCTCGGACTGCAGCCTCCGCGACTTTGGCGATTCGATGCTCCTGCCCGGCCTTGTGGATTCGCACGTCCACATCAACGAACCCGGCCGCACCGAGTGGGAGGGCTTTCAGACGGCGACGCAAGCCGCGGCTGCTGGCGGCGTAACCACGCTCGTCGACATGCCGCTCAACTGCGCACCCGAGACCATCGATCTACCATCCCTGGACGCCAAGCGAAACGCGGCGCGAGGACAGGCGTGGGTCGACTGGGCCACCTGGGGTGGCGTCGTACGCGGCAACGCCGAAATGCTGCTGCCGATGGCTCAAACCGGTATCCCCGGATTCAAGTGCTTTCTCATCCACTCCGGCATCGACGGCTTCGCCTGGGTCGATGAAGCCGACCTGCGGCTGGCCCTCGGCAAGCTGCGCGGCACCGGTCTGCCCTTGCTGGTCCATGCCGAGTTGGCCGGTCCGGTAGATGCGGCCACGAAGAAGCTGAACGCGTCCAACGCGGATTGGCGAAAGTACTCCACCTATCTGGCCTCGCGGCCGGATGCAGCCGAGGTCGACGCGATAGCCCTGCTCATCCGGCTGGTAGAGGAGTTCCGCACGCCTATCCATATAGTGCATTTGTCCAGCGCAAAGGCATTGCCGCTGCTTGCCGAAGCGCGCCAGCGCGGGTTGCCCATCACCGTCGAGACCTGCGTCCATTACCTGTGGTTTGCCGCCGACCAGATTCCCGACGGCGCCACCCAATTCAAATGCTCGCCGCCGATCCGCGATGCAGCCAATCGCGAAGCCCTGTGGCAGGCGCTCATCAGCGGCCTCATCGACATGGTGATCACCGACCACTCTCCCTGCCCCCCTGCGATGAAGCGACGTGATGAAGGCCGCTGGGATCTTGCCTGGGGCGGTATCGCGAGCCTGGGCCTCGCCCTGCCCGTGCTATGGACCGCCATGCAACGTCGCGGCCTGAACCTGGAAAAATTGACCCGATGGCTGGCCTCCGCACCCGCCCGCCTGGCCGGCCTCGCAGGACGAAAAGGCTCGCTGGCCGCGGGCGCCGATGCGGACTTCATTGTCTTCGACCCGGACGCTGAATGGACTGTGACAGAGCGGCATCTCCATTTTCGCCACACGCTCTCACCCTACCTCGGCGCAAACTTGCACGGCCGCGTGCTTGAGACCTGGCTGCGCGGAGAGCAGATCTACAGCGCGGATAAATTCATAGGCGAAGCGCGCGGAACCGAGTTGGTGCGCTCATGAAAGATCGCGCCCTCCACATCATCGAGGAATGCCGGCGGATCGCCACGATGACTGAAGAACCGGGCCGCATCACGCGCCGCTTTCTCACTCCCCCTGTGCGCGAGGTTCACGCCCTCCTACGCACCCGCATGGAATCGCTAGGCATGTCCGTGCGTGTCGATGCGGCGGGCAATCTCCGCGGGCTTTGGCAACCTCCCAGCGCCGCCGGCAAACGCCTCGTGATGGGCTCGCACATCGATACGGTTCCCGACGCCGGCGCATTCGACGGCGTACTCGGCGTGGCAATGGCGCTTGAATGGGTGCGGATCGCGCAAGAACAAACGTTTCCTCTAGCCATCGAAGTGATCGCTTTCTCCGAGGAGGAGGGCGTGCGCTTCGGTGTTCCCTTTATCGGAAGCCGCGCCGTTGCCGGACGCTTCGACCCAGCGCTTTTCAATCGCGAAGATTCCGACGGCACAACGCTCGAAGCTGCGATCCGCTCCTTCGGTCTCGACCCCGGCCTAATCGCAGAAGCGCAGTTGGACGCAAGCGCAATCGGCTTCGTCGAGATTCACATCGAGCAAGGCCCGGTGCTGGAGGCCGAAGGCCTGGGCCTCGCTGTGGTCACCGCAATTGTGGGCCAGACGCGCCTCACCCTCGAGTTCAACGGACAAGCCAACCACGCCGGCACAACGCCCATGCGCCTCCGCAAAGACGCACTCGCCGCCGCCGCCGAATGGATCGCTCAGGTCGAGTCGCTTGCCTTGGCCACCGAGGGCCTCGTCGCCACGGTAGGCCGGGTGATCGTCGAGCCGAACGCCGGCAATGTCGTTCCAGGATCGGCGCTGGCCAGCCTCGACATCCGCCACGCACACGACGCCACCCGCGCATCCTCCGTCAATAAACTGATCGAGAGCGCAGCCGCCATCGCCGAACGCCGCGGCCTCACCATTGAGCGTACGAACCAGATGGACCAGCCAGCCGTGCCCATGGACGAACGCCTGACCTCATTCCTCGCCGATGCAATCGAAGCGGCCGGAATGCCCGTCAGGCAAATGCCCAGCGGCGCAGGCCACGACGCCATGGTGATGGCAACCCGCGTTCCCACGGCAATGCTCTTCCTGCGCAGCCCCGGCGGCATCAGCCACCACCCCGCCGAAGCCGTTCTTGCGGAAGACGTCGAGGCCGCATTGCATGTTGGCTGCAAATTTCTTGAGCGGTTAGCCGTGGTTATTCGTTAGAATCGAACAACGCAATCCCCTGCGAGGTCACCAATGCACCACCTTGGATTAACACGAAGCAGCCTGAAATCCGATCACCTGCTTCAAACCCCGGACACATTCGTCCGCACTCTCCTTCCTGGCGCTGAGGGCGTGGAGTTCATCATCCATGCCGCGCCGCAACTGGGCGCGCGGTTTACGCAGATGACCGCGGAGTTCGTCTCCGGTGGTTCGCTCGCACCCGCGCCGGCGCAGCGGTTTCTCTACGTCCTCAAGGGCAGGCTCGAGTTGAAAGCCGCCGGCAAAACCCACATCCTCTCTCCAGGTGGATTCGCTTTCATCCCCCAAGGCACGCCGCACACGGTACGCGCACGATCTGCCTCACGCGCCGCGCTCATTGAAAAACCCTATGAACCTCTCGCCGGTGTAGCAGCCCCAAAGATCGTCGTCGGCAACGAATCCACTGTCAAACCCACGTCGCTCATGGGCGATGAATCGTTGCGCGTCTGCTCTCTTATGCCCGACGGACCGTCCTACGATTTTGCCGTGAACACCATGACCTACGATCCCGGCGCCGCGCTCAGCATGGTCGAAATTCACATCATGGAGCACGGTCTCCTTATGCTCGAAGGCGGTGGCATCTACCGCCTCGGCGACTCGTGGTATCCCGTCGAGGCCGGCGATTTCATCTGGATGGCCCCCTATTGCCCGCAGTGGTTTGGCGCGCTGGGCAAGCGCCCGGCAAAGTACCTCATCTACAAAGATTGGCGCAGGCATCCACTGGGAGCGTGATCCATGAGCACTCACCCGCAACTCTCAATCGACTCGCTCATTGCCGAGCTTTTGGCACTCGGCCAAATCTCCGAAGCCAAGCCGCCGGTAGTCACCCGGGTGGTCTTCAGCGAAGCGGACATGCGCGGCCGCGCCTACGTCAAGAGCCTTTGCGCAGCCGCGGGACTGGCCATCGATCAGGATGCAATCGGCAACACCTTTGCCCGCTGGCAAGGCAGCGATCCGTCCCTTGCGCCAATCGGCACCGGCTCGCACATTGATGCAATCCCCAACGCAGGCCTCTACGACGGATGCGTCGGCGTACTCGGCGGTCTCGAAGCAATTCGCGTCTTGCAGAAACTAGGATTCAAGCCCCGCCGCTCCATCGAATTGGTCATCTTCACCTCTGAGGAGCCAACCCGCTTCGGCATTGGCTGTCTTGGCAGCCGCATGATGGCCGGCGTACTCACGCCCAAACAGGCGCTTGCCCTGCGTGATAAAGAAGGCCACGGCCTCGATGAATTGCGCACGCAAGCCGGGTTCACAGGCCCACTGGAATCCGTTCTGCTTCCCAAGGGCCGCTTCCATCAGTTCGTCGAATTGCATATCGAACAGGGCCCCCTGCTCGAAAACGAAGGAATCGATCTCGGCCTCGTCACGCACATCGCCGCGCCCGCCAGCCTGCGCATCCTCATCGAGGGCGAAGGTGGCCATGCCGGCGGCAAACTCATGCCCGGACGCAAAGATGCCCTTGCCGCAGCCGCGGAGCTGATTCTCGCGCTTGAAGCCGCCGCAAAATCGACCGGCGCCATCGACACCGTCGGCACCGTCGGTGTTTGCGAAGTCTTCCCCGGAGCCGTCAACAGCATCCCCTCGCGCGTCCGCCTTGAGACGGATATTCGCGACATCGACCGCGCCCGCCGCGACAGTGTTCTCGACAAACTGCGCGGCGCATGTACTGAAGTTGCAGCCCGCCGCGGCGTAACCATAACAACAGAATTGGTCAATGCCGACCCGCCCACCGTCTGCGACACTGCAATTCTTGCGGCGCTTGAGGCCTCGGCAATCGAGGCGGGCAAGACGTACAAGAGAATGGTAGCCCGCGCCTACCACGACTCGTCCTTCGTCTCCTGCTTCGCGCCAACCGCCATGCTGTTCATTCCCAGCCGCGGCGGAGTAAGCCATCGCCCCGACGAATATTCTTCGCCGGAATGGATCGGCAGCGGCGTGCACGTGCTGGCGCGGACCCTGGCGCGGCTGGCCGAATAATCCTCCCACTTTGAATCTTGGGCGCGGCGTTGTATGCTATCCCTCAACCTCTGTAGAGATTGCGCCTCCCAAGACATGAGTACGAAGACGACAACCCGCATCGTTGGTACCCCCGTTCCACGCAAGGAAGGGGTAAGCAAGCTGCTCGGCGCCGCTGTCTACGTCGACGACATTGTGCGCGAAGGCATGTGGTTCGGAGCCACGGTCCGCAGCACCATTCCGCGCGGGCTCATTCGCTCCATCGGCTTCGATCGCCGCATCGACTGGAGCGAATTCACCGTTGTCACGGCCGCCGATATTCCCGGCGAAAACCACATCCAGCTCATCGTCGCCGACCAGCCCTGCCTCGCCGACGGCCAGGTCAACCACTGCGATGAAGCCATCCTTCTCCTCGCCCATCCTGACAAGCACAAACTGCGAGAAGCCGTTGACGCTGTGCGCGTCGAGTACGATCCTCTGCATCCAATCTTCACCATCGAAGAGAGCGAGCGCCAGGATCAGGTCGTCTGGGGCACCGACAATCTGCTCAAGGATTTTCTGCTCGAAAAAGGCAACGTGGATTCTGTGTGGCAGAACGCCGCACACATTGTCGAAGGCGAGTACCGCACTGGCGCGCAAGAGCATCTCTACATAGAGAACAACGGAATCATTGCCGAATGGAACGCCCAGAACGGCATAACGGTATGGGGCTCGCTCCAATGCCCCTATTACGTGCACAAAACACTGATCAAAATTTTCGATCTGCCCGATCAGAAAGTGCGCGTTGTGCAGACCGAGACCGGCGGAGCATTCGGCGGCAAGGAGGACTATCCTTCCACGCTCGCCTCCCACGCGGCCCTGTTGGCCATGAAGAGCGGGCATCCCGTCAAAATGGTCTACGACCGCATGGAAGATCTCGCCGCCACCACCAAGCGCCATCCCTCGCGCACACGCCATCGCACCGCGCTCGACAAGGACGGCAAGTTGCTCGCCATGGACATTGACCTTGCGATGGACGGCGGGGCATACGCAACACTCTCTTCCACTGTGCTTTCCCGCGCAACTCTGCATGCGCCTGGACCGTATTCATGCCCCAACGTTCGCGTTCGCGCCAAGTCCTGGGCCACCAATTCAGTTCCCTACGGCGCATTTCGCGGCTTTGGCGCGCCGCAGGCAATCTTTGCGCTTGAGCGCCACATGGATGAAATCGCAGCAGCCATCGGCATCGATCCGGTTGAACTGCGGCGAAAGAATTTTCTCCACACCGGCGACACAACCGCAACCGAACAGGTAATGCGCGAGCCGTTGATCATGGACAAGTTGCTCGATCGCATTCTCAAAGAGAGTGACTATTACGCCCGCCGCGAACGCTTCGCGCGCGAAAACCCAACCAGCTCCATCAAGCGCGGAATCGGCTTTGCCTGTTTCTATCACGGCTCCGGCTTCACCGGCTCCGGCGAACGCATTTTGAATTCTCTCGCCGGAATGGACGTTACGCCCGAAGGCAAAGTGCGCGTGCTGGTATCGAATACGGAATTCGGCCAGGGCACCAACACCGTGCTCACGCAGATTGCCGCCGAGGCTATCGGCATCGGCTACGACGACATCACAATGGCTGCGGCGGATACCGGCATGGTGCCCAACAGCGGCCCCACCGTTGCCTCGCGCACTGTGATGGTCGTGGGCCGCCTCATCGAACGAGCCGGCATCCAACTGGTTGAAATGCTCCGCGCGCATGCCGGTCTCGCCACAAATTTTACCCGCGACGAGTTTTTCGCCGCCTGCGAACGCTATCGTTCCACGCATGGCGAAGTGGTTTCTCTGGTCCGCTACGAAGCGCCACCCGGCATCTTCTGGAACGACCAGAAGTATCGCGGCGAGGCCTATCCCTCCTATGCATGGTCAATCCACATGGCGCAGGTTGCTGTGGATACCGTCAGCTTCTCTGCGGAAGTAGAAGAGTTCTGGGCGGTCCAGGAGGTGGGGCGCGTTCTCAATCCCGTGCTCGCAACTGGTCAGATTGAAGGCGGCGTCGCACAAGGCATCGGCTATGCGCTCTACGAAAAAATTCTGCTGCAAAACGGACACATGGCCAACAACCAGATGACCAACTACATTATTCCCACCGCTGAAGACGTTCCTCCGATTCACGTGTTCTTTGAAGAGATTCCTTTCCAATACGGCGGCTACGGCGCAAAGGGCATTGGCGAGTTGCCCCACGACGGACCCGCGCCGGCCATAGTGAATGCCATCAAGGATGCCACGGGCGTCAGCTTCCACTCGATTCCGCTGCTGCCTGAAGATTTGTTCGCCGAGTTTGCCGCTCGCCAGTTAGCCGAGGAGCCGGCAACCCTATGAGCCCGTCCTGGCCCACAATCCGCTTCACCGTCAACGGCAAAGAATGCGCCGTCCAGGCGCCCCCCATGAAGCGCCTCCTCGATGTACTCCGCGAGGATCTGCATCTTAGCGGAACCAAGGAAGGCTGCGGCGAAGGTGAATGCGGATCGTGTTCGGTGCGCATGAATGGCGAACTCGTCAACAGTTGCCTCGTGCCCATTCTGCAAGCTGAAGGCGCCGACATTCAGACCGTCGAAGGCCTCGCATCGGACGGCAAGCTTCATCCCTTGCAGCAGGCATTCCTCGACCACGGCGGAGCGCAATGCGGAATCTGCACGCCAGGTATGTTGATGGCCGCAGCGCAATTGATTGAGCGCAGTCCTAGCCCCAGTATGGCCGAGATCCGTGAAGGGCTCGCCGGAAATCTCTGTCGCTGCACCGGCTTCATGCGCATCTTTGAGTCGGTGATCGCAGGCGCAACGCAGATCGCTGAATCGGCCGCGAAGAAGGTCAATCATGCGGGGTAATCCTGAAGCACATGAGCTGATCGCGCCCGGCAGTCTGGCCGCGGTGCTGCAGTTGCTCGCCGCCGCGCCCGGAGAGTGGACGCCCATTGCCGGCGGCACTGAGCTGATGGTTGCGTTTGCGGCCGGCAGGCTCGACGCGCGCAAACTCGTAAACCTCTGGGGCATTCCCGATCTGCGTTTCATCGACACCACTGCGAACAGCATTGTCCTTGGCGCCTGCACAACGTTTCGCGATATTCGGGCGCACGCAGGACTTGCCGCGGAGTTACCTCTGCTCGCCAAAGCCGCAAGCTGTATCGGCTCCGTTGCAAACCAGAGCCGCGCAACCCTGGGCGGCAACCTGGTGAACGGCTCGCCCGCCGCGGACTCCTCGCCTGCACTGCTCGTCTACGATGCTGAAATCGAGATCGTTTCGCAACGCGGCAGTCGGCGGGTCCCTTACTCGGAATTCCATACCGGCTACAAGCGCAATGTGCTGGCCCCGGATGAACTGCTTTTCGCAATCCACTTGCCCCGCCGCTTTAAGCATCACAAACAATACCTGCGCAAGATTGGAACTCGGCGCGCCATGGCTATTTCAAAAGTCGCTCTGGCTGCAACAGCGCTCCTTGACGGTAATGATGTCAGCGAGATTCGCCTCGCCGCCGCGAGCCTGGCTCCCTTCCCTGCGCGTTTGTATCAGGCGGAAGCCGCTCTGCTCGGCCAGCCAATCGCCAGAGAAACAGTCAAGGCAGTGCGGCGCGCATTGCTTGCCGAGGCGCAGCCGATCGACGACATCCGCTCCACCGCCGAGTACAGAAGGTGTGTGGCTGCCAACCTCATCGAAGAGTTTCTGCTCGAGCTCTCCAAGGAGCGTGCACTGCGATGAATGCAACTCTTGATGCCTGGAACAAAGCAGACGAAGCGGTAGCTTTCGATGCAATGATCGCCTGTTGCGGCGCAACGCGCTGGGCTTTGGCAATCGTAGCTCTGCGCCCCATCGCCGGCATTCTGGAACTAAGCGAAGCGGCAGATCGCGTGTGGGCCACGATGAATGAATCCGACTGGATGGAGGCCTTCGCCTGCCACCCGCGCATTGGCGAGCGCAAAGCCGCACACGCCGTTGCGAAGTCAGCAGCCTGGTCGCGTCAGGAGCAAGCGTCAGCCGCCACCGCCGAGGGCAATGTTTTAGCCGAGCTTGCCGAAGGAAATGCTCGCTACGAGGAACGCTTCGGTTTCACCTATATCGTGTGCGCCACCGGAAGGACCGCTGAAGAGATGCTCGAAATCTTGAATCGCCGTCTCGCAAACAGCCGCGAAGCCGAGTTGCGCGAGGCCGTCGAACAGCAACGCCAAATCACGCAGATTCGTCTGGGAAAGTGGCTTGTGGAATGAGTGGAATTACGACACACGTGCTGGATACCGTGCTGGGCAAGCCGGCTGCTGGCGTCGCGGTCCGCCTCGACAAGCTCGAAGGCGGTCAGTGGAAGTCCATTTCGTTGGGAAGCACCGACGTGGACGGACGTTGCCGCGAACTTGCGCAAGATGCCAAAGAGGGCACATACCGCCTCACCTTTGACACCGAAGAATATTTTGGGCGCAACAGCCGCACCAGCATTTATCCGCAAATCTCAATCACTTTTGTCTTCAGCGGTAACGAGCACTATCACCTCCCGGTTCTCTTGAGTGACAACAGCTACACAACCTATCGAGGAAGCTGACACATGGCCAAACTGGGTTCGAATCGCTACGGAAAATCGCGCGTGCGTTTGTCGCGAATCACGCGCCACGGAAACACTCACGAATTCAACGAGTGGAGTGTGCAGGTTCTGTTGGAAGGCGATTTCGATGCCAGCTTTACTGAAGCGGACAACAGTAAGATTCTGCCAACCGACACCATGAAGAACACCATCTACTTCGTTGCGCGCGATTTCAGGGCGGCAACCACTGAAGAGTTTGCAATGGAGTTGGGCGATTATCTGCTGGCCAACAACCAGCAAGTCTCCGGCGTCTTGGTAAAGATTGAGGAGCGAGCCTGGGAGCGGCTGGTTGTAGACGGCACACCGGATCCAACCACATTCAAGCTCGGCGGACCCGAGGTGCACACAGTCCGCGCCGCTCGCGATCAGGGTCGCAAATGGTCGATCAAATCCGGAGTCGATGGCTTGACGATTCTGAAGACCACCAAGTCGGCATTCACGGGCTATATCAACGACAAGCTGACGACGCTCAAGCCGGCAACGGACCGCATCTTCGGCACCCGTGCCACCGTGAAGTGGGACTACGCGCCGGCAACAACGAACTTTGCCCAGGCGCATGAGCGCATTGTCACCGCACTGCTGAAGGAGTTTGCCGCGCATGACAGCATGAGCGTGCAGCACACCTTGTTCGACATGGGCAAAGCCGCGCTCGCAGTAGCGCCCGAGATCGAACGCATCCATCTGACCATGCCCAATCTGCATCATCTTCTGGCCGACCTCAGCCCCTTCGGCCAGGAAAACCCCTATCACATTTTCGTTCCCATTGACGAACCGCACGGCTACATCGAGGCGACGGTTGAACGATAGCCGCTAAAGATCCCTCTGGCTCGCTCACCAATAGAGCAAAATTGTATACACTTCCTGTATGGTCGTACGTCTCAAAGACATAGCGGAGGAACTTGGCATATCCATAGTCACGGTATCCAAGGCGCTGAGAAATCGCCCGGATGTCGCAAAAGAGACGAAGGCAAAGGTCCTGGAGCGCGTTAAACACCTGAATTACCGGCCAAACCTCGCGGCCCGCAGCTTGGTCACCGGCCGTAGTCTGCTGGTCGGTCTTGTCGTACCCGACCTGATTCATCCTTTCTTTTCCGAAATCGCCAAATCGCTCGCCGCCACCCTGCGCAAGAAAAACTACTTCCTCCTGGTCTCCTCTTCCGAAAGCGATCCCACGCTTGAACAGGACGAGATCGAACACATGCTGGCGCATCGGCTGGATTGTTTCGTTGTCGCATCCTGCCAAAAGAACGCCGACAATCTCGAAAAGATCAGAGAGGCCGGCGTTCCCTTGATTCTCCTCGACCGGAGTTTCCCCGGTTTCTCCTGCAATTTCGTCGGTATAAATGACTATCGAATCGGAGAGCTTGCGACCGAACACCTGATCGCGCAAGGCCGCAAGCGCATAGCTCATGTCCGCGGTCCGGCGACCAACATCGGCAACCGCAGAGCCGAGGGGTACAGGGACACTCTGCGGAAACATGGCCTGACCGTTCCTGAGAGCTACGTCATCGCATCAGGTGATGCAGCCGATTCAAATGGCGAGACACGAGGTATAAGGGCCATGAATACCGTACTCGCCCTGAAACCTCGTCCAGACGCCCTTTACTGCTTCAATGACACGATTGCAGTTGGAGCAATGGTCCGCGCATTTGAGGCCGGTGTGCGCATTCCCCGGGACATCGCCATAATTGGCAGCGGGAACTTTCACTACAGCAGCAAGCTGCGTGTTCCCTTGTCCAGCATCGACCAAAAAGCCGTGGAGATCGGCGAGCGCACTGCAAAGATGATTACTGGTCTTTTGGAGAAAGGATCTTCAAGCCGTTCGCGTTCCGTAATTCTGGAACCTGCGCTCGTCGTCCGCGACTCTTCGCAGTTGAAGTAGTCAGAAACATCCCTTGCAGACTCGGCAGTCCTAACCTTCCGTCACACAGTGCATTGGAGCACTTTCACTAGTAAGGACCTCCGGCAAAGCCGGAGGCTTTCTTAGGTGAGCCGCTCAAAGCGG
>CAYQOQ010000141.1:0-11895 GCA_964419175.1 uncultured Occallatibacter sp. | reverse complement strand
CATCCTGCAACTCGTAAATGATGGAGTGCAGGCGAATCTGAATGCCTTCCTGCTGGGCCAGTTCGGCGGCCTTGCGCTCGGGGCGGACGTTGAAACCGATGATGATGGTGTTGGAGGCGGTGGCCAGCAACACATCGCTCTCGGTGATGGAACCGACGCCGGAGTGAATGACCTTGATGCGCACCTTTTCGGTGGACATGCGGGTGAGCGAGTCGGCCAGCACTTCGACCGAGCCGGTGACGTCGCCCTTGATGATGAGGGGCAGGTCCTTGACGCCGGCGGTGCGGATTTGTTCGGCAAGGCCTTCAAGCGAGACGCGGGAGCTCTTGGCGAGCTGAGAGTCGCGCTCCTTCATCTTGCGGTACTGGGCAATGCCCTTGGCCTTGTCGCGATCGGAGACGACGAGGAAGGTGTCGCCGGAGTCGGGCATGGATTCGAGGCCGAGGACTTCGACGGGGGTGGAGGGACCGGCTTCTTCGATGGCGCGGCCGCGGTCGTCGAACATGGCGCGGACTTTGCCGAAGGTGTTGCCCACGATGTAGCTGTCGTTTAATCGCAGGGTTCCGTCCTGAACGAGGACTGTGGCCACTGCGCCGCGGCCGCGATCAAGCTTGGCTTCAATGACGGAGCCGACTGCCTTGCGGCCAGGTGTGGCCTTGGGAGCGCGGATGTCGGAGACCAGGCAGATCATTTCGAGAAGCAGGTCGAGGTTCTTGCGCTTCTTGGCGGAGACTTCGACGAAGACAGTGCTTTCCTGGCCTGCGCCGGCCCACTCCTCAGGAATGAGGCCGCGATCAGCTAGCTGCTTTTTGACGCGGTCGGGGTTGGCTTCAGGCTTGTCGATTTTGTTGACGGCGACAATGATGGGGACGCCGGCGGCCTTGGCGTGGTCAACGGCTTCCAGGGTCTGTGGCATGACGCCGTCGTCGGCTGCGACTACGATGACGACGATGTCAGTGACCTTGGCTCCGCGGGCACGCATGCGGGTAAAGGCTTCGTGGCCCGGGGTGTCGAGGAAGACGATCTCGCGGCCGTGAGCCGGGGAGCCTTCCTTGGCAAACTTCACCTTGTAAGCGCCGATGTGCTGGGTGATGCCTCCAGCTTCGCCGGCGGCAACGTCGGTTTCGCGGATGGCGTCGAGTAAGGACGTCTTGCCGTGATCGACGTGGCCCATGACGGTGACGACGGGGGGACGCGGAACTTCGAGCTCGCCGGTGTTTTCGGCTTCGAGAACTTCCTCGATGGCCTGGTTGGCGATCTCTTCTTCGTAGCTGATGACGGTGGCCGCAGCGCCGAACTTGGCGGCAACGTCCTTGACCATCTCGGCGTCGAGGGACTGGTTGACGGTAACGAAGACACCGCTCATGAGAAGGGTGGCGATCAGGTCCTTGGCGCGGACTTCGAGCTTTTCGGCCAGGTCCTTGACGCTGATGCCTTCCGTGACGGTGATTTCGCGGGTGATGGGCAGCGGTTCGCCGCCATATTGCACACCGCCGTAACGTGGCGGCGGCACAAAGCCCTTCATTGGGCCTTCTTTGGTCTTGGGGTACTGCGGGCGACCGCCGCGTCCACGCGAAGGAGCGCGCTGCGGACGAGGAGCTTCGCCGGTGGGTGCAGCTCCGCCAGCGCCAGGTCGTGCGCCGAAGCCGGGACGTGCACCGGGAGCGCCAAAGCCAGGACGTGCGCCAAAGCCGGGACGCGCTCCGGGACCGCCAGGGCCACCAGCGCCCATGGGGGTGCGGGTAGGATGCTTGGGGCGCGGACCGCCGGCGAACTGGCCCGCAGCGGGAGCAAAGCCGCCGGGGGTGCGCGGTTGATAGCTGCCAGGGCCGCTGGAAGGACGGCGATCAAAGATTGGCTTGCCGCGCTGGATTCCAGCGCCGGGGGCGAAGCTGCCTGTTCCGGGCACGGGAGGCGGCAACACGGGGGCCTTGTAGACGGGCCTTGGGCCGGTCTGCGGCATGACCATACGGCGGGCCGGAGGCGCGGGCGGTGCAGGCGGCGTCTTGACGCGAGGGGCCGGTGCAGGCGTGGCGGTGGATTCGGCTGAAATAGTGGGAACAGCGGCCTCTTTTTCCGGCGTTTCTACAGCGGGTTTAGGCGCCTCAGGAACGGCAACAGCGGCGGGTTCAACAGTGGGCGCGGCGGCAACGGGCGCTTCCGCAACAACGGGAGGGGCCGGGGGCGGCGCAGGCACGGCGGCTTCAGGTGCTTTGGCCGGAGGCTTAACGGCGACGACAGGCTTTTCCGCCGTTTCCTTTGCGGGGACCACGGGCGGCTTAACGACGACAGTGCCCGGCGGCGGCGCGACCACGACAACCGGAGGACGCGTAGCAGCGGCTGCGCCCACAGGGGGCTTAGCCACAACGGCGCCAACTGGCGGCTTGGAGGCGATGGCGGGCGGCGCCGGAGGATGAACGATGTTCGGCGCGGAGCGCGGCTGGGGAACAATCCTGCGCGGGGCCGGGGGCGGCGGCGGCGCGGCCACAACGGGCGCGGGCGGCGCAACATGGGCAGCAGGCGGGGCCACAGCTTTTACCGGGGGCACAACCGTGGGCCTTGCCGGCATGTGCGGATGGCGAGCCTCTTCCTCTTCTTCTTTTTTCTTGGCAAGAATGGCTTTGAGTACGTCGCCGGGCTTGGAGATATGCGAGAGGTCAATTTTTGGAGTGATTGTCTGGGGAGCGCGCGAGGATGCAGCGCCTGCGTGGCCGCCAGAGCGCATTCCACGCTCAAAATGGGCGCGCACCTTCTCCGCCTCGTCCGACTCCAGCGAACTGGAGTGGGTTTTGCCTGCGCCCAGGCCGAGTTCCGCCAAAATGTCAAGAATTTGCCGGCTCTTGACTTCCATCTCGCGTGCGAGATCGTTGATACGAACCTTACTCATCCGCCTCTTTTCAGAATCTGGTTCCAATCCACTCAGATGCTCATAGCTACCTCGTGGCAATGGATGTTTTTCAGACTTCCATGGTGATTCGATTGGCTTTGAAGGCTTGGGCGCATTTTATGCGCCGTCCTCTTTGGCCGCCTGCTCTTCTTCTACTGCGCTTTCGGTTTCATTGGCATCGGGCTCCGCAACTACCGCGGCGCCGATGGCATCGATTTCGTCTTGATTGGCTTCCTCGGATTCGGTTTCCGATTCCGCGTCCGCCGTGCTTTCAGCTTCTTCAAGGACTTCGGCGGAGTTTTCCGCCTCGGCTTCTTCCGTGGCTTCGCCTGCTTCGGAGGGCTTATCGGCTTCCGAGGTTTCTTCCGTTGCGGCCGACTCTTCCGTCGCAGCGGCTTCAGGGGCGCCGGCTTCGCCCTCTTCAAAGTGGCCGAAGTAGTGGCGAACGGCTACGGAGATCTTCTCGAGCGTTTTTTCGCCGATGCCGGGAATCTCTTCGAGCTGCTCGGGCGTCATGTCGGCAAGGGACTCGACCGTAGTGATGCCCGCGGCGACCAGCTTCTGAATGATGCCGTCGCCCAACTCGGAGACCTGCTCGATGGGCGTCGAAGGTCCGCTGCTGAAGGCACCCATCTGCTGCTCGACTTCCTGGCGCTTCTCTTCTTCGCTCTTGATATCGATCTTCCAACCCAGCAGCTTGGCGGCGAGACGGACGTTCTGCCCCTTCTTGCCGATGGCCAGCGAGAGTTGCGTATCGTCGACGATCACTTCCAATTGCTTCTCAGTCAGGTCGGTAATGGAAACGCGGCTGACCTTGGCCGGTTGCAGGGCCTTCTCGGCAAAAGTGGTGATTTCGTCGGAGTATTCGATGATGTCGATTTTTTCTCCGCGCAGTTCGCGGATGATGGACTGAACGCGCATGCCCTTCATGCCGACGCAAGCGCCGACCGGGTCAACGTCTTTGTCGCGGCTCTGAACGGCAATCTTGGTGCGCTCGCCTGCCTCGCGGGCGATGGCGCGAATCACGACCGTGTTGTCGTAGATTTCGGGGACTTCGGACTGGAACAGATTGGAAACCAGCTCCGGCGCGGCGCGGGAGACAATGACCTGCGGTCCTTTGGCGGCGCGGTCCACCTTGAGCAGCACCACGCGGACGCGTTCGCCGATGGAGAACTGCTCGAGACGCGACTGCTCGCGCTTGGGGCAGCGGGCTTCCGCCTTGCCGAGGTCGTAGATTACGTCTTGGCCCTCGATGCGCTTGACGGTGGCGTTTAGGACTTCTTTTTCGCGGTGCGCGTACTCCTGGAAGACGGTGTCGCGCTCGGCTTCGCGGACCTTCTGGAAGATGACCTGCTTGGCAAGCTGCGCGGCGATGCGGCCCAGGGGAGTGGTGTCGCGATACATGCGGATCTCGGAGCCGACTTCGACGCCGGGGGCCAGTGCGTTGGCCTCTTCCAGCGTGATCTGATTCAGCGGGTCTTCGACCTGCTCGGCATCCGCGACGACCGTCTTGTAGATGTAAGCGGTAATTTCGCCGGTTTCTTTGTTGAGCTCGCCGCGCATGTTTTCCTGGGTCTTGTAGAACTTGCGCGTAGCCAGGGCGATGGCTTCCTCGACCGCGCCAACTACGATGGCGGGGTCAATGCCCTTTTCCTGGCTGAGGAGCTCGATGCTTTGATACAAAAGGCTGCTGGCCATACTCTGCTTGCTCTCTCGCTTGCTGCTCGGCGCTTGGATTCGGAGTGCGAACCCCAGGGCCGGTTCAGTTGGGTTTATGAGAAGGGATGAAGCTCGACCCCTTCTCCTGTTTCAGATTGCCGGACACTTTGTGGGTCCGGAGAAGTCTTCAGATTTCCGGCACCAGTTGCGCCTTCTCGATGTTGCTGAAGGCGATTTCAACGGTGCTGACGCCGGCCTTCCGGCTCTTGCTGTTCTGCTTGGCCGCGTTCAGGTCGAGCGTGACGATCTTTCCCGCACTTGCCTCTGCGCCGGCAACCAGACGCCCTTGCCAATGCCTGTTGTTGCGGATAGCCTCGAAGGTCTGCACCTTGACAAGGCATCCGACGAACCGTTCAAAATCCTCTGCCCGGCTCAGCTTGCGATCCAAGCCCGGCGAACTGGCCTCGAGCGTATATTCCGCGCCAGGAACCAGGTCTTCCACATCCAGCAGCACGCCAAAATCGCGGCTGAAAGCGGCGCAATCCTCATGTGTGACGCCAGACAACTGCTCCACACTCAACGAGCCCTCGACGAGCCGCTCGGGAAGGCCTTCCATGCCTGCCGCGATGGCTGCTTTGAGCAGTGCGCGCCCCTCGGCGTTCTTTTCGAGATAAACGCGCAAGGTGCGTTCTTTCGCGGGGCCAATGAACTCCAGGTCCACCAGGTCCAGCCCATGCGAAGCGGCCACCCGTGATGCCGCCGACCGAATTTCGTCCAGCTTGACTGCCATCGTTTCGTCACCCCGGCGAGCAAAAATCGTTCGCTGGGGACCCCGTACCTTTGCCCCATCGAGCAGGAATCGCTCTTAGGGGAACCAATTTTGAGACGTCATTGAGCGGCCATTTTCGGGGTGTTTGCCCCGGTGAATTTGCCGCAAATAAAAAGTGGGCTATAAGCCCACTCCTCTCTCCGCCAGCCGGTGCGCACACGGTAGTTATCTGGCGAACAAATTCGTCTGCATCCTTAGCATAGGCCAAATTGGGGGGAAATTCAATGGGGGGAGCGGGCTTGTGTGGTGAAATCTGCGGTCTGCAATCTGACCACGTTCGGCGGAGACCCAAAGTTTGGAGGCCGGGTCCAAGGCAAGAGAAAGAAGTCCGCGGCATACAGGGTGATTCTTAGAGAGAGACTTGACTTATAGATATACAATGTATATACATAAAGTGCGATGGACATCCATTTCCTTCACAACGGGCAGCGTTTTGTGTGGGACTCGGAGAAGGCGTCCAGCAACGCGAACAAACACGGTGTGAGCCTTGAGGTTTCTTGTCAGATATTCTTCGATCCGTTCATTCGAATTGAAGACGCGAGCGCAGGCGAGGAACCAAGGGACGCGGCGATTGGGCTTACAGAGGATTGGACTTTGCTTTTCGTCGTGCATATGTAGCGGGAAGGCGAGACGATCCGGATGATTTCAGCGCGGCCTGCAACTGCGCAGGAGCGGAGGTCTTATGAAGACAGCGAGTGAACGAATTCTGCAGCGGTTGAAGAAGGACCGCCGGATGACGGCGATCAGTCTCCGCATTCCAGAGGACGTGATCGAAGATCTGAAAGAGATCGCGCCTTCGCTCGGCTTCTCCGGTTATCAGTCGCTGATCCGCGCCTATATCGGTCAGGGCTTGCGCAAGGATCAGGCTCGGATGGAGAACTCGCAGGTACAGGTTCTGGCCGAGAGCCTGCGCAAGCATGGAATTGATGATCGGGTGATCTCCGCCGCAATTGCCGAGGCGCAACTGAAGATCGCATAAGATCTTCTGCGTATATAGTCCCAGGGAGCGCTGCGTGTTTTTCTATTTGGCTGCGAGTAGCACAAGCGACGACAATAGCGGAATGAAATTGTTCCGAATGATTGCCTTGTTTTTGCTCGCGGTATCGACGGCGGCGCCTGCGGTGCGCGCGCTTGAAAAGCAGCCAGCCAGCGTGTACCACGCGCGGCGTGCGGCGCTGGCGGCGAAGTTGCATGGCGGCGTGGCTGTGCTGTTTGCCGCCGAAGAGCCGCTACTCGATCTGAGCCCTTACAGGCAGGATGAGGATTTCTATTATCTGACCGGGTGGACGGAGCCGGGGGCGGCGCTGCTGGTGGTGGGCGAACCGCAGACAGGCGCGGCGGCGAACGCTTACAAGCAAATTCTGTTTCTGCCCACGCGCGATCTGCGCATGGAGAAGTACACCGGGGCAAAGCTGGATTCGGCTTCGCCGGGAGTGGCGCAGGCGATGGGTGTGGACGCAGTGGAGCAGATGACGGAGCTGCCGGCGGCGCTGAATGCGCTGATCGCGGAGAACCGGCGGCTGGCCGCGAACATCTGGACACAGCCAGAGGCTCCGCAGGCAAAGGCTCTGGTGGAGTTTACAGCGGCTACATTGGGTGCTGCGCCAGCCGGTACCCGCGATGTGACGGGGCCGACGGCCGAGCTGCGGCTAGTGAAGGATGCGGGCGAGATCGATCTGCTGAAGAAGGCTTCGGCGGCGTCGATTGCCGGGCAGAGGGCGATGATGCTGGCCGTGAAGCCGGGCGTGACGGAGCGGACCGTTGCCGGGAAGATGACCGCGGCGTGGATGGAGAACGGCTGCGAGCGGGCAAGCTATGCGGCGATTGTGGGCTCGGGTATTAACTCGACCACGCTGCACTACGCGGAGAACTCGCGCACCATTGAAGACGGCGACATTGTGGTGGTGGATGCGGCGTGCGAGTACTCGATGTACGCCTCGGACATTACGCGGACAGTGCCGGCCAATGGGCACTTCACGGCGCGGCAGCGGGAGATTTACGACATAGTGCTCGGGGCGCAGCAGGCGGCGATCGATGCGTTTGTGGCCGGCAAGTCGACGATCAACGACCGCGACCGGAAGGACCCGAACTCGCTCGACACAGCAGCGTACAACTACATCAACACGCACGGGAAAGATCTGCACGGGCAGCCGCTGGGACAATACTGGCTGCATGGACTTGGACACATGCTGGGCATCGACGTGCACGATCCGGGGAATTATCCGGCGGTGCTGAAGCCGGGAATGGTGTTCACGATTGAGCCGGGCGTTTACATTCCCGAAGAGAAGATCGGGGTGCGGATCGAGTGCGACTTCCTGGTAGGTGCGGATAGAAAGCTTATTGATTTGGACGGAGACCTTCCTCATTCAGCCGAAGAAGTTGAAGCAGCAATGCGGGCGAGGTAGAGCGATGCAGATGGATCCGCGGGACGAACCTGAATCCGAAGAAATGACGGCACTGGAGCGCGCCTTCAGCGAGCAACTGCTGGCATGCCTGGACGAGTGCGCGCGGGGGCGCAAGGGGCTGTTCTCGGAGTATGTGAGCGATGAGGACGAAGGCGGATTGTGGCCCGAGGCGGCGCGGCTCAGGGAGTTGGCGGTTGCATTGCAGGGGATACTTGCGCAACTGGACCAGCGGAATGCGCTGTGCGACGAGTTTCTGGATCTGTGCACGATTCACGGCGAGAGCCACCCCGGCGAGCGCAGGCTGGCGCGGGCGTTTCTGGAACGGATTGAGCGCGCCGAGGTGGGCACGCCGACACAGGAAGAGAGAAAGCCTTGGTAACTCTGCATGCATTTCTGGCGCTTGCGGCTGGGTTCTTGACCATGGCCGTTCTGGTGGCTGCGCTGACGGCGCTGCTGGCGCGGCTGACGCCGAGCTGGGTGGGCGACGAGGGAAAGCCACAGCCGGGGTACATTTTTGTGAACCTGGGCTATTCGTTCCTGGCGGCGGCAGCGGGTGGGTATGTGACAGCCCTGCTGGCTGCGGCAAATCCGCTCTACCATGTGATGGCGCTGGGGATTATTGTGCTGGCGCTGGCGGCGCTGAGCGCGATGCAGGCGAAGGGGAAACAGCCGGTCTGGTATCAGTTGACGCTGCTGGGGCTGACGCCGCTGGGCGTGCTGGCCGGTGGGCTGGTGCGGCTCAGGGTGTTGGGGATTCTTTAGAGGGTCAGTAGGGCGGGCACCCGTAGTAGGACGAAGACCTGTCCTTGGGGACGGGCACCCGCAGTTTTTGTTGATTCTGACCTTACCAGCGAACGCCGACGGAGATAGGAATCAGCTTTGTGCCGGCGGCGACGGTTGTCACTCCCAGGCCGCTCGGCGTAATGCCGATAACGGCTGGCGTTAGTACATCCACATAGCGGGCTTCGACGAAGAGCTTCATCTTGCTGTCCTGGTACATGCCGCCCATTCGATGCTGATAGCCGCCACCAATGTTGAAGCCCCCCTGGTTCGAGGAGAAGTGGCCGACCACCTGGTTTACGGTGCCGACGGTGCAGTAGCCGTAATAGTAGTCGCAATAGTAGGACTCAACGGGATCGGTGAAGCTGGTCACCTTGCGGTAGAAGCCTCCTCCGCCTGTGACGTAAACGTCATGGCTGGACTTGGGAAAGAGGCTGATGACCGGGTCGAGGGTGAGGGACCAGATGTGGGCGTGGCCACCATTGGCGCCGGTCTGTGCGATTAGCGCGCCGGGCAGCTTGTTATCCATGAACTGGTACTCGGCCAGCAGGGCGAGGCGCTTGGAGAAGTTGACTCCGGCGCCTACGGTAAATTGGCCACCCCATGTGATGTAGGTCTTATCCGTGGGGGCGCTTAAGCCGCCGCCAAATTCGAGGGCATATTTGCTGGCCACATTGCTCTTCCAGCCGCGGCCTCCCTGGCCGGCAGCAGAGGAGGCTGCGGGGCTGGGTGCGGAGGGCAGAGCGGCCGAACCCTCGGGCGCGACCGACCCGGCAAGCATCAGCGAGCTGGACTCATTTGAAGACGAGTCGCCGGCTGAACGGGCCGGGTCGATAGAGGCTGAGGACTGAGCGCTTGCCAGGCCGGCTGCGAGGATGGCCACAGATCCAAGGGAACCAACACGCCGCACGAGCGGCATCCAACGGGGGAATGACATATTTGTACCTCAAAGGAAGAATTAAGTTAAGTACCTCCGGGCATGGCACACCCGGTACTGAGTTAGACACCGATTCGGGGCGGAAGGTTGCGGCGGCGTGAATTTCCACGGTGGGAGCATTGGTTAAATGTGGCACTTGTTGATATAGTGGAACTATAGTAAGCTAGTGCCACTATAAAGAATAGTGGCACTGACGGCGCGGAGGGACATATGGAACTGATGGAAGCTACTGAACTGAGAGCGCGCACGCGCTTGGGCGAAAAAGGGCGTTTTGTGATTCCTACCGTGATGCGCGAGGCGCTGGGGGTGGATGCGGGCGGTGTGCTGGATTTGCGCGTGGTGGACGGCGAGTTGCGCATCTCGACGATGCAAAGCCGGATTCGGCGCGTACAGGAGAGGGCGCGGCAGATCATTCCGCCCGGAGTCAGCCTTTCAGAAGAACTGAGCGCGGAACGGCGCGAGGCTGCAAAACATGAATGAGGTTGTGATGGACGCCTCCGCCATTCTTGCTCTCATTCAAGATGAACGGGGTGCGGAAAACCTGACAGCCGAGATTATGGACGATGCGATCATCAGCACGGTCAATCTCGCGGAGGTGCAGAGCAAGCTGGTGAAGAACGGGTATGCTGCGGACGAAGCCTGGGAGACCGCTCTATCGTTGGTCACGGCTGCTGAGCCTTACACCCGGGAACAAGCCAGGATCGCCGGCGATCTGATCACAACGACGGAGAAGTACGGGCTGTCGTTGGGGGACCGGTCATGCCTGGCGCTGGCGATTGCGCTCAAGGCTCCGGTTTATACGACCGAGCAGGTCTGGAGAGACCTGAAGGTCGGGGTTCCGATTCATGTGATCCGGTGATGCGGGTCGTGAGGGCTGGTAGAAACACAAAGGCCGGAGCGTTTGCTCCGGCCTTTGCTGGGTGTGGTGCGAAAGAGTGCGGCGTCTACCCCTGAATGTCGAACTGTTCGGGGTGGAGCGTGGCGTCGCTCTTGACGAGGATGTTTTTGCCTGTGAGCTCTTCGAATTCGACGAGCCAACTGGCGTTGTTCTGCTTGAGAACCTTGACGGTCTCGGGATTTACGCGGACGAGGATGTCTGCGCCTTCGAAATGCTTCTTCATCTTGCGCAGCTCGGTGTAGATCTCGTTGCAGACCGTGGTCGGGCTCTTGACCATGCCGGTGGCCTGGCAGGTGGGGCAGGGGACCGACAAGGTCCGCTCGAGAGATTGCTTGACGCGCTTGCGGGTGATGGCGACCAGGCCAAAGTCGTTAAACTGCAGAACCTTGGTGGGGGCGCGATCGGCCTTGAGCGCTTCTTCAAGGGCGGCCAGAACCTTGTAGCGATTCTTGCGCTCGTCCATGTCGATGAAGTCGATGACTATGATGCCGCCGAGATCGCGGAGGCGAATCTGGCGGACGATCTCGGGGACCGCGTCGAGGTTGGTTTTGACGATGGTGTCCTCGAGCCGCGCCGACTTGCCGACGTATTTGCCGGTGTTGATGTCGATGGCGACCAGGGCTTCAGTCTGGTTGATGACGATGGAGCCGCCGGACTTGAGCCAGACCTTGGAGCGGAGAGCCTTGGAGATTTCGTCCTGAATGCCGAAGTGCTCGAAGAGCGGCGTTTCCTTGGTGTAGAGCTTGACGCGGCGAACCAGGGTCGGCGAGAAGCGATTGAGGAAGCGCACGATGCGCTCATAATCCGCCTCGGAGTCGACCCAGATGTTGGAGAAGTTCGAGCTGACCTGATCGCGAAGAATGCGCTCGATGAGCGAGAGATCGTGATAGATGAGCGCCGGAGACTTGGAAGTGTCGGAGCGCTGCTTGATCTCGTCCCAAAGGTGGAGGAGGAAGCGCAGGTCGGCGCGCAAATCTTCTTCCGATGCGCCCTCGGCGGCGGTGCGAACGATGAATCCGCCAGAGGCTTCGCCGCGCTCGCTGACCAGAATCCGCTTGAGGCGCTGGCGCTCGTCGTCAGAGGCGATTTTGCGGCTGACGCCGATGTGGGTGACGGTGGGCATGAAGACCAGGAAGCGGCCGGGGAGGGCGATGTGCGAGGTGATGCGCGCGCCCTTCTTGGCAATGGGCTCCTTGGCGATCTGAACCAGAATCTCCTGGCCAGGCTTCAACAGGTCGCTGATGATGGGCAGATCGCTGGTCTGCATGGAGCGGCGCGAGGGGCCTCCACGGCGGTTGCCACGGTCAGGAGCGCTGCCTGGAGCGCCGGCTGCCGCACTGCGTCCACGGCGTCCGCCACGCGCGCCACGGTCGCGGCGTGGCTGGGCTTCGCCGGTGGAGGGCTGGCTGCCGGTTGTGGCTTCGTCTTCATCTTCGTCGCTGTCCTCTTCGTCGACGTTCTTGTCGTCGAAGTTCAACTGGATGCGGTGGTCGAGATGGG
>CAYQOQ010000140.1:0-11964 GCA_964419175.1 uncultured Occallatibacter sp. | reverse complement strand
TCCGTGCCGCCATAGGGGGTGATGTCCGCATAGAACTGAGATCCGTAGGCCGCGCTGGTTGGCGAGGTGGCCGTCAGATCTCCGGTCTGCGGGTCATAGACGTTGATGTTGATCTGTATGGCGCTGGTCTCAGGCAAAACGGTGACCTGAATTCCCTGGGACTGGCTGCCGGCGTTGGACGTGTCGCCGCCGTATTGTGCGTAGAGGATGTAGGTCCCGCCGGGCAGAGCCTGGGTTGAGAACGAAGCCACGCCGTTGGTAATCGGCGCGGACATGATGCTGTCGGAGTTTTCCTCGGAGCTGTTGGTCGTGAGAACAA
This sequence comes from uncultured Occallatibacter sp., assembly GCA_964419175.1. Lineage (GTDB taxonomy): Bacteria > Acidobacteriota > Terriglobia > Terriglobales > Acidobacteriaceae > Telmatobacter. The sequence goes on along the minus strand of CAYQOQ010000140.1, from coordinate 11,645 downwards.
CATTGCCGGTGGCCATGGACGGGCTGACGGCCACCTTGAAGTAGACGGTAGCGCCGTGGGCAACGGTGAGAGGGCTGGAGCTGAGCGAACTCGTGCTCGTGCCCGCTGTGAGACTGGTGGTGGTGGCAGCAAACTTGACGGTTGCCCAGTCGTTGACAAATTTGGCGACATCGATGCTGCCGATGCCTGTGGCCAGGTCGTACCCTGTGCCGGCGTTGTAGCCGGTCACGAAGTCGTTCGACCCGCAATTCGTGGTGCCCGCAGTGCACAGCACGGAGTTGTTGCCTTGGGCGATGTCGTGGAAGCCGGACGGATGGTTGGCCGCGATGTTGTAGATTGCGTAGTCGGCCTGCCCAAGACGCTGGCCCCCCTGACTCTGAATCACCAGCGCCAGGGTGCCAGCCATCGACGGCGCGGCCGTCGACGTGCCGCCCACTGGAGTGGTCGTCGTTACGGTACCGTCTATCGAGCACGTTCCGCCGCATCCCGCGGTTCCAGGATTCACGAGGCAATCGGTATATGAAGAGCTGTCCCCGTTCACCGTGTTGTCCGAGCAAATCGACCAGGCCGCGTTGAAGTCCTGCGAATAGCCCTCATCGCCCATGAACGCCCCGGAGAAGAACGAGACATCGGGCATATCCCGCAACGAATCGGCCGGGGTGAGGGAAGTCTGAAACGTGGGCTTCGGATAGCCGCTCATCTTTCCCGAGCAGGATCCGGAGCTGCCGATGGCGACCGAACAAACGGCCGCGCTGCTGATGCCGCCTCCCCCGGCAAGCGTGTTTTCGGGCCCGTTGCCCCATTGATAAGGAGCGTTGTTCTGGTAGGTGGTGAAGACATTCGTCGAATCGTTCCACGGCTCTTCCGGAATGTAGCCGAGCGCGGTCGCGAAGTAGGGGGAATTGCCAATCATCGTCGCGGTGGTGGACGGAACCTGGATGTACTGTTCGAGCGTCGAAAGACTCGTCGTGAACAGTACATCGAAGTCCGTGCCGCCGACGGCGACATTCCAAGGGGTTGATGCAAGGCCATTGACGGCCAGGCCTGCCGATCCCGCGGCTCCGAAGCCCACCGTGTCGGCATCACATCCTGCGGAACCGGAGTCTCCGGTCGAGACGGTGATGGAGATGCCCTGAGCTGCGGCCTGCTCGTAGATCTCATTGAGGAAAGCGTTGGTTGCGGCGCCCAGGTTCTGTTCACAATTCCCGAAACTAATATTCAGAATGGCGACCGCGTTGTCGTCGACGGCCCGCTGGATGGCGAGAAACAGCCCGCCCTGCAGGTCGGTGTTGGCCGAGGTGTAGAGGGTGGTGAGGGCCTGTGGCGCGAAGGCCTCGGCCATCTCCACATCCTGCAGCGCCTCCAATTCGTCGCTGTTTACGCCCGGGTCGTTGCCGTCGACCACCACCTTCGGCAATTGTGCGTCGGTGGTGGCCGTGGCAAGTGGCTCGTTCAAGAACAGGGAGCGGTAGTTGGCAACATCGGCGATTGCCGAGGCGCTCAGGTTTGAGTCGCTGGCGATTCCGATCGTTACGCCGGCCCCAGTCCAGGTGGTTCCGTTGTAGGCGGAGTTCATGGCGGCGTTGGGCATGTCGTAAATGATCGCCGCGTCCCCGGCCACGGGCAGGAAGTAGACGTCGTAATCCTCCGGTCCCCAGTTGCCTGGACCGTAGATGGTTAGTTCCGGCCGGACGGCTCCCGGCTCTGTCTTGAAGGTGGCGTGTCCGCCGCGGATGACGTGCGGTTGCGGGTGGAAATCGTTGAGTGCGGAAACCCCGCGGACCACAGGCGCCAGCGCCGCGGGAATCGACGGCTCACTCACGTTCGCCATATGCATCTGGCCGCCGTTCTCGTACCTGTGAATCTCGGTCTGGAAGGCCGTGCTCACCGCTCCCATGTTGCCGGAGAAGCGAATCGCGTTGCCTGCCGGCGAAACCTGCTCGACGGTGAAGCCGTGGGAAGAGAGCCACTGGGTTATCGTGGCGATGTCCTCCTGGCTTGCGCCGAAGCGTTTGCCGAACTCGGCCGGCGTGAGCCACTGGCGATAGGACGGCGTTCCAGGCATGCTGGCGGATTTCACGTAGCTGTCGAGCGCCGCCTGCTGTACGGTGCTGCGGCCGAGTACCAGAATCAGGGTGCCGGTGGAGTCCGAGTCAGAGACCTTCCCCCGATCAATCTCCGCCTGCGCAAGCGGGTGGACGTTGCCACGCAGAACCACCCGAGCGGTCTCATCGACCGGTTGAGTGATGAGTGCGCGTTGCGCATGAAGCTGCGCAAATGCGAAGAGTGAAGAAATTGCGAACAGTAGGCTTGTGAGTCTCCGTAGTGAATGGAAGAAGTGCGGCATAAGAACGGGTTCCATCTTTCCTTTCTTGCACCAATCGCGCGGTGAGTTGGTATGGATGCTTCCACAACCTTCAAAAACTTAACTGGAAGTATAGTGCCATCCGGCCAGGCTCAATTTGCAACGATTTATGGATCGAAGGAACAAAGTTTGATGCGCGAACCGCATTTTTCCGGCCTTTGCACGCGCCACGCGGGCTCAGACCGGGTCATAATCGTTCGGGGACTGAAGGAGGCCCCCGACAAAGGATGAGTCGTTACTCCCTCAATCCGATCAAGGAAGGTTCGAAGGTGGACGTCGGATACGACCCACTTCTGGACAGCTACTTCTTGCAGGTTCGGGTCCTGAACACCCACGGGGAAGTCCATCTGAAGCTCTGGCGTGGCAATGGCCTGGGCGGCTTCGAATCCGGTGGGGTGGTCAGTATCCCCGAAAAAATCCTCGAGGAAGCCGCATCGCACGCCGCTGTTCCCTCCGATTTGCTGGAAGCGCTGCTTTCGGACCGCAATCGCGAGCCGGAGTTGGTCGAATCTGAGCCCGTCGTCTATGCCGGTATGCCGAATAATGAGGTGTGGCGACACCGGCCTAGTGTCGACCCACACGATGGTGTTCTGATCACCATCCGGCCTTCCCGAGTTTTTGAGAGATGCCGTCAGTTGGCGATGGTACTGCTCCGCGATTTCCTCGGAGACGAGACTCGCGCCCGCCGTCTGGCAAAAGACTTCTCCGCGATTGTCGTGCGCGGACTGCCCGAAAACCGTCCTTGGCTGCTCACCGATCGAGACCTGCAGGAGGGGGTTTGCGCTGTCGAAACCAGACTCGGACTCAACTGGATTGTCGAAGCAAAGTGCTATGCCGGTGAAGGCCCGCGCGTTACTCCGGAGGCGCAACTGCATCGATCCGGACGAATCAGAAAACGGCCCACCGCCGCCGCCCCTCAGCATTGTGTTCCTGCAAGCGCCTGAAGCGCATTGAGGAGCATCCGGGCTTCTTCAAAAGATTGGCCTTTCGCGCCTTTTTCTGCATGGATCGACCTTACAGAAAAGGGCAATCTCGTCCGCGCGGGCGGCCGCAAACACGCTCGCCATGCGCTAAAGCTAGCCTTCTGAATGAGGACTTCAAAACACTGAGAATGTTTGCAGTCTGCACTCTAGCCGGCGTTTTCGCAACCGGCAAAGAACTTGGCTATCGTGCGAAGCATTGCAGTAACCTGTTCGACAGAATAGTGCGCCGACGATCGCCTGATTTGAGGTATCGGCTCCAACATATCCCCTCGAAGCACAATCAGCCCGTCCACAATCAAGCCCATCTGCTCTCGGGTAAGGAGCAGGAATGGAGCGCGGCTACCGCTTGCCGGGCCCAACTTTTCCGCAACCTCTGCCTCCGCCTTCGCAATTCGCAGTACGAGCGAACGAATCGCATCGGATGTGAGCCGAACGTGATTATGCTGATTTGCCTGATTCATTAGCTGCCGCAAGTCTTCCGGCAGATTATGGTCCCAGAATGCAGCCACTGCCACGCTCGCCGGTTGATTGGGCGAGCTGTGTACCAAATGAAGCTCTGATGCCCGCGTCTTCTGGTGGCTATCGCCCGCATTCGGGTGCGACGGCTCCTGCCCTGCCAACCTTTCTATTTCGGCACTTGGGAAGGGCGCTATGTCGTCGACCGGACTCTGGGCGGAAATTTGGGTAGCGGATTGAGCCGCTTTGATTGCTTCGACCTGGTTCATAGGGGCCCTTGTTGCCTGTTCAACGGTTGATTTTTTGTGCAAACGGCGTACCCCTCTTGAGAGAAGCATGCCCAGAAAAGATGCGGATCGAGTGCTGCGCGCAAGCCCTCTTCTGGATGGTTGCCCAGATCCACAAAGAGCGCAAAGTCGATCCTGCGGCTAATCTCCGTGCGGAGCGAGTCGGAAGAGGTGAGGGCATCGTAGAACCAGACGGGGGTATTGATTGTCCCGTGGTCGAGACGGTCCTCAAGAAAGGCGCTGCCGGCCTGTTCCCTCAGCGGGATGTGTGTTTCGTCGAGCCAGGGGCTGTTCAGCAGAATGTCATGCCTCGCTGCGAAGCCGCTAGCGCCCGCCCAATAGGCGATCCCGTATCCGGATTCCGGGGTCGAGTGCAACCCCGCATTCGACTCAAGGAATATCCCGACACGGAACGGCGGCAGCGGGGCATGGTCGAGGCTCGCCATCAGCCGCGCCTCCGGCACCAGGCTTGCTGGCAGCATAACGGCGGCCATCAGCGTCATGGTGTAGCCGACAGCCGTGAGAAAGCGGCCTCCGATCGTGCCATGCAAGGGCCGGGACGCCAGAGCGATCGCAAGCACGGGCCACGCGAGAGCGGCCAGCCGCCGCTCGGCATTGTAGGCGCCGTTGACCTGAGTCGGCAGGAAACTGCAGGTGAGGAGCAGAACCAGCGCGGTGAGAGCCAACACGTCCCCTTCGTCGACGGCGCGGCATTTCAGGCGAGCGAGCACGCCGGAAAGCACATGAGCCAGCGCGAAGAGGGGAAATGCGAGCAGCGCGATCCTGTATGGAAAGTGGATGCCCGCAAACGTGAAGAAATCCACACATTGCCCGGTATAGACGAAGAGCGCGGTCATTTCATGGAACGCAAACGAGAGTTCGTGCCCCAGGCGCGAGTGGTCATAAACCAGCACCGGCCAGGCAAGAGCGGCCGGTACGGCGAAGCTTGCTATGAACTGGAGACGCCGGTTGGCGGGCGCCGGCATCCGCCGACCGAGAAGCGTTTCGAGGACCAGGTATCCGGCAAGGAGCAGCAGCGGAATCGGGTGAGAGAGCGCCAACAACACGAGACATGCGATGAAGGTAACCAGCAGCGGCCACGCGCCGGTGCGGCGAAGAGAAATCCAGGATGCGATCGCATGGAAGAGGAAGCCGGATGCCAGACAGAAGTTGTAGAAGCCGCCGGCCAAAGACCAGGTGAGAATCAACGGGAGCATCCACGCATAGACAGTGGGGCTTTCCGGATGGAACGAGCGAATGGCTCGAAACAATCCGGTCCAGCAGACCAGGACCGTGAGCACTACGAGCGCCTTCTCCGCGGCGCCAGGTGAGGCGACCTCCTGTATCAACGCCAGCAGAAGATAGTGCAAGCAGTAGGGCTGAACGAGATGGCGGAAGGCGTACCAGTGGCCATACCATGGGTCGCCGATCAGGAGCGCGCGAACGACGACCGAGTAATAGAGGTGGACCGGACCGTCGCCCGACGAGATGGCAGGCAGGCGGAGCAGGAGAATGAGCACTGAGGCAAAGGCGCCTGCGGAAAAGCTCAGCACTGCGAACCGGCGAAGCCGCGGGGAACCGCTATTGATTGCAAGCGATCGACTCTCGAGAGGTGTAATATCCAAGGCACAAACTCCATAGCTTGAAGGACCGGGCCGGGGTGTCTCCCATCACGCAGATGCCCCGGCCCGTCCTCCTCGGTCACTGAGGGTGGCCGAGGACTTCAGCAGCACCCTCCCTTGGAAGGCGATCAAAACGCGTTGTCCATCGGAGAAGACTCGGTGCTGGAAATGACATGGCGCAGTCCCATTGAGTGGCGCGGTGCGGGGGCAATTAGAGAACGTGGAACGTGTAGATTGCCTTGGCAAAGCCGGTCGTGCTGTGCAACTCGCCCCGGACTGGAGGCAGAAAGCCGTAGTCGCCGCGCGGCAGGTCATGGAGCGAGACCAGCCAGACAGTTGGGCCGAGCTTTTGCGGGTTGTAGGCGACTACCTCGGAGTTGCCGCTGCCGCCGAAGGCGTCGCCCCCCAGCGCCGGATGGAACTCGCGTCCAGTGTGCTTGGAGCTGATCCGCACCAGCTGGTATTGCACTACGGAGACATCGTCCGGGGTCACAATGAGAAAGTCGCTGTTGGCAGAGAGGGTCGTTGTTGGACTGGTTGCTCCCGGCAAATGTCCTTCGGCGCGCTTGACCGGGTTCTCTCCATTGTGTTTCCAGGCAACAGATTCTGCCGTTACTGTTCCCCATCCTGCTCCGTTGATGCGACGATAGACCCCCGGAATCTTCGGTGTATCCGCGTCCGACAGCGACTCGACCTTCGAGGAATCCGGCGTGTTACGTGGGGGACTAGGGAGGTCCAATGGAGCGGTCCCTGCGGCTGTGGTCGCTGAGGATATTGGAACCGGCGTGGCAGGAGAGGCTCCGGCCGGCTGGGCAGCGGCCGTGGCCACGGTGGTATCTGGGTGCGCGGCCTTGGCATTTGAAACCGGCTTGCCGGCGGCAGTCTTGGCCGGGTCTGGCTCGGGCAGCGCCAACACAGTGGGCGGTGCAGCGTGACCGGCAGTATCCTCGCCCAGTGGATTCTCCATCGCAGCAATGACCGCCGCGCTTACGGAATTCTTCACGAGCAGCGCGCGGTCGCTGTCGCTCAGCTTCAGCGGATGGTAGCGTGCGCGCAGGGCATTGATAATCACCTCGTCCTGTAGGCCTACGCGGTGCATGCGCAGCACGTCGTAGACGTCGAAGGGCGGCGCGATAGCGGAGATGTCGTCCGCGGCATTGCGCTCTTGCGAGGAGCTGCCTGACTGAGAAGACATGCCCTGCCCGGGAGAGGCTATTCCTGTGGATGAACTGGTCGACTGCGCGGCCACAATCGGGACCGCAACCAATAAGGCAAGCACCGCACTAAGACGTTGCACGAGCGTGTGTCCTTTCTTCCGCGCCGCGGGTAACCGCAGTGGGCATGAGCAGATAAAGCGAATCGTAGGGATCTCCGGCTTTTGCCGTAAGCGCTATCGGCACACTTTTTTGAGGTCCGCCCGCGACCCGGTCGGGAATCCCGAAGATCACTAGGTCGGCGCACCGCAGCGGGGGAAGGCAACTCAACAGGCAGCGCGCTCGCAGGCAGAAGCGCGTGTCCGCGCCCAGCCACTCGACAGAAATCTGCTCGACGGCCTCATAGGCTCCCGGCGTCTGAGCCCTGAGCTCCAGGGTATGTCCCTGGATGTCGAACAGAATCATGGCCACCGGGTTGTCGTCGAATCCCTTGAGCCGGTTGACGGCCGCAAGCATATCCGAGGTTGGGACGACAACTTCGTATCGCCAACTGGGGATAACGGGCTCAAAGGCAGGGAATCGCCCTGCGACCCGGCGTGCGGCCAGCATGTAGTTGCCACCCCGAAAGAAGATCGCCTTTTCGGTGAGGCCAAGGTCTACCGGTGCATCCCCCATTAACGGGAAGAGCGACAGAAGCGTTCGCAGTAGACGGCGTGGGAGCAGGATGTCTCTGTCTTCGGGCGACGGCGTGCCGGTCCGCATCTCTGCGCGCGCCATGCGATAGCGGTCGGTCGCCACCATAAGGACGCCGGCAGGGGTGAGACGCAACAAGGCGCAGCCCAACGCTAGACCGGCCTCCTCGTTTTCTTCACCGAGTGTCGGCAGGACGCGTCCGATCAGGCCGGCCAGGGCGCCAGGATGAAAGCGCGCCATCCATTCAGTACAGGGGACAAAGGACGCCGGAAAATTCGTTCTTGGCAATCCGGGCATGGTGGCTTTCAGACCGCCTATTGAGATGGCCACGAATGAGTTGCCTTTTGCAGAGAGGCTCACCTCTCCCTGGGCAAGCGAACCGACAAGGTCCAGAAACCGTCTTGCCCGCAGGGCCACGGCGCCCGGCTTCTCGACCGTGCAGGGGATGGTTACGCGGAGGGACTGAGTCAGATCGGTAGAGCGGATTGAGAGGTTGTCTCCCTCTGTTTCCAGCAGGACGTAGCCAAGGATGGGCACGGCGGGTCGACCGGCGACACACGTCTGTGCGGACTTGAGCGCCGATTCGAGATTGGCCCTTCGAACGCGAACTGCGAATTGCGCCTCTTCCAACATGTCTCGCATTGAGATGTAGCACGGAGACATATGTGAACCAAAGCCTACAAAAACAAAAAATGCACCCCGGCTGAACTTTTTGCTGTGACGCGCGAATTACCAAAAAAAGTTCTCATCTGAGCGTTGTCCCTGACGTGGGTTGAAGGTAGTTTGGGGGGCATGGATACCACGCTCATCACTCAAGAGGCTTGCTTACCCATTACCAATTCCACCAGCGCAGTCGGCCCGCTCGTGCGCGTCTTCAACCGCATCTTTACACGCCACTTTATGAATGCGGCCCTTCTTCTGGTTGTGCCGTTGATCTTCGCTCAACCCTTGAGACAGTCAATCGAGTTGCTTCGGGACCCGGACCTGTGGTGGCACCTGGCGAACGCACGCATATTGTGCGCCACACATCACTTCATCCGCGCCGAGCCCTACTCCTTTACCGTTGCCGGCCAGCCCTGGGTGAACCCCGAGTGGCTCTCTGAGATCCCATATTGGCTGGGATACCGCGCGTTCGACCTGAGCGGCATCTATTTGGTGACGTGGCTCGCGTTGGGCGCCAACGTATTGCTCCTCTATTGGCGCGGGTACTGGAAGACCGGGCATGCCGGAGCTGCGTTTTGGGCCGCCTGCATTGGCTTTGCGCTAATGACGGTGAATAGCGGTCCACGGACCATCATCGTCGCCTACCTTGCGCTTTCGGCCGAACTGGCCATCTTGGAGGCGCTGGAGCGGGGAAAGACTCGCGCTGCGTGGCTTCTCCCTCCGCTCTTCTCGGTATGGATCAATCTCCACGGAAGCTGGCTGATCGGCTTGGGCTTGCTGGTGCTCTACATCCTATGCGGTGCATTCGGCTTCTCGAAGGGGGTCTTTGAGCAACCGGCGCGGGCGCCGGAAGACCAAAAGAGGCTCCTGTATGTCCTTGTTGCGAGTCTCGGGGCGCTCCTGCTCAACCCGTACGGTTGGCGGATGGTCTGGAACCCCTTCGACATGATGCTGAATCAGAAGTTGAACATTGCCAACGCCGAGGAGTGGCAGCCTCTGCATCTGGACTGGTTCGTGGGGAGAGTGGCGCTGGCGGCGATTGCCCTGATGTTGCTGGCCAACTTCCTCCGCGGCCGGAAGTGGCAGCTCTACGAGATCGTCTTCATCTTCTTCGCCTGGTACGCGGCCTTCGATCATGTCCGCTTCGCATTCCTTGCGGCCGTCATCATCACTCCATTTCTGACCGCGGATATGGTGCGGAGTTTCTGCGCCCATTCGGATGCGAAAACCATACCGGTGATGAACGCACTGATGGCGGCCTGCGCGGTTTGGACGATGGTGCATATCGTCCCTGGAGAAGCAGAATTGCGGAAGGACCTCTCAATCTTGTTCCCCCGTCAAACGATTGCGATGCTCGACCCATCGTGGCGCACGTTCAACGCCGTGAACCTGGGCGGGATCATGGCCTTCGACTCCAAGGCCAGTTACATCGATTCACGGCTGGACACGTTCGAGCATCACGGCATCCTGGCAAGCTACCTCGACGTCATGCGGGTCCGGCGGCCATCGGAGGTTCTGGACCGTGACCGGATCGACCATGTGCTGTTCCCCGAACACACGCCTCTTGCCTACCTGCTCGAACGGATGCCCAACTGGCGAGTGGAGAAGCGCGAGGGCGTGGGGGACGATACTTATGTGTTGCTCGGGAGACGATGAACGTCAGCCTCGGCGACGCGGGCGACCGCAGAACCCCCTGCCGCAGTTAAGGGAGCCGGACATGACCCTCTGCGGGCAAGAACGTGCCGCTGCCACGCCTTCAGCCAATTCACGGAAGCAAGAAATGTCCTGCTCACATGAGAGGCGGCTCATGCTGGAAGCGTGGACCTCGGCGATGGTGTGTTTGAACGACTTACCCTCAGCATTCTTTACTGAAGTTTTCTATTGCATTTCATCGCGTGAAATGATTTATTACATGATATGGAAGGAATTAAACCACGCTGGTTTCGTCGCAATCTCCAGACAGCCCTTCGGGTCTTGCCCGTCACTGTGTTGACGGGCGCGCGGCAGACCGGCAAGACCACACTCACGCAGGCGATTGAGCCAGCACGGGCGTATTTCACTCTCGATGATGTCGGTGTCCTCGATCAGGCCGAGCGCAATCCCGATTCGCTGCTCACCACACGCCCCGTCATTCTCGATGAGGTCCAGCGAGCGCCACAGATATTGCTGGCGGTGAAACGGGCCGTGGACAAACACCGGCGAGCAGGCGACTTCATCCTGACCGGCTCCGCCAACCTCCTGCTGATGAAACATGTAGCGGACACGCTGGCTGGCCGCGCGATCTACCTGGATCTCCGGCCGTTTTGTCCCACAGAGTGGCAGGAACGCAAGGACGCATTATTGCCACTGGAACGTTTGTTTGCCCCGGATTTCGATTGGCGAGAATGGCCGGACGAACCAGGCGACTGGCCTACATGGCTGCTGCGCGGAGGGTTCCCGCCTGCGCTCGAAATCGCTTCTGAAATGGACCGCGGCTTGTGGTTCGCCGCTTACGTGCAAACGTATTTGGAGCGGGATTTGCGCCAATTAAGCGCCGTCTCCAGTCTGCCTGATTTTCAGCGCCTGATGATGCTGGCCGCACAACGGACCGGCAAGCTGCTCAACCAAGCCGACTTGGCCCGCGACGCGGCGCTCAGTCACCCGACCGCGCACCGGTATTTGAACTTGCTAGAAACCGGTTGCCTGATTTCGCGAATCCGACCGATAGCGACCAATCCCTCGACGGCGCTCGTCAAAGCACCGAAGTTGCTCTGGACAGATTGCGGCCTTGCCGCCTGGCTTGCCGGAATTAGGTCGTCCGCAGACATGACGACTCGCATGGACGCGGGATTTTGGTTGGAGCAAGCCCTGTTTCAGACGCTGGAGACATGGCGCGCCCTCGATCCACAACAGCGCAAGTTGCACTTCTGGCGCGACCGCGCGGGGCACGAAGTGGATTTCATTTTGGAAGAGGCAGGGAAGTTGGTCGCATTGGAAATTAAGGCAAGCAGTCAGGTGACCACTAGTGACGCGATTGGAATTCGCGCCTTCCGGGATGGTTTGAAGCGCAAAGGATCTCTTGTCCGAGGGGTGGTGTTGCATGGCGGCAAAGCGCGTCCGCTTGAAGCCGACGTTGTCGCGCTGCCTTGGGGGTGGATGGTCCCCGAATTGTGCCCTAAATGAGAACGAATGGACCGCTCGCGGCGAACACAGTTTCAAGGATGGAACTGCTGGAGGATAAATGCAAAGAGCCCGCGCGACTGGTTCGCACAGGCTCTCTTTGCATTGCGTGACCCTCGATCAGGCCCCGACGCCCTCAAGTTGGGCCAGGGAAGGAACGAAGGGGCGTCGCCGGCGGGTGCGTCCGGGACCCATCTGGTCGGACGCTACGATTTCCAAGTCCGAGAAATACTTTCCATCGTAGAAAACCCAATCGGCAAAGC
>CAYQOQ010000139.1:0-12100 GCA_964419175.1 uncultured Occallatibacter sp. | reverse complement strand
CGATTTTGCCGCCGAACGCGTTGCCCATGATTACGAGCTGCAGCAACGGCATCATGAGCGACATGATCATGAGCGTAGGCGAGCGGAAGAACTTGCGCATTTCGCGCTCGATGATTGCGGACATTCTGTTCATGGGCGTGCTCCGGGACGGGGCGGCAGAGTGAAGGCAGGCGGTTTGACCTGCTCGTCGCGCAATTGGCGGCCCGTGTAGTGGACGAAGACGTCGTCGAGCGAGGTGTTCTGGACGCTGAGTGAGGTGAGGGTTTCGCCGAGGGAAGCGGCCATCTCGACCAGTTGCATGGTGGTTTTGGAGCCGGAGGAAGTGAGCACGCGATAGAAGCCGGCGCTCTCTGCCTGGACGCTGGTCACGCCTTCAAGGCCTTCGAGGCGTTTTTGCCACTCCTCGGACTCGCGGTCGAAATGCACCTCGACGACGTTGGCTCCGGGGACGCTGTGCTTGAGTTCGATGGGCGAGCCCAGGGCAACGAGGGTGCCGTGATCGACAATGGCGATGCGGTCGCAGAGCTTGTCGGCCTCTTCCATGTAGTGGGTTGTGAGCAGCATGGTGAGGTTGCGGGTGCGGCGCAGGTTGTCGAGCATCTCCCAGACGGCGATGCGGGAGACGGGGTCGAGGCCGGTGGTGGGCTCATCGAGAAAAAAGATTTTCGGGTTGTGGACGAGGCCTCGGGCAATCTCAAGGCGGCGGCGCATTCCGCCGGAGAGAGTTTTGGTTTGCGCGCCGCGCCACTGGGTGAGGTCGACCGCTTCGAGCACTGCGGCGATGTTTTTGGCGCGCTCGACCCGGGGGACGCTGTAGAGCTTGGCGTAGATGCTGAGGTTCTCTTCGACGGTGAGGTCGGGGTCGCTGGTGAGGGCTTGGGGAATGACGCCAATGACGCGGCGCACGGCATCGGGATCTTTGGCGACGTCGTGGCCGGCAACGATGGCCCGGCCGCCGGTGAGCGGGATGAGGGTGGTCATCATGCGAATGAGCGTGCTTTTGCCTGCGCCGTTGGGGCCGAGGAGGCCGAAGATTTCTCCTTCGGCGACGGAGAAGCTGACATCCTTGACCGCCTCGAAGCTTCCGTAGCGCTTGACGGCGTGTTCGACGGTGATGGCCTGGGGGCGTTCGGCCGAGAGACTGTTTGCCGATGCGGTGCTCATTGCTTCACCAGCTTGCTTTTGGGGATATAGATTTCGGCCGTCATGCCGGGGACGAACTTTTCGCCGGGGTTGTCGATGAGCAGCTTTAACTCGATGGTTTTGATGTCGCGCTTGCGGCTGCTGACGTCGCGCTGGGTGGCGAAGTCGGCCTCGGCGGCTTTGTTGATGACTTTGCCGTAGACAGTTGCGCCGCTGGGCATGACGACGCGGAGGCTGTCGCCCAACTGGACGGCATCGCTCTGCGTCTCGGGCAGGGGGGCGTAGACCCAGGTCTGGGTCAGATCCATGATGGTGACGATGGTGGCGCCCATGGTGACGACCTCACCCTGGCGGGTTGCCCAGACGTTGATCCGCCCGCTGACCGGGGCCAGGACCTCGGCGTAGTTTTTCTCGATGCGGGCTTGGTCGGCGAGAGCGCGGGCGTTGGCGACATCGGCGCGGGTCGAATCCACAGTTTGAGCCGAGACCGAGGTCAGCAACTCGTGTGCGCGGGCCTGGCGGAGATTGGCATGGGCGGCGTTCAGCGTGCTCTCAGCCGCGTTGACGGCGGCCTGCGCGGCATCGAGGGCGGTTACCTGCTCGTCGCGGGCCTGCGCGCTCATGATGCCCTGCTGGGCGAGGGCGACGGTACGGCTGGTGTCGGCGCGTTGATGCTCGAGCTGCGCCTTGGCCTGGGCAAGGGAAGCCTCGGCGACGCGGACCTGCGCCTCGGCGCTGACGGTTGCGCTGGAGGTTTCGCCGCTGTTCTGGCGCTCGGTTTCGACGCTGCCTGTGAGCTTGGATCGCTGGCTGGAGGCAGTGGCCTCGGCGGCCTTCAGAGCAGCTTCCAGATCATCGCTCTCGATGACGGCGATCAACTGGCCGGCCTTGACGGTGTCGCCTTCCTTCACGGTCAGGGTTTGAATGCGGCCAGGAATTCTGGCGCTTACCTGCACTTCATTGGCGTCGACGGTGCCGATGAGTTGCAGGTCGCCGGAGGGCCTGACGGTGACGAAATACCAGATGAGCGATCCGATGGTGAGCAGGGCCAGGATGATGAAAACTCGATTGCGTGCGTTCACAAGTGCCTCACTTTTACAGTGTTCTTCGAGCGGAGTTCGGGCGTGGGGCGCGGACGGACGCCGCCATGGGCGGGCATGGGCGTTGACGCCAGCACGCGCGCGGCGACGCGAGCGCCGTGTTCCCGGTCGGTAAAAATCGATTGGCCGAGGAACTCGACAGTCAACGTGCGGCGCGCTTCCAAATTGCCGCGCTCCAGCGGGTCGGTTCCAGTAATCAAGCGGATCATCGGTGCGGAGAGAAAGTAGAACACATTGGCGCCGAGCGCTGAGTAGCGGATTTGCGATGGATCGACGGCGATCAATTCGCCGGAAGCAACGCCTTCACTGAGTACCTCTTGAAGGCGGGCTGTCAGAGGCTTGAAGACCGTTTCGACAAGCGGGGTAAGGGCGTGTTCTTCGCCTCGGTGGAGGCGCACCATCTCCTGCTGAATCATGCTTTGGAATCGCCAGTTGGTATAGATGCGATCGAAGTGGTCGAGCGCCGAGCGGAGGAATCGCTCGCCAGCGGAGCCTGGGGCATCGAGTACGGCGAGACTGGAAGCGCGTACGCCTTCGGCAATGGACTCGAGCGCGGCGGCGTACAGAGCATCTTTGCTTTTGAAGTAGTAGTAGAGCAGGGCTTTGTTGACGCCGGCCGCTTCGGCGATTTGCTCGGTGCGAGCGCCGGCGAGGCCGTTCTGGCTGAATTCGCAGACGGCGGCGTCGAGGATGCGCGCGCGAGTTTGGTCGGAGCGCTCGGACTGGGGTCGTGTTGATGAGGGCGAGTTCATTTTAACTAACTAGTTAGTAAAATAAACTCAAGCGGGAGATTTTGCAAGATCACGGCTGTTCGGTTTTATGGCTAAATAAGAAATATGTTTATTTTCAATCTATTACGAGAAATACCTCTAATTAAGATCAGGAACTGGCGGGGTTAATTGGTCATCGGAGCGGCTAGGGCGTATCGAGATAAAGGGAGTGCAGGGAGGGCAGAGCGTTCAAGGAAATCGACCCCAAATGAGGCTGCTCCAATTTTCACGGTATGCAATTGGGAAGAATTCGGTCGCCCCTACGGGGCTTTTCGAACCTGATTGGGCGGTATTCCCAGGATTGCGCTGCGCTTCATCCTGGGCTATTTTCGATGGCTTCCTCCGGGAGCGGGTCTGTTCAGGCTTTGAAAATGCAGGTTCTTCGGCTCGTATCCACTCCAGCGACGAAGACCTGTCGCTGGGGACCCCGTCGGCTGAAAAGCGCTTAGCTCCGGACGACAGTCCTCTCACTTATCAAATACTTACATGAGGACAATAGGTGGATATGGTCTAGTGTCCTATCTCCGAAGTTGATTGAGAAACAACAGCAGATCCTTCGACTCACCCCCCAAGCTGAAAAGCGATTGGGGACCCGTTCGCTCAGGACGACAACCTGAGTTTTGTTGCGAATTTCTGAGACATGACACTAAAAGGTTTTGTTGTCGATGGTGGCGAGGGTGGTGTCGGCGGCGGCGCGGCTCCAGCCGATGCGGAGGTCTTTGACGTTGTGGAGGGCGAAGGCTCCGTCGGCAGAGCGGGGGGCGGTGATGGCGAAGAAGTCGGCGCGTTCGACGTCGTTGAGGTAGAAGGCGGGGCGGGCGTCGGGAACGGTGTTGGCGATTTCGACGTGACTCATCTCGAGGTTCTTCATGTGGCGCAGGAAGAAGCCTGAGGAGGGCGTGACGCCGAAGCGGCCGGGATCGGGATAGGCGTCTTCCTGCTCGGTGGGCTGTGCTTTGGCGTCTTCGGCGGTGCCGCCGCCGGCGGACTCGAAGTAGATGTTGGAGAGCTTGACGTCTTCGATGGCGTAGCCGGGAATGCCAGTGAGAATGGAGGCTTGACGCCTGGTCGAGTTGAAGCACTCGAGATTGCTGATGAGGATGCGCTTCATGGTGCCGACTTTGGTGGTCTCTTTGGGGCCGCGCAGGCGCGAACCGAGGCGCAGGAAGAGAGGGCCGGTGTACATGTCGCGCATGGTGGAGTTGGTGATGGTGACGTCTTCAAGCAGCGCGCCGTCGACGGACTCGAGAGCGTAGCCTTGGCAGCCTTCCATGATGCAATTGGAGATGGTGACGTTGATGAAGCCGCCGTTGGATTCAGTGCCGCACTTGATGCGGCCGTTATGGGCCAGGCGCGCCTCGGGCGCGAACTTCTTGAAGGTGCCGTCGAGTACGGAGCCTAGTTCGTAATAGCCGCTAACGAAGCAGCTATCGATGGTGAGATTGCGCGTGGGGCGGTTGTAGCCGAGGGCATAGCTGGATTTGGGACAGATGCCGTCGTCCCAAGGGGAGTTGACGGTGCAGTTGGAGACGCGGACGTTCTGGCAGCAATCGATATCGATGCCGTCGCGGTCGGTGTCGATTTTGAGGTTGTCGATGGTGAGGTTGTCAACGCCGGTGAGCAGCAGGGCAAAGTGGCCGCCCTTGAGCACGGAGAAGTCGCGGAAGGTAACGTTGCGGCAGTTCTTGAGGGCGATGGCTTTGTTGCCAACGCCGGGTTGCTCGGCGACGTAGATGGGATAGTTGCCGCGGGCGGCGCGGCCGGCTCCGAAGCTGAGGCCCTTGCCGAAGATGAGGCCGGTTCCGGTGATGCTGAGGTCGTGAATGTCTTCGCCCCAGAGCAGGGAGTTATGCCAGTGATTGTGGCCGTAGTCCTGATAGGCATCCCATTCGGTTTTGGGTTCGGCGGCATCGTAGACGCCGCCGTTCGAGCCGGTTGTCTGGCCGGGGAGCGGAGATTCGGCGGCTACGATGGCGCTGCCTTCTTCGAGATGCAGGCGGACGTGGCTCTTGAGGTGGATGGAAAAGCAGAGATACATTCCGGCGGGAAAGACGACGACTCCGCCGCCGGCGGCCGCCGCGGCTTCAATAGCGTGATTGACGGCGTTGGTGTCGAGCGTCTTGCCGTCGCCGGTTGCGCCGAAGGTGCGAACGTTGAAGACGAGGGGCGCGGGGGCGGCGGCATTCTTTTCAGAAGCGGCGAAGGAGACGGTGGGAATGGCGGCTGCGGCCATGCCAATGCTGCCGGTGCGCAGGAAATCACGGCGAAGGGAACTGAAGGTGGTCATGAACAAATCCTCCGGGTGTTGCCGGTGTGCTTGGTGTTCGAGTTTGAAAAACCGTCAGGGGATAAACAGATTTCGGAAAAAGGCCTGATTCTGGCTGGAAATCGTGAAAAGCATACCTCAGGGGCTAAAGCCCGCGGTGATCCTATTGGGTTAATGTCAGGGCTGAAGCCCTGACCTACCAGTCTCGGCCTACCGCCCGGAGGAATTTTTCCGCAGCCTGTAAAGCCGCGCTCTTTCAAGGCACAGGTTAATCGAGATGAAAGACTTCTTCGAGCGGGAACATATTATCATCGACGGCCTTATCGCCGAGCGACTCGAAGTACTCAGCCATTTCCGCCTGCCAGCGGGCGTTAACCGGGTGTTCTTTCATGGCAGCAGTGCACTTTTGAAAATCGTCAGTTTCCAGATAGCCAACGAGGAGACCGCCGGGTTGAAGGAAGATTGAGTAGTTGCGCCATCCGGTTTCACTCAGGGCCTGGAGCATCTCCGGCCAAACCTGGGCGTGGCGGGCTTTGTATTGCGCCACTTTTTCCGGGCGGATCTTCATAAGAAAGCAGACTCGCATGTTGTCCTTTTCGTATTTGAAATATTTTCAAATGAATTAGCGAAGCAATCCTAGCACCCCAGGTTCGCTTAGGACAATGATGTTTTTCTCACCTCGGCACAAGCGATGTGAAGGGGGCCACATAGCTCATCAGATACACAAAACCCCCTGCTAGAGCCGCGAGTGCGAGGCTGTGGAGGAAGACAAATCGCAGGATGGTCCCCTCCTGACCGTAGCTCTGCGTGGCGGTGGAGGCGACGACGATGCTGGGCGCGGCGATCATTTTGCCCATGACGCCGCCGACAGAATTGGCTGAGGCCATCAACGCCGGGGAGACGCCAATTTGCCGCGCGGTCATGGTTTGGAGACTGCCGAAGAGCACGTTGGCGGAGGTATCGGAGCCGGTGCTTGCCGTTCCGAGCCATCCGATGAGGGTTCCGAAGAAGGGATAGAGCGCGCCTGTGCGAGCAAAGGCCAAGCCGAGGGTGGCATCGAGGCCGCAGTAACGCAAGACGAAGCCCAGGGCCATCATGGCGGCGATGGTAACGACGGTGAAACGGATGCTGACGACGGTTTTTGCCAATTCCTTGACGAGTGTCCAGGGGGTGAGACCCATCAAAAGCCCGGCGATCAACGCTGCAACGAGGCTACCTGTACCGGTGGCCGAGAGCCAGTTCAGGTTGAAGACCGCGGCTTCGACTGTTGGCTTTGCCACGACGGGTGGGACACGCTGGACTACGTTGTGAAGGCCGGCTATCGGGATCGTGACGGTTGTTGCCGCGTTTGCCCACTGCGAGAAGAGCGGAAATCCCCAGGCGAAGATCACAAGGCTCAAAACCAGCCAGGGAAGCCAGGCATTGAAGGTAGTTGCGGTGCTGTGATCGAAGCGCTGGCGGGCTTGCCCGGTGACGTCTTCTCCGGAGGCGTTGAGGACGCGCTTGGGCTTCCAGAAACGCAAGAAGACGACTAGAGCGACGATGGTGGAGGTTGAGGCGACAATGTCGACCAGCCAGGGGCCGCTATAGGCCGCCATCAGGTACTGGGCAAGCGAGAAGGTTCCGCCGGCGACGAGGGTGGCCGGCCAGACTTCGATCATGGCGCGGAAACCGGCGTAGGCCCAGATGAGCCAGAAGGGAACAATGATGCAAAAGGGAACCAGGATGATTGCGGTGATTTTAGTGAGGACGAGCAGGTCGATGCCGGTGACTGCGTGCAGAGCGAGAGTGGGGATTCCCAACGAGCCGAAGGCGACGGGGGCGGTGTTGGCGAGCAGGGAGAGGCCGGCG
Organism: uncultured Occallatibacter sp.; assembly: GCA_964419175.1. GTDB lineage: Bacteria > Acidobacteriota > Terriglobia > Terriglobales > Acidobacteriaceae > Telmatobacter. The sequence goes on along the minus strand of CAYQOQ010000139.1, from coordinate 4,970 downwards.
GCCTGGATGGGGCGGAAGCCGAGACTGATGAGAATGGCTCCGCAGACGGCTACCGGGGCACCGAAGCCCGCGGCGCCCTCAAAGAACGCTCCGAGAGCGAAGGCGATGAGCAGCAATTGCAATCGGCTGTCGTCGGTGATGTTGGTGAGGCTCTGCTGCAAGGAGACGAATCGGCCGGTTTTGACGGTGAGCTGATAGAGAAAAATGACGGGCAGAATGATCCAGCAGATGGGAAAGATTCCGTAGCCGGCGCCGTAGGCGGCCGAGGTAAGGGCCAACCGGATCGGCATGTGGAAGACGGCGGCGGCGACGATGAGCGCCGAGAGCAGGCCGGCAAGCGCGGCGATGTGCGCTTTGAGGCGGAGGCCGGCCATTGCGCCGAGCAGGACGATTACCGGCAACGATGCCGACAAGGTGGAGAGACGCCAGCGATGCAGAGGGTCGTAGGATTGTACCCAGACACCGGCGGCCGAATTTGTTTCAAGAAGATAGACGGCGGCTGCTGCTGATAAGACGATTGCGACGATAAATGCAACGGAAGCAGGCAAACCTGATTTTGGGGCAGGCGCAGAGGGATTGGTGGTAGATAGGTTCGATGCCATTCGGCCTCACGGAGAAATGTGCTTCGGCGCTTCGAAAAGCTGCATGGGATGAAAGGCGAGTAGAGTGTCGCATTCCAGTTTACCTTGCGGGACGAGAGCGATGAAGTTCAATGTGATAGCCTGCATGGGCGGGACTCCTGAATGATACAACTGACGAACGTAACCAAGAGCTATGGTGCGGAGAGCGCCGTTCTGGCCTTGAAGAACATCAGCCTGCACGTCGGGCGCGCGGAGCGCGTGGCTGTGATGGGGCCGTCTGGTTCCGGGAAGTCGACGCTGCTGAACCTGGTTTGCGGACTCGATGACGCGACGTCGGGTTCGGTGAAGGTGGATGGCGTGGAGCTTTCGGGACTGAGCGATGACGCGCGGACACGATTGCGGCGCGAGAAGATCGGGATGATCTTTCAGACCTTCAACCTTCTGACCACATTGACGGCACTGGAAAACGTGGCATTGCCGCTTCGCTTGCAGGGGTTGCGGAAGAAAGAAGCGGAAGCGAGCGCTGCCGAGATGCTGGGGCATGTGGGATTGAAGGGCAGAACCTCGCACAGGCCGGATGAGCTTTCAGGCGGGGAGCGGCAGCGAGTGGCGATTGCGCGGGCGCTGATTTTCCGTCCGCCGCTGCTGCTGGGCGACGAACCGACGGGCAATCTGGATTCCACAACAGGCGATGAGATTCTGCGCTTGCTCGACGACCTTCAGCAGGAGTACCAGAGCACGCTGCTGATGGTGACGCATAATGCGGAGGCGGCGGGATTCTGCAACCGAATTGTTACTCTGCATGACGGGCAGATTGTGAATGACGTGCCGTGCGGACCCGCGTCGGGCCTAGTATGATTTCCGCGCTCTGGCAAGTGGCTTCGCGGCAATGGGGCACGCATCGTCTTCGTGTGGCGATGACGACGTTGGGGATTACTCTCGGCGTTGCGGTGTTTTTCGCGATTCGCACGGCGAACGCGGCGCTTCTGGATTCACTCACGCTGACTGTTGAGCGGCTGGCCGGCAAATCCACTCTCGAAGTGAGTGCGGGCGAGACGGGTTTCCCTGAAGAAACGCTCGACACTGTGCGGGCAACGCCGGGGGTGCAGTTGGCCGAGCCGGTGATTGAAGTGATCGTGCATACGGCCTTTCAGGATGAGGGCAATCTACTGATCCTAGGCGTGGATACGACGGGCGATCAGCAACTGCGCCAATATGAATTTGATCGATCGCAGACGCAGATCGCCGATCCGCTGACCTATCTTGCGCAGCCGAATTCGATTTTGCTTTCGCGGGCATTTACGGAGCGGCACGGGCTGAAGATTGGCGATAGCTTCCCGATCTTCACTGCGCACGGGAAGATGGATTTTGTCGTGGAAGGAATCTTCAAGCCGACCGGGGTTGGAGAGGTGTTTGGCGGCAATATCGCGGTGATGGATATCTACTCCGCGCAAGTTGTGTTTGGCCGAGGACATAACTTCGATCGCATCGATCTGATGAATTCACAGGGCACTCCGGTAAGTGAGGTTCAACAGCGGTTGAAGGCGCGCTTGCCGACAGGCATTGAAGTGACACGTCCGGATATGAAGGGGCAGTCGCTGGAGAACGCCGTGACGGCGATGCGGCTTGGAATGCTGATTACAAGTTTCATTGCGTTGCTGGTGGGCGTCTACATTATCTTCAACTCGTTCACGATCGCGGTGAATCAGCGCTGGAAAGAGATCGGGATTCTGCGGGCGGTCGGGGTGGAGCGCAGGAATATCAATGCGATGTTTCTGGGTGAGGCACTTTTGATGGGCGTAGTTGGCTCCATCGCGGGGATCGCGCTGGGATACTACTTGGCGATTGTGGCCAACAAGTTGATGGGCTCGATTGCGGCTTCGGTTTATGGGATTGTTTCGACCGCTGTTGCGCCGAGGCTGCATACCGACCTGGTTCTGACTTCGTTTGCGCTGGGTGTGGCGGCTTCGCTGGCGGGCGCGTGGATGCCGGCGAGGGCCGCATCGTATCTCGATCCAATTCTGGCGCTGCATAACATCGAGTCGCGGCAGAAGGAGTCGGCGCTGGGTTGGAGGCGCACTGCACTGGGCGCGGCGGTGCTTGCGTTGAGCATGCTGTTGATTCGGTTTTCTCCATCCGCGGTGGGGATGGATCTTCAGTTCTCGTATGCGGCGTTGCAACTGCTCGGGCTGACCATGCTGCTGCCGCTGCTGGTGCATTGGGCGGCGCGCGCCATTCGTCCGGCGATGGATCGGGTAGGCGGTACGGAGGGTGCGCTGGCGGTGGATGCGATGATTCAGTCGCCCCGCAGGAGTGCGGCTACGGTTGGCGCACTGATGGTGGGGCTGATGTTTGTTTACTCGACTGCGGCATACATTCAGAGTTATAAACACATGATCAATCGCTGGACCGATCAGATGCTCAACTCCGATCTGGTTGTGGCGACATCGACATTGCTGCGGTCCACGTCTTATCACTTCAGCGAAGACCTGGGGAAACGCATAGGCGCGCTGCCGGAAGTGAAGCGCGTCGAAAACATCCGCTTTACGATTGTTCCTTACAACGGCGATACGGCCGCGGTGAGCGCATCGGAGATGGACGGATTTCTGGCGCGGGCTTCGGGAGCTGTTCTTGGCAGTAACAAGAGGACCGCAGGCGCTCTGTTGCAGCGGGGCGAAGGCGTGTTGGTGTCAAAGAATTTTGCGGCGCGGTGGAGATTGCGAGTGGGCGATAAGGTGCATCTGGATACGCCGACGGGGCCGCTGGATCGACCGATTCTTGGACTGCTGGAGGATTACCGGTCGGATAAGGGGACGATTTTCATGGATCGGGCGCTTTACAAGCGTTACTGGAAGGACGATGCTGTCGATTTTGTCGACGTCACCTTGCAGCCGGGACAGGATGCGACCGCGGTGAAGCATGAGATCGAGCGGATGACAGCCGGCTCGGAACATGCGCTGGTCTACACCAATGTGGAGTTCAGAAGCTGGATCGGGAGTTTGGTGGATAAATTTTTTCTGTTGAATTACATGCAGCTTGTGGTGGCGGTGCTGGTGGCGGTGGTGGGGATTGCGAATACGCTGATTATCTCGGTTGCAGAGCGGCGTCGGGAGTTCGGAATTATCAGGGCGATTGGCGGGTATCGCGCGCAGATCAGAAAGATGGTGCTGCTGGAGGCGCTTTCGATTTCGATTGTGGGCGTGCTGGTGGGTGCGGTGGCGGCGCTGTTCAACATACAATTTTTGTCGCATACTGTGTCCACGATTTTGGCTGGGTATGACGTGCCATTTTATTTTCCGTGGCTTCTGATTCTGGAGACATTTCCGGCGGTTGTGGCGGTGTCGCTGTTGGCTGGATGGGTTCCCGCGCGCCATGCGATGCAGGCGCCGGTGATTGAGGCGATTGGGTATGAATAAGGCTGGATGGTTGAGTGCGATGGTTGTGTGGGTGGGGATGGCGCTGTGCTTGTCGGCGAGGGTGTTTGCGGCTGGTACGGCGCCAAGTGCGCAGAAGGTGATGGAGGATGTGTATCGGCAGGACACTAGTCACGACATCACGATGAAGGCGAATTTCCAGGTGTTTGACAACCAGGGACATAGCGCGAAGAAGGATTTCATTTATAGGCGAATCGGATCGCCGGGAGACAGCAAGACGGAGGTCGTGTTTACGGGGCCGAAGGAGATTCGCGGGGTTGCACTGCTGTCGATCAATCAGCAGGGAGATTCGGAACGGCAGTACGTGTATACACCGGCGACTGAGCGGGTTCGCAGCGTTGTTCCGCAGGAGCGGTCGGCGCGCTTCATCGGAACGGATTTTACGTTTGAGGATATTGGCGAGCGCGTGCTGGGTGATTTTGCTTACCGCCTGATTGACGATAACGAAGTGATGGAAGGGCACAAGACTTACAAGGTGGAGGCGATACCGGTGGATGCCTCGCGGTCACAATACAAATACATTTATTACTGGGTGGCGCAGGATGTTCCGGTGATTCTGTTTGCGGAGATGTACGATGCGCAAGGACGGAAAATGCGGGTGCTTCATGCGACGGATCTGAAGCACGAAGGCGGCGTTTGGGGCGCACGGCATACGGAAATGCGCACGGTGCCGGATGGGACGAGAACAGTGCTGACGATTGATACGGTGAAGTTCAATACGAAGCCGGATGAGAAGCTGTTTACACCGCAGGGGCTGGCGGGGGCGTTGGGGGCGGGGAAGTGAGTGGCCCTGGTTTTGATAGCTTATTAAACCATTCGTCGCAGTGAAGTAGGATTTCCCTCTGGGGCTAAAGCCCATTTGATATTGCTGAGTCTATGTACGGGCTGAAGCCCGTACCCTTCACCTGAAGCCCGTACCCTTCACCTGAAGCCCGTACCCTTCACCTGAAGCCCG
>CAYQOQ010000138.1:0-12126 GCA_964419175.1 uncultured Occallatibacter sp. | reverse complement strand
CAAAATTCGTACGCCCTGGCGTGTAAGTCACCGGCATCTCTTCTGTCCTCGCTTGAACCCATGGATATGATGCTGAATCAACTATTCAACGCGGCTACGCGCAGCGACTGGTGGGAACCGGGATAGATCAACTCGCGGCTACCTTTCGCTGCCGTGCAGTTGTAAGTAGCACAAATGGACGAGGCTGATTACAGCCTCCGGGGCGTTCCAAGAGGTATTATCAGCTAAATCAGAGAAACCTAAATAGCACAAAGACTGGCCTCTTGTGAGACTAAAGCGGTATTCGCCTAACCCGGAAGTTGTGTCCAAGGACCTCTGGCCGGAAGCGCACTCTCGCGTGGCGGCTCAAAAATGCGCGGCGCCTGTAACTGGTTTCGACGCGATCGGCTACTTAGCGCCGACCGTAGTGTAGTTATTCGTCACAAGTCGATTAAAGAGCCCCGAAGAATCTCCCGCTCCCACGTCCAATAGAAATCCCGTCTGCTTGTGGTAGTGCTCCATGCGATCGATAAAGCCGTATGTGACCTTGCCGGCGCCAAGCCCGGCAGAACGGTCGCCCGTGGGAATGGTAAAGGAAGCAGTTGCCGTATTGCGCATAATGCGAGAAGTGAAGCTGGCATGCAGGCCGATGAAAGTGTCGCCCAGATCGCCAACACAGAGAACGAACTGCCGGGCTTGCTGCGGGCCGGGGTTCTGGGTCTCCACCTGCCGCGTGGGATAGATGGAAATGCTCGCATCGGCCGAGTAGCGGGGAGTCAGACTGTAACTGACCGCGGGCGTAGCCACTGTATACCAGCCGGTCGATGAATCGTGAACTCCTGAAAAGGTGACCCCCGCATTGAATCCGCGCCAGTGCGTCGTCACGCCCGGAACTCTTGGCACATCCTCAAGATGGGGAACTTCAGCCGCCACATGCGAATTTGCCTGCCCCGCATCCTGCGCTTCTGCGCCGTGGAACGCACACAGAACTAGCATGAAGCCCGCAAGACGATAAAGGGCAGAAGACAAGTACTGATCTCTCCGTTCCGTACATTCTAGTCTGTCCACGGCTGCCGGATATGGCTTGGTTACGAATCGTTACAAAAATCCATTGGAATGTAATCGGCCTCGCCAAGTTCCACGACTCAGTCGGCAAGATGCCTGTGAACTCGCATGAGAAGCGTTCTGACAACTGGATACAAGCGCGTCCTCATCTTCCATTGCCACAATCTCGCAGTTTCGAGCATGACGCTGCCGGGATTGAGAAAATTGCCGGCTCATCCTGCGCCGCTCCTGGCATTTGTTCACCACCCATTTCTCCAGCGCAAAAAACAAGGAGAGCGTATGAGAAGCAAGGCCCACGTTGTAGGAATGTCGTTCATGTCGCTACTGTTTGCATCGGCATCATTTCTGGCCGGCTGTGGCGGTTTCTGGAATGCTACAACCACAACAACGACCACCACGCTTGCCGCCTCCGCCACCACGGCGGTTACAGGTGCGAGCATTACGCTGACGGCGACAGTCTCGCCCTCCGCGGCTACCGGAACGGTTACCTTTTACGATGGCTCAACTTCGTTGGGCTCCAGTACGCTAAGCTCTGGAACGGCGACGCTCTCCACTTCATTCTCGACCACCGGAACTCACAGCATTACGGCGACCTACGCTGGCTCGACAACCTATGCCACAAGCACGTCGAGCACGATCACCCTCACCGTCAGCGCCGCGAGTCTATCAGCGACAACCACAGCCCTGACTTCCACAAGCTACTCGACAACCGCGGGAACCGCCTTCACCCTGACAGGCACGGTCACGGTTACCTCGACCGGCAATATGGCCACGGCCGCTACTGGCACCGTCGAGTTTTACGACGCCACCACATCGACGGTACTCGGCACCGTCAGCCTCAGCTCCGGCACGCCCACGCTTACCACCAGCTTGAGCGTTGCCGAAATCCATCAGATCGAGGCCATCTACAAGGGCGACTCCACCTATGCCACCAGCACCTTCAGCACCATCTCGGTCTCGATCACCGCTTCGTCCAGTTCGTCCACTGCGACCATCACGCTATGGGCATCTCCGGCCACGGCAACCTGCCGCATCGCTGCAACCCAGGGCGGACTAGCAAAACGAGTCCGCCCTGACTTATTAGGGGCTTCGGCTGGCAGCGTTAAAATGTCACTCTCACCAGTACAGCGGGAATGAAAGAGCTGAAGCAGGTGAGACAAGAGAGCGTGCATGACTACTGCAACTGAAACAACCAGCCGCGAACGCCTTGCAAGCGCGTTGAACCACAAGCAGCCCGACCGCATCCCAATCGATTTTGGCGGAAGTTCTGTCACCGGCATTCACGCCAGTTGCGTGGCCGCGCTGCGCGACTATTACGGTCTGGAGAAGCGACCGGTGCGGATTCACGAGCCATCGCAGATGCTGGGCCAGGTAGACGACGACCTGAAAGACGCCCTGGGCGTGGATGTAGCGGGCGTCTTCCGGCGAGGCACCAAGTGGGGTGTTCCAGCGGAGCGATGGAAGCCGTGGCAGTTCAACGGACTCGAAGTGCTGGTGCCGGGGGAATTCAACACCACGGTGGATGTTAACGGCGACACGCTGGTCTATCCCGAGGGCGATACGACAGCCCCGCCCAGCGGACGCATGCCGAAGGACGGCTATTTCTTCGATTGCATCGTTCGCCAGGAGCCGTTCGACGAGGAGCATCTGAATCCCGAAGACAATATGGTGGACTTTCAGCCGATCTCGCTGGCCGACGTCGACTACCTTGAGACAGCGGTAAAGGAGGCGGCGGCTACAGGCCGGGGCGTAATTGCCGGCTTTGGCGGAACGGCGTTTGGCGACATCTCTCTGATTCCCGGACCCGCGCTCAAACATCCCAAAGGCATCAGGGACATTACGGAATGGTATGTGTCCACCAGTAGCCGGCAGGACTTCATTCACAAGGTCTTTGAGCGCCAGTGCGAGGTGGCTCTAGCGAACCTGGAGCGCATCTACGCGGCGGTCGGCGACAGAGTGCAGGCAGTGAATATTTGCGGCACGGACTTTGGCACACAGACCTCTGCCTTCTGCTCCGTAAAGACGCTCCGCGACCTGTATTTTCCCTACTACAAGCAGATCAACGACTGGATTCATGTACACACACAGTGGAAAACTTTCAAGCACTCATGCGGCGCCGTTTCAAAGTTTCTCCCCACCTTTATCGAGGCCGGCTTCGACATTCTCAATCCCGTGCAATGTTCGGCGACAGGCATGGAGCCGGAGCAACTGAAGGCAAATTTTGGAGACCAGCTAACCTTCTGGGGCGGAGGCGTGGACACGCAGAAGACTCTGCCCTTCGGCACCCCGGCCGAGGTGCGGGAGCAGGTTCTGCGGCGCTGCGAAATCTTTGCGCCAGGCGGCGGATTCATCTTCAATTCGATCCATAATGTGCAGGCGCAGACGCCGGTCGAGAACATTGTCGCTATGATCGACGCCGTCCACGAGTTCAACGGAAGATCGTGAGAAAGGTCGGTGTGCGCGAGCCCGCCGGCGCGCCACAAGTCTTTGCATACAATTACGCCCCGCCGGAGCACAATGATGGTATGCGTCCCTCCAGCCATTTCTCCGTTTTGCACCACGAAGCAGGTGAGACCCCCTCCCCTCCCCTTACTGTGAAACTGTGACGCCTTTAGAATCATTCACTTACAGGCAGGCAAATCGGAGCAGTCCCAGGCAGATTCGGCCCTAAAATCGAAGGTAACTATCTTATAAATCAACAACCTGCCACCCGCTGTGGCAGCGAAATACGAAAGTCGAAAAATCGAAGATTTAAGCCCGAAATTTGAAGCTCGACGGGGGTTAACGGCCTCCAGCGACGACTTTCCCGCTCTCGCCACTGTCCTGTCTCTAAAGTTTGGGTAAAAAGAGGAAACGGAGAATTGGGCGTCGGGACACGGGGCCTCGTCCTTCGGGAGGGGAGCGGGGATTTTCGAGATCATTCCCAGGTCCCAAAATCGGGATCTCCACCCCAAGGACCAAGGCCTGTCCTTGGGGACCCCGGACCTGGGGCACCCGCAGTTGGTACGAAAGCAAGCGGTCAGAGAACAATTCGGGCTGGCGCTATTGCTGCTGCTGTTGCTGCTGCATCTGCTGGAGATCGATGAAAGGGATACTGGGCTCGGGGGGCTGCTGGGCGCGCTCGACCAGGACGCTCCAGTCTTCGGGGATGGGGAGCTTGCGGTCCAGAGCGGGCGCGGTTTCGCTGGCTTCGACTTGCACCGCTACATAAAGTTCGCTGTCGGTGCGGCCACGGAAGACGCCGTGGGTGGGGGGGACGTCGGCGTAGTCGCGGCCGACGGCGGTGCGGATGTGGCGGTGGTGGGCGACGAGGTTATTGGTGGGATCGAAGCCGACCCAGCCCAGATGCGGCATGAGCGCCTCGACCCAGGCATGGGTGGCGTCGGGCGTGGAGCGGTCGTGGTCTTCACGGCTGCGGTAGAGGTAGCCGGAGACATAGCGGGCCGGAATGCGGACGTGGCGGAGCAGGGCGATCATGGTGTGGGCGAAGTCCTGGCAGACACCTTTGCCGCTGACGATGGCTTCGTCGATGGGGGAGTCGACGCGGGTGTGGCTGGGCACGTAGTCGAAATAGTTGAAGAGGCGCGTATTGAGTTCCTGCACGAGCATGAGGGGATCGTCGCGGCGGGTGACGCCCATTTGCTCGGCCAGCAGAGTGACGGCCGGAGTTTGAACGGCGAAGGTGGAGGGGAGAAGCATCTCCCAGTAGTCGCCGGATTCGATCAGGTCGTCGAGGGCGGCCCAGGCGTCGGGGGCGAGGAAGCTGGGGACGTCTGGAGATGGCTGCTGCTCGACGATGGACTCGGCGACGATGACGAGCTGGTTGTGCTCGCCGGGAATGTCGAAGTGCTGGACGTTGTTGCCGAGGTGGTCGCGATAGCTGAAGACGCGGCAGCGCGGGCTGACGGAGAGCGAGAAGTTGAGGCAGTGCTGGCTGGAGTCGGAGCGCGGGTTCATGCGCGTTTCCATGATGCTCTCGCTGATGGGTTGCGAGTAGCGGAAGCGCGTTAGATGGCGGATGGCGTAGAAGTTCATGATGGCCTCTCAGTTACACGGCGAGGGCGGACTGGATGGAGTAGTGGACATAGTAGCGGTAGATGAGCTCGTGAATGCGGAGACACTGCTCGCGAATGTCGTGGAGAAAGGCGGCGGTGTCGCCGTTGAGGATTTCGCCGATGGTGGTGTAGCCGAGCATGGCGTGGAGACGGCCGATGCCGGCGGTAAGTTCTTCCGGAGAGCGGCGGCCGCCGGTGTTCTGAATGGAATCGATGGCCGAACGGATGGTGTCGACGCAGTAGCGGATGGCGTGGGGAAAGTCGCGGTTGAGGAGCAGGAACTCCAGGATGCGATCGGGGAGCACATCTGCGGTGTAGACCTGGCAGTAGGCCTCGAAGGCCGTGCAGCAGCGGAGCAGGCCGACCATCTCAAGGTACTGATAGCCGGAGTGATCGCGCTCTTGCGGGTTGAAGAGTTCTTTCTGGTAAACCTCAAGCATGGTGGCGGTGGCGTAAGCGCGTTCGAGATAGCGGCCGAGGCGGATGAATTGCCAGCCCTGGCCGTGAATCATGGTGGAGTCGCCGACGCCCTGAAAGAGATGAATGCCATCGACGACCGAGGCGAGCGCGTCGTTGATGCTGGCGGAGAACTGGGCTTGCGCGTGGGGCGAGTGCATCTGGTGGAAGAGGCGGTTGAGGCGCTGCCACTGCTCGCTGGAGATTTCTTCGCGGACCTGGCGGGCGTTTTCGCGTGCGCCATTGATGCAGAAGGTGACGGAGATGGGGTTGAGGCTGTCGAAGACGAGGGAGCGGGCCATGGCGTCGAGACTGTCGCTCCACTCCATGCCATCGGGTTTGCCGAGGGATGCGAGAAGGCGCTTCCAGCGCAACTCGTCGCTGGCGCCACCGGTGTCGAGCATGAGGCTCATGGTTACGTCGAGCTGGCGCACGGTGTTTTCGGCGCGCTCCAGGTAGCGGCTCATCCAGTAGAGACTGTCGGCAACGCGTGAAAGCATGGTCGAACTCTCCCGAACGCGTGATCTGACTGCTATTCCAGAACCCATGTGTCCTTGCTTCCGCCGCCCTGGGAAGAGTTGACGACGAGCGAGCCTTTTTCAAGAGCGACGCGGGTCAGGCCTCCGGGCACGATGTTGACTTTGTCACCAAACAAAACGTAAGGCCGCAGATCGACATGGCGCGGCTCGAGGTGATTGCCAATCAGGCAGGGGGCGCGCGAGAAGTCGAGCGTGGGCTGGGCGATGTAGTTGCGGGGGTTGGCTTCGATTTGGCGGGCGAACTCTTCGCGCTGCTTGGCGGTGGACTGAGGGCCGATCAACATGCCATAGCCGCCGCTTTCACCGACGGCTTTGACGACGAGCTTTTCAAGATTGGCGAGAACGTGCTGGCGCTCCTTGTCTTCAGAGAGCAGATAGGTTTCGACGTTGGGGAGGATGGGGTCTTCGTCGAGGTAGTAGCGGATCATGCGCGGGACATAGGCGTAGACGGCCTTGTCGTCCGCGAGACCGGTGCCGAAGGCGTTGGTGACGGTGACGTTGCCGGCGCGATAGGCGTTGAAGAGGCCGGCGCAACCGAGGGCCGAGTCGCCGCGAAAGACGAGGGGATCGCTGAAGTCGTCGTCGACACGGCGGTAGATGACGTCGACGCGCTTGAGGCCGTCGGTGGTGCGCATGTAGACAATGTTGTCGTGCGTGACGAGGTCGCGGCCTTCGACCAGATCGATGCCCATTTGGCGGGCTAGGTAGGTGTGTTCGAAGTAAGCGGAGTTGAAGACGCCAGGGGTGAGCAGGACAATGTTGGGCTCGGGGCGGCCTTCGGGAGCGAGAGAACGCAAAGTGGCTAGAAGCAGTTGGGCGTAGTGCTCAATGGGGCGGACGCCGTAGCTCTGGAAAAGCTGCGGGAAGGTGCGCTTCATGACGCGGCGGTTGGTGAGCATGTAACTGACGCCGGAGGGGACGCGGAGGTTGTCTTCAAGAACGACGAATTCGCCGGTGTTCAAGCGGAGCAGGTCGGAGCCGACGACGGCGATGTAGACGTTGCGCGGAACCTGGAGGCCGCGCATCTGGCGGCGGTAGTGTTTGCAGCTATAGACCAGATCGCGGGGAATGACGCGGTCGGCGAGGATTTTGGCGTCGGAGTAGACGTCGCGGAGGAAGAGGTTGAGGGCGGTGATGCGCTGCGTGAGTCCGCGCTCGATGCGGTCCCACTCGGCGGCGGTGATGAGGCGGGGGAGCAGGTCATAGGGGAAGATGCGCTCAGTGCCTTCGTCGCGGCCGTAGACGGTGAAGGTGATGCCCTGGGTGAGAAAGGAGATGTCGGCGGATTGCTTGCGGCGCTGGAGTTCGTCGGCGGGGAGGCCGGCAATGGTTTCGGCGAGGGCGCGGTAGTGGGGGCGCAGAACGCCGTTGGCCTCGCGCATTTCGTCGTAGGCGTGGTCGAGCGGATAGTCTCCGAAGAGGGTCTCCAATTCCACTGAGTGGCCGGCGCTCATGGGGCTCCGAGGGATTGCAGGTACGCGTTCGGGGGCGGCAGGAGAGGGATGGTTGCCTGGTTGCCCGTTGTTTAGCTTTTTTACCACATGGGGCGTAAGGGAGGCATGAGGAAACGGAGGCATCCAGAGGCCCGCGGCAAATGGAAACGGCGCGGCCATGGAAGGCTGCGCCGTTTTGGGTAATCCGAAGTACAGCCGACTCTAGAACTGGTTCCAGAGGGACTGGTTGTAGACGGCATGGTGGAACTTGACTTCGGAGCCTTTGACGATGGCGCCGAGCTCGCGGGGGGAGCGGTTGGCGACGGCCTGCTTCAGGTCGGCGTAGCGACCCTGCACGTCGTTACCAAGAATCTCGCCGATCCATTTCGAGTCCTTGAAGTCTTCAATGGCGGCCTGGATGTTGTCGGGCAGGAAGCTGCCACCGGAGCGGAGATCTTTGCGCTTTGCAATGGTTCCGTCGATGCCGGTTTTGAAGATGCTGTAGAGAGTGAGATAAGGGTTCGCGTCTGGCGCTACGGCGCGAACTTCGGTACGCATGGAGCGCGAGTTGCCGATGGGCACGCGGACCATGGCGCCGCGATCCGTTGCCGAAGCGCGGATCTGGTTGGGCGCTTCAAAGTGCGGGTCGAGACGGCGATAGGCGTTGACGCTCGAGTTGAAGACCAGGCAAAGATCGAGCGCGCTGCTCAGAATGCGATCGCAGAAGTCCCAGCCGAACTTGGAGAGCTTTTCCTCGCCCTTCTCATCCCAGAAGAGGTTGGTTTTGCCCTTGGAGACAGAGACGTTGGTGTGCATGCCGCTGCCATTAACGCCGACGACAGGCTTGGGCAGGAAGCACGCCGTGTAGCCCATGTTGTTGGCGATCTGGCGACAGAGCAGCTTGTAGAGCTGAATCTGGTCAGCAGCACCCACAACTTCGGCGTAGCTGTAGTTGATCTCAAACTGGCTGGGCGCGACTTCCGGGTGATCCTTCTCGTTCTGGAAGCCCATGGCGCGCTGCACTTCTGCCGCGGTGTCAATGAACTGGCGGAGAGGATTGAGCGGGAGCGAATGGTAATAGCCGCCGGCGCTGATGAAGTCGAACTTGCCGGTCTCATGGTACGTTTGCTCGGCGTCTTTGCCCGCGAAGAGGAAGCCCTCAATCTCAGTGGCCGCGTTGAGCGTATACTGCTTCGTCTTGAAGAGCTTGTCGGCGTAGGCCTTGAGCACGCCGCGCAGGTCGCCGGAGTAGGCGGTTCCGTCCTTGTCGATCACGTTGCCGAAGACCAGGACCTTGCCGGTGCCAAAGACGTCGGCGGGCACCCAGTAGAAGGCGCTCCAGTCGATGCCGAGGCGGAGATCGCTCTCTTTCTGCGCGGTAAAGCCACGGATGGAGGAGCCGTCGAAGGTGAGGTTTTCATAGGAGCCGAGCAGGAATTTCTTGTCGTAGTCGAGCAGGTGGAGCCGTCCCTCGAGATCAGAGAACAGCACGGTGACAGCCTTGATCCGCTTTTCGTCGGTCAAATACTTCAGTCGCTTCTCGCGGATCTCATCGGCCGGCGTGCGGCTTGCGCGATCGGCCTTGGCTGCCAGGTTCAGCTCTTCCAGCTCGTCATAGGAGAGAGCGAGGAAATTGCGATACTCAGTAGACATGGGTCTCCTCTTTCATTGATTGAGTTTGGCGGATAAGGTACAGTCCCGGCGTTGAAGGCGCTGGCGGCTGCTTACGGAGTCTTCTCAATAGGGTAAACCTGCGCGGGCGGGCGGACGCGAGGAAAACGCATTTTCCGGCCGGACAAGGCGGGCGAACGGGAGCGCTCGTCCCTCGATCTCGAACAAAACACAGGGGTCTTGGCGACTTGAAGGCCGCGTCACCATCTGGAATGGGGTACTCTGGAATCTCAGGAGACTGTTGGCCCCAATGTTCAAATTACGCCGCATTGCTCTCGCCGTTCTTGCTGTGTCTGCCTTTGTTTTCGCCCAAGCCCGCGCGCAGCAACCTGCGCCGCCGGCGGCCCCGGCGGAGGATTATGTACGTGCTCATTACACAAAATATGAATTTCGCATTCCGATGCGCGACGGCAAGCGGCTATTTACCGCGGTCTACGTACCCAAAGATGCGCACGGAGGGCCCTATCCGTTTCTGATGGATCGCACGCCTTACAGCGTTGGCCCTTACGGAGAGGATCAGTATCCGGCTCACCTGGGTCCGTCGGATGAGTTCGAGAAGGGCGGCTACATCTTTGTCTATCAGGATGTGCGCGGCCGTTGGATGAGCGAGGGAGATTTTCTGGAGATGCGGCCGCACATCGACGTGAAGAAAACGCCGCAGGATGTGGACGACGCTTCGGACACCTACGACACGATCGAGTTTCTGCTGAAGCACGTGGCCAACAACAACGGCAAGGTGGGCATCTGGGGCATTTCGTATCCGGGCTTCTACACGTCGGCGTCGATTATCGATTCGCACCCGGCGCTGGTGGCGGCCAGTCCGCAGGCGCCCATGACGGACCTGTTTATGGGCGACGACGGCTACCACGGCGGAGCCTTCATGCTGGCGGCGAACTTTGGCTTTTATGCCTTTTTCCGTCCGCAGAAAAATCCGACGGGGCCGAAACCGTCAATCGGTTTCGACTTTGGCACGCCGGACAGATACCAGTTCTATCTCGATGCGGGTAACATCTCGAATCTCGACACGCAGTACCTGAAGGGCTCGAGCTGGCTGTTCAACGACCAGTTCAAACACGATACGTACGACGAGTACTGGAAGGCGCGCGATCTTTCGCAGCACATGAAGAACGTGCGTTGCGCGGTGCTTGTGGTGGGAGGGTGGTTTGACGCCGAGGATCTGTCGGGACCGTACCGCACCTTCTACGCCATCAACAAATTCAATCCGGAGACGCCGACGACGCTGGTGGAAGGGCCATGGGTGCATGGCGGCTGGTCACGCGGAGACGGCAACCACCTGGGCGATGTGCAGTTCAATTCGAAAACTGCCTCTTATTTTCGCTCGGACATTCAGTTTCCGTTTTTTGAGCATTACCTGAAAGGCAAGGGCGCGGCGCAGGCCAGGGCCGTAGTGTTTGAAACCGGGACCAACGTGTGGCAGCGCTACGACACGTGGCCACCGAAGGCAGCCGCGGCGAAGACGCTCTACTTTCATGCGGGCGGCAAGCTGAGCTTCGATGCGCCGACGGAGAGCAAGAGCGAAGACCAGTACGTGAGCGACCCGAACCATCCGGTACCGTTTGTGGGCTACACAACGGATACGGTACCGCAGCGGTACATGGTGGACGACCAGCGCTTTGCAAGTTACCGGCCGGACGTGGTGGTGTATGAGACGGAGCCGCTCACCGAGGACGTGACCATCGCGGGCCCGATCACGCCGCACCTGAAGGTGGCCAGCTCCGGCACCGACTCGGACTTCGTCGTAAAGCTGATTGATGTTTACCCGGCGAACTATCCCGACCCGGACACTTCAATGAATGGCAACAAGCGCATTATGGACGCGCCTCCGCTGCATATGGGCGGCTACCAGCAGTTGCTGCGCGGGGAGCCGTTCCGGGCGAAGTTCCGCAACAGTTGGGAGAAGCCAGAGCCGCTGACGCCGGGCAAAGAGACAAGCCTCGATTTCACCATGCCGGATCTGCTGCACACCTTCCGGCAGGGACATCGCATCATGGTGCAGGTGCAGAGTTCGTGGTTCCCGCTGACGGATCGCAACCCGCAGACGTTTACAGACATTCCTTTTGCCAAGCCGGAAGATTTCAAGAAAGCTACGGAAGAGATTTTCCATCAGAAGGACGCGGCGTCTGGAGTGGAAGTGCTGGTGCTGCCGCAGCCGTAGATGCAGCGATTCCATTGATGGATGGAATTCGAACAAGGTCTCTGACCGTTGAATCTCGCACGTTTGGTTCATGCTATCCCAGGTCCGAAAAGCGGGACCTCCACCCCAAGGACGAAGACCTGTACTTGGGGACCCCGGACCTGGGGCACCCGCAGTTGGCACAACGCCAAGCGGTCAAAGATCTAAGAGAAGCGGGTTCGTTGCCACAACAGGGTTCCGCATACTCCCAAAGGTATGAGCGTTCCGATTACGAGAGCGATCGTCCAGGGCAGGCTGATGGTGATTTGCTGGGCTCGCGTTCCCAGGGCCAGCCAGACAAAGACGCCCACTGCGGTACACATCACAAGCATTTCCCACCAGCGGCGCGGGTGCGGCTGGCCGGCCAGAGGGTCATCCCCAGCAACGACTGCAGCCACCTGCTCTGTGTTCAGCCGGTAGCGGTCGCACTCCCGGTCCATGGCGAATCTCCAATTGACGAGTTCCGATTCGCCCGGATCCGCCATGCTGATGGCAACAGCGCCTGCGATCATGATTGCCGATCCAGTGAAGATCAGCATCTTCGCGGCGGGATTGAGTCCGGACATCTCATAGAAGACCAAGGCACCCCACGCCAATCCCCAAAGCTGATTGGTGTTGGAAAGCGGGATTCCACGGCCGATGCCGATATATTTTGCCGCGTACTGCTGGAACAGGTCGCCAATGACCCAGCAGAAGCCGCCAAGGAAAGGCCAGAAGAGCATGGGCCGGGCCCT
>CAYQOQ010000137.1:0-12235 GCA_964419175.1 uncultured Occallatibacter sp. | reverse complement strand
CCTATCCCCGGCTACCCAAACCCGTCAACCATGGTGTTGCCCGGGCGGACACGCTTGAACGGCTTCGGGCTATGCCTGTGGAGGCTGGGCCGTTTCGAGGAGGCAGAGCGCGTGTTTGATCGCGTCCTCTGGCTCAATCCCACGGACAATCAAGGTGTGCGCTTCAATATTGCAGCGGTTCGAGCGCGAAAGGCTTGGACGGCTGCATGACGCGACTGGTCGCCCGTACGCTCGACAAGTGAACGTTTTTGCGCGGAGTCGAATCCCTCCCTCTCCGCCATACGCGTCCCTATCTTCTTGAATCCAAATACAAACCAAAGAAGATAAATGAATTGAAGGGATTCTCCTTAGTCGCATGTGTCGCATCTTTTCCCGTTTGTGCCCCTGATTTCGGCCAAAACTATAGCAAGCGAAAATCACTATCGCAAGACATCCAGCCTCAGTTCCCCCTACTGACGTCGCGTCTCGAATATCAATAGACCAGGCGGATCTATTTGCCTCTAGAGAGTACATGCCTTCGCTGCTCGACATGTCTTACCAGCTCTTGAATCGCTTTCAACGCCTGGCGAAGAGCCATAGCCCCTTTGCCCCTACCCTCCGATTCCTGGTGTGAAAGTCGCCTGAAGCCTTTTGTGACGCATTCGTGCGTGCTTCACGGCGCCCACCAAAGAGCCTCGAAGGGCGCGTGCCGTGGATCTCACAATCTTCTATATAGAAATGCCGGCCTGCTAAACGGTTGGAGTCGGCGAACGGGCCGCCTCACCGCATGCAAGTTCGAGCGCTCGATTTCGCAGCTAGTCATCCGAAAACCTACGAAGGGCCCAAAGTGCGAGCCTTAGTGCAAACCAGGCTAATGGACGATTTCTGCCAGCTTCGATCTGCGCACCTCGCGATTTGCGCACAACATCGAGAAGCCTGTCCTCAAGGAAACGCCAGCCGTCTCTTCCCGTGCTGCAATCCAAATTCCTTGTCGATATTCATACAGCTTTCTCTTCGTGCTCTGCCACCGAAAGGAACCAGGGACCAATCTAAACGCAGTCCACGCAACGATACGGTGCGGCCCGGTCGCTCACCTTCTTTGGCGCTGTAAATCTGCGGCGGATCTTCTCCGGTGATCAACGGTACCGGTAGAGCTTGACCCGTTGGATCACGTATTCATCTCCAGGCAGACGAAGACCTTTGCCTGAAAGGATTTCGTCTCCGTTCAATCGCCGCCCCGCAACCCACTTGCCGTTTACGAATACACCCTCTTCGACCGTGGCTAGGCCAGCAATTGGAGGGCCCGCAGTAGTTGGCGTGAAGGCAACAGTCAATCCCCGCCCGGCCACAAGGTATTCGTCAGGGCCGATCGCTATAAAGACGCCAGCCGGATAGTCCGCAGTCGGAAAGGTGTAATGGTGTGCGATTCCCACATCCAGCGTGTAGTCGCCAACCTTCAGCGTTCGCGTCGCATGGCTCTTGTCAAGCACGGCACTGCCAATGGCTCCCTTACCCTGATGATCAAGGAATATAGGCGCTATCTGGGCAAGAACTTCATAGCTCTTGCCGAGTTCCTCTTCAAATGCTGGCACACTTTCGACACCAAAGGGCGAAACGCCAATTGCCTCATATTCTCCGAGAGCAGAGAATATATCGCTTGCAATGCGCATATCCCTGCCTATCTCGGGCATGAACAGAGGATTTTCTGGGTGACGGTATTCCCCGCAGCGCTCGTCAAAGTAACTGTAGACGTCAGGCGCGAGGATATCGATTTTCGGTGCTCCAGCCTTCCACACATCAAGCATGTGAGGCATTGGGCCGCCGCTCGGATAGTCACCGGCTTTGAGAGGTGCTGTCTCCTGCCACGTAGCCAACCATGTGTTCACGAACATCGGCAGGGCGTATTCAGCTTTGCCTGCTTCAGCTACGCTGCCAACGTAGTGTGCATAGTTCCAAGCCATGAAGATTTCATCCGTAACTTCGCCGGCGCCAAATACATCCTCCCAGGTCCCGGATGTCTTGAAACCTTTGGCCTCCCAGATCTTGCGAAATCCTGGAATGAGAGTCTCCTTGTTTTTCCCGAGATAGTCCATCAATTCTTTTGGCACTGGCCGCCGATACGCTGCGCTCGCCGCTGGGGATTGGTCGCGCGACTCGGTGAGAATGCCCACTTCGTTTTCCACCTGGATCATCAGAACAGTGTGCGCGGTTCCATCAACGCTGCCGACGTGCCGCATGAGAGCCGCGAAGGCGCGCGCGTCGGCGTCGCGATTCGAGACGCTGAATGTGGAAAGAATCTCGAGACCCTTGCCATCCTTGTCGAGGGCTCGCGGAAACCGCTCCTGATCCGTCTTGACCCAGATGGGAGGATAGGTGGACACACCGTTTTTCCAACTTCCGAACCAGAGCAAGACCAACCGCAGATTATGACGCCGCGCATCCTGAATGAGTCCATCGACAATGCCGAAGTCGAACCTGCCCTCCTGGGGCTCAATCATGTCCCAGTCGACCGCTGCAAGGGCAGTGTTGAAATGGCTTGCGGAAAATTTCGCCAGTATTGGATCCATGTAATCGATGTTGGAGGAACTCGAATTGTGAAGTTCACCGCCAAGGACCAGGAAAGGCTTGCCTTCGACAATCAGTTGGGTCGCTGTGCCCTTCTTCTCAAGATGAGGGATAGCGGATGCCAGGTTCGCTTGAGCAACTGCAGGCTTGAATGCAAGCAAGCATAGGATTGTGAGGATGTACAACGTCCGGGATTTCATTTTTACCTTTTCAATTCGGCTTTCGATTTTCAAATTTATGGAGTGACGGTGTATGGCCGCTCGGTCAATCTCACCCTCATTAGTCCAAGTCCAACGCTCGGAACATCGCGATGCGCTTCTCGCGCAATGGATCGTTGACTACTTTGCTTTCGTTGTTGATGACCATGGTGGCGCGATCCTGGGCGGTGAATGCCGGCCAGTGGGGTAACTTCGGCGTATTGGGATTCCCTGTTCGCGCAAAGGCAATCCAGGCGTCGCTGACTTTGTCAGCAAGGACCATCGCCTCTGGACCTCCACCCGTCAGATTGGCAGAAATCTGAACATTGTCAAAAGCGAAGGGGACTTCCATATTGTGCGGTGATCTCAACATGCCGCCCTGCACGGGGCTCGCCCATGTGAAGTAATACAGGTACACCGGTCCCTCGCCGAGAGCAGCCCGGCGTTCCGCTATCTTCATGGTCTTTGCGCCGTAGCCATAATCGCTTGCGATCAAAAAGAAGATTTCGGAAGGTGTAGCGTCCGGGCTGGATTTTCGATAGAGGCCGATCATCCCCGCAGATTGGGCGCCGAGCAATTCACTTACCTGCGCTTGCATCCCGGCTTCGTCGAGGTGAAAATCAGTCACTTCATTGGTCAATCCTGTAAACTCCGTCCGCGTGCTGCCAATCATCACCGGCACTTCTGGTGAAACCGGAGACGCCACCGGGTGGAATGGATGCTGAGGAAGAATAAAGCCGTCAACGGACGGCGCAAAGCCGCGAGTGTCCAACTCAACGTCGCCCAGCTCGTGATTGATTTCGAAGTGGGCAGCCATGATTTGATCGAGCGGGAGCTTCTGAAGTCTGTGGACGTCGGATTTGAGAACACCGAGTTTTGCGAGTAACCGTTCTGCATTTTTGATTGCGTTGTCGCGATCGACAACCTTGATGGCTATACCGCTTTCAATTGTTGCGCGATGAAAGAGCCCTTTTGCAGAGGGCATTGCAAGCAGCGTTTCGCATTTTCGTCCGCCACCTGACTGTCCGAAAATCATGACGGTGTTAGGGTCGCCGCCAAATTGGGCGATGTTTGTCCGTACCCATTTGAGCGCATGGACGATGTCGAGCATGCCGACTTGGCCTGACGCGGCGAAGTCTGAGCTGAATTCACTAAGGTTCGCAAACCCGCAAACGTTGAGGCGATGATTGATGGTCACTGTCACCACATCCCCGCGTAAGGCGAGGTTGGTTCCATCAAACATGGGGGATGATCCGGAGCCTCCTCGAAAGCCGCCGCCGTGCAGCCAAAGCATCACTGGCCGCTTTTTACCGTCGTTGATCGCGGGCGTCCATACGTTCAGTACAAGGCAATCCTCGCCTTCACCGGTCGGTTTTTCTCCTGAAGCTCCCAGCGCTCTGAGGATCGATGGCCCGTTTGAAGCCGTGCCTGATGCTGTGTGCTTGGGCGGTGACGGGTCGCGCTGTGGGGCGCTGCGGCCGTATTCCAGCGCATCGCGAACTCCGGTCCAGCTTGCCGGGTCAACCGGAGGCATGAACCGGTTGGCCCCCGTGGTGTTTGCGCCGTAGGGAATTCCCTTGAAGATCCTGATGCCGCGCGTCTGGATTCCTCGAATCTTTCCGAAGCTCGTTTCTGCGATTACGAACTGCGGGGACTGCGCCCACGAGCTTTCGAGCAGAGCGTAACTGGAAAATGCAGCCGCAGAAGCTCGTCCCAGGAAATCGCGCCGACTCATACCTCGCATGATGATTGAGCGATTTAGACTCATTCGACTGACCCTCAGTGGACCATGGTTATTGCGCCGTTCAGGATGGAGAGGGTTACTTGCTAACGCATTGCTTTATGTCGTCCTTGATGACCCTTCCGTCCTTCATCACAAACCTCACGCGCTGTAGTTCGGTGTTGTCAGTCAGAGGGTCACCAGAGACGGCGATCAAGTCGGCGAACTTTCCCTTGTCAATCGATCCGACCCAGGATTGCCATCCCATGCGACTGATTGCGTATTCCGGCCCAATGGAATCTTATCTCTGCGAAGAAATTCATCAGATCAAATCCAGAGCGCGGAACATCGCGATTCGCTTCTCTCGCAATGGATCATTGACTACCCTGCTCTCATTGTTGATAACCATGGTGGCGTGATCGTTCGCGTCAAAAACGGGCCAGTGCGGCAGTTTCGGAGTATTAGGGTTTCCCGTTCGCGCGAACGCAATCCAAGCATCGCTGACTTTATCAGCGAGGGCCATCGCTTCAGGTCCCCCACCCGTCTGCTTCGCGAATATCTTGACATTGTCGAAAACGAAGGGTACCTCGATACCATGCGGCGATTTCAATTGGCCGTTCTGCACGGGCGTTTCCCATGCGAAGTAATACAGATACACCGGACATTTTCCAAGAGCCGCCCTGCGTTCCGTTATCTTCAGCGACCTTGCACCATAGCGGTAGTCGCTCTCGATAAGAATGCAGATGTCGGAGGGGGGGGCGTCAGGGCTGTATTTGCGATACAGGGTAATCATCGCTTCAGATTGATCACCAAGTAGTTCTCTGACCCGCGCTCGCATTCCATCCTCATCCAAATGCCAGAGGGGCGGAAACGTGGTCAAGCCTGTGTATTCCGTGCGGGTGTTGCCAATCAGCACCGGCACATCTGCCGATACTGGCGACGCCGTTGGGTAGAAAGGATGCTGCGTAATAATCTTGCCGTCGACGGATGGCGCAAAGCCCAAGGCATCCAAATCAGCATTGCCCAATTCGTGATCGACAGCGGCAGCAGCAATCAGAATCCGATCCAACGGAAGCTGCCGGACTTTATGTACGTCCTCCTTGGAAATACCCAGTTTTGCAAGTAACATTTTCGCGTTTCGGGTCGCGATGTCGCGATCGACTATCTTGATCGCGACACCGCTTTCAATCGCGGCGCGATGAAAGAGCCCTTTCGCGGAGGGCATTGCAAGAAGTGTCTCGACCTTTCGCCCACCGCCTGACTGCCCAAAGATCATGACCGTGTTTGGGTCACCGCCAAATTGCGCGATGTTCGTGTGCACCCATTTGAGCGCGTGGACGATATCCAGCATTCCGACCTGGCCAGATGCCGCAAAGTCCTGGCTGAACTCGCTGAAGTTTGCAAAACCCATAGCGCTGAGGCGGTGATTGATGGTCATCACCACCACGTCCCCACGTAGACAAAGGTTGGTTCCGTCCCAGCCGGGGTCGGATCCTGACCCATAGCGAAAGCCGCCGCCATGCAACCAGAGCATAACCGGTCGTTTGCGGCCATCGTTGAGCGACGGGGTCCAAATATTCAACACTAGGCAGTCCTCGCCCATCGGCCTGTCCCCGGGAACCCCCGGTGCTTTGGAGATCGACGGTCCTTGAGCAGGCGATGGAGCGGATGGATCCGGGGTGTGTTGCGGGACGACCTGGGCGGAGGGAACGTCCTGCGGGGAGCTGGGACCGTATTCCAACGCGTCGCGAACGCCGGTCCAACTGGCCGGGTCTACCGGGGGCACGAACCGATTGACTCCTTCGGTGTTCGCGCCATAAGGAACTCCCTTGAAGATCTTGATGTTGCCGCTGTCGATTCCACGAATCTTTCCGAAACTCGTTTCCGCGATTACAAACTTTGGCGCCTGAGCCCACGCGCTTTCCAGCAGTGCGCAACTGGAAAATGCAGCTGCGGAAGCTCTTCCCAGGAAGTCGCGCCGGCTCATACCTTGCGTGATGATTGAGCGACTCAAACTCATTTGACATGTCCTCCGTAAACCAGGGTTGTTGCGCCGTTCAGGGCGGAGCCGATTACTTGCTAACGCTTTGCATGATGTCCTCCTTAATGACCTTTCCGCCCTTCATCACAAACTTCACACGCTGCAGTTCCGTGATGTCCGCTAGCGGATCGCCAGCAACCGCGATCAGATCGGCGTACTTCCCTTTGTCGATGGATCCGACCCGGTCCTCCCATCCAAGCGCTTCCGCGTTAACCGTGGTTCCCGCCTGGATTGCCCGCGCGGGACTCATGCCGGCATGCTTCACCAGCGCTTCAAAGTCCAGAGCCTGCGTTCCATGAGCGTAGGTTACCCCGTCCGCGCCGCTGCCCACCAGGATCTTCATCCCCTTTGTGGCGACCGCCATCGTCACTGCCTTTTCAAATATCGGTATCATGCGATACTTCTCGCCTGTATTCCTGGCGTCGTTATCGTCCATGTACGGCTCTATGTAGCGCACAAATGTCGGGTCGTAAAACAGTCCCTTTTGCACCATGATGTCTGCTTCTTCCTGAGTCAAGCCGAGCGCGTGTTCAATCGAGTCGCAACCCGCGAGGATGGCGTTCTTCAATCCTTCGCCTCCCATTGCGTGACAGGCCGCCTTCTTCCTGAGGCGATGGGTCTCATCAATTAATGCTTGCAGAACCGGCAACGGATATGCAGGTTGATACTTGACTTCGCCGGTAGGAGTAAAGGAATAGTCTCCGGTTGGAAACAGCTTGATCCAATCCGCACCGTGGCTGATTTGTTCTCGGACCGCAGCGCGTGCTTCTTCGACGGAACGAACCAGCTTGTCTCCCAATTGATTGTCAGGAACTGACGAATTGACAGGCGCACTTCCCCAGGCGATGGTTCGCGTGGATACCTGATATCGCGGACCGTCCAATCTCCCTTGATTGATTGCGTCTCGGATTGCCGCGTCACCATATCCATTTCCGTGGGAACTCATATCCCGTTCGGAAGTGAACCCCGCCCTCAAATCAGCTTGTGCGTTCTGCACGGCAATCAGAATAGATGCCTCAGTTGTTCCATTCGCGCGGCGGCTGTTGAACATGTGCTCATGCGCATCGATCAAACCCGGTAGAACCGTTGCGCGGGTGAGGTCGATCAGTTTGGCTCCTAGTGGGATCTTAATTTGAGCCTCGGGGCCGACATCTGTAATTTTGTCACCGGAAATGATCACCAACTGCCTGGTCAACATTCTTCCGGTGTTGCTATCGAACAGGCGTCCGGCGCGGACCGCGATGATTTCTGGAGCCGGAGGGCATTGCAGTATGCCGCCGTCCGTGCCAACGCACGGAATTGGCCCCGCGCCGCGCCAATGATTTGGATGAATCTGCGCACAGGCCGCTGCTGTACACAGTGATGCCGTCAATAATGTGGTTAAGAAAAAGCTATGCCGCATAATGTAATCTCCCGAAAACTGCCAGTTATCTTGATTTGAGCTTTGTCGTATGTGTGCACTCCGGAGACGGTGTGTGAGTCTCCGGAGTGACTGTGACCTTTGAGAGCCTTGCCGATCGCGGCGGCTGCCCACCTTGTGCGGTTCAGCTTATCAGCCGTCTAGAACACATACTTCGCCGACAACTGGAAGAAGCGGGCATTCGGCGTATTGGACTGGACGATGCGAGCTGAATTGATGAGGCCACCGGTCTGGCTAATGTTGTTGCTTGGTGTGCCATAGGCGGGAGTATTGAACATGTTGAATCCGTCGGCACGGACCTCGACATATTGTTCCCTGAAAGTTGCGAAGTGCTTGGACAGCGACATGTCCAGCCGCTGGAAACCGGGACTCGTAATTGTACTGCGATCGCCCAGGTATTGCTTCGCGGTCGCGGCATCCGAGATGTTGCCCGTCATTGCAGAGGCCGGCAGCGGATTCTTGAACGCACACGGGTTGAACCAGTGCGTCTTGTTCTTTACCGATGTCGGACATGTGATGGTTGGGTTGGTTGGGTCGGGCGATCCACCGCCAGCGAATGGGTTCCCGGTGCGAATCGCGAACGCGGTGCCACCAACAGCGGTGGTTATATTGGCAGTTCCTATTGCGAAGGGCTGACCTGACTCAAGCGAGTAGGTCAAGTTTGTGGACCAACCGCCGAGGAGTGCGTCGACAGCGCGCGAGTCGTGGCTCAGGTGAGCCTGACCCCGGCCAAACGGGAGCACGTAAAGGCCGTTGAAGGTGAAACGGTGGCGAACATCCCAACCGGAGTCCATCATATCTTGGCGGATGGGAATGATGTTTGGGTTGCGATACCCGGAGTTGGCCTGGCCGAGCGGATCCCCAGCGTCATCCCTGGCATGGGACCAGGTGTACGTAGCCAGGAAGTTCATCCCATTGGATATGCGCTTCTGCAGCTTGGTCTGGAGGCCGTCGTACTTCGAGATGCCCTCATAGAGAACATTTGCCGAGGATCCTAAGTCCGGAAAAGGAAGATAGGCCTGGTTGCTGCCGGAGGGAATGAGAATCGTCGGAGAGTTGCTATTGATGGCGATGGGAAGGTGGCGCGAACCTGTTCCAACATATCCGATAGTGGCTACGATGTCGTTGGTGATGGATTCCTCGAATGTCAGGTTGTAATCCATCGAATACGTCGTCTTCATGTTGCGGCTTTGACCAACCAGGGTCGGGATATTGAAGTAGGTGGTCAGACCCTGCGAAATGATATTGGAGAACCCAGTCTCAAGCATATAACCGTCGTTCGTGCAGCTCACTGATCCCTTAGTGCAGGAAGGTGCAATGAAGTTATCGGTGAAAAGGAATGGGTAGTTGAATCCCAGGTCGTCAGAAGCGCCCACGAATTGCTGGCCCTGGTAAAACATGCCGAATCCGCCGCGAACAACGGTCTTCGCCAGAGGCGTATATGCGAATCCGACGCGTGGAGCAAAGTTAAGGTTCTGCTGCTGAGTGAGGCGGGGATTGGAATCATAGACGATACTAATGTTGTCTTTCGCCATGATCGTGTAGAAGGTCGGATTGGCGACGATCTTACCCTGCATTTGAGCTGGAAATGCATAGACACCCGTCCCCGTGCTGACGCCCACGGTGTTCACAAAGAAGTTAGCCTGTCTGCCAGACATTTCCTTATAGGGCTGGAAGTAGTCGTAACGCACACCGAGGTTTAGCGTTAGCTTTCTGGATACCTTCCAGTCGTCCTGTGCGTAACCGGAGATGAGGTTCTGCGCATTGTGAAAAGCATTGTAGGGCCCGATGGCGCCGCTTGCCATGTTGTTGGTGAGGAAGTCGGCTACACCGCTCCCAGTATTTGAGACACCGGGCTGGGCCGTCATTGCGCCTGTGTAGGTGTATTGAGGCCGCGGGGCCGGCGGTTCCGATGTATACGAGCGGATGCCCTGGTCAGAGAAGCCAAGCCGCACGGAATGGTCTCGGATGGTCCAGGAAACGTTGTCGAGTATCTGGGACTCGTTCTCCTTTTCTATCTCGGGCCGATATCCGCGTGTGCCCAGGTTCTGAAGGCCGCCGCCGCCACTGATGGTGATAAAGGGAAGGCCACCGTTGGACGGGGTGTCAGGGCCATAGGGAACGCCGCCCAAACCGAGACCCGCAGACAGGTTCGTGTTGGCGTTTAGCTGCTGCAACTGAAAGTGTCCGTAATCAAAAGCGAAACGGGCTTCGTTTACCAGCCTGGCAGTGAAGATGTGTGTTTCACTCAAAACAAAGTTGTTCGCAAAATCAGTAAGGGAGCCGCTCAGGCACGTTGATGCCGAAGCGCAACTGCCATCGAGAACCGGACCCAGCGGCGCCGCGGAGTTGCTTCGCGTATTCAAGTAGCTGAAGCGCCCAAAGGCCTGGTCCTTGGAACTGATGTCCCAGTCCATCCGCGCGTCCCACTGAAAGGTATCAGCGGGTTGCCTCAGACTGTAGGTGTAGTTGTTATACGCGTAGCCGTTGTTCGCATTCGGCAGCGGATACATATTCAGGATGGTCTTCGCCAGTGTGTCGATCTGACCGGCGCAAAGGACATTCTGAACACCATTGCAGGACATGATGGTCTGGTTGTTTTGCGGCTCGTACAACACCTGCGGCTTCGATCCACCGAGGTATGCGGGGGTAAGGAGCTCGCTGAAGTTGCCCTGGCGCTCAAGCAGCGTAGGCACGGAAATAGGCTGTTGTGCCAGGTTAATCACGATGCGGTTCGCCTGACCGTCAGCAAAGAAGAACAGTTTGTTCTTGATGATCGGAAAGCCCATCGTTGCGCCAAACTGGTTCTGGCGATACTCCCCCTTGGGAATCGTTGGCGTCGTCCAGTCGTGGGCACTGATGATATCGTTGCGCCAGTATTCCCATAGATCGCCGTGGAACTGATTGCTTCCCGATTTAATGCTGGCGCTGACCACTGCGCCGGCCGAGTGTCCGAATTCGGCACTGTAGTTGGATGTGGATACTTTGAACTCCGCCAGCGCGTCCGGAGGAGGATTGATGAGATAGCTTGTACCACTCAGGAAATCGACGGTTACTGCGTTGTTGTCTACACCGTCAATAACATAGTTGTTTTGCTCTGGGCGCAAGCCATTGGCGTCGAAATCGCCAGAACTCGTGGCGCGGGAGGACTTGGCTGGGGCCGCGCCCGGTGTCAACTGCACCAGAAACATTGTGTTGCGGCCATTGAGTGGGGTGTTGACAATCTCTTGCGGGCTCAGCGCCTGCCCCACGGAACTGGCTTCGGTCTGGAGCAGCGGAGGAGCGTCGGTAACTGTTACGGTTTCGCTGACCGCGCCAGGGTTCAGCTTGGGCGAGATGTCAAGCCTCTGGCCCTGTGAGACAGTAATGTTCTTCTGCACCGCGTTCTGGAATCCAGCGGCGGATGCGGTGATCATGTAGTTGCCAATCTTTATTGGCGAGAAAATGTACGTCCCGCCGGCATCGGTCGTTGCAACGAGTTTGAAGCCCGTATCGGGATTCTGAAGTGTCACTTGAGCGCCGGGAATTGCAGCGCCGGTGTTGTCCTGCACGGTTCCGGAGATAGCGCCTTGATCAAGGAACTGCGCAATCGTCTTGTTTGCCGGCACGAAGACAAAAGCGCAGAGGAGGAACAAAAGAGCGCATCGCACCTGTCGAGTCGAGGTGCATGTAATATTCTTCATGGCTATACCTTTATCCAATCGTTTGTGTTCAATAGAAGATACCGCGGCCACTAGCCACGGTATGACTGAGAAGCACGGCAGGCTGTGACCGCCGCCGCTCTTGATTGCCCTGGACTCTTCCTTCACTGGCTTTCTCCTTTTCCATCGATCTGTTCGCTTCAGGCCTGCGGACCTAGTCTTCTTTCCGGCAGTCTGATACCCGGCAGCCCGGCCTGCATCGCTACGGGACATCCGGAGCGGATCTGCGATCCTGTCGATCGTTGAGCGTCTAGATATTCCCGCACTGGTTTGAGCTGCCGTCCAAAACGGGATCAATAAAAACGAATCGAGGAGATTTCCGTAAGGTAGATTACGGTGCGTCGTACCGGAAAGGCTACAAGAGGTTTACAATCAATACCTTATGCCTGGGTACTGTACCGGAGGACTTTAGCTGGGAGGGGTGCAATACAGGGGGACCTGACTGTAATCGGGACAAGAGTGAGTCACTGGCCGAAGGGGAGTTTGAAGCTCTGATTCCACTCAGAGGGAGGTTGGACTATCGGCAGTTCAATGGCCAACCGGCTCCGCAGTGCTGGCCAGGGCAAACGCATCTTAATTGCTATATGCGCGAAGGGTTTGGCTTGATGGGAT